>NZ_CP030850.1:2544615-2862692 GCF_003325355.1 Runella rosea
AAATATCAATGAGGATTTTGAGTTCTGCCAACAAACGATCTACGTCTTCGGGATCAGTACCGTCATAAACACCCCTGATATATCCTTCTTTGTCTATCAATATAAACTGTTCGTTATAGAGAATGTTTTCAGCAGACTTTGCTTTTGTTAATGGCTTGACTTTATAAATATCCGTTGCGTCTTTTTCAACATTTTCACCTTTTAGGGCCTCTACTTTTACGTCGTCGGAAGCTAATTTTTCAACCCTTGAAAACTGTTGAATTAGCTGATTGGACGGGTTTTCACCAAAAAACGCCACAACTTTAATATTCTTTTCTACGGCTGTTGGAACTTGGTAAAAAACAGTATCCTGCCCATTCATTACGACCTTTCCAGTTGAGTCAACCAGAGGTTGAAGGTAGGGCAATGTAAAGTGGTTTTCGGCAAAACCGTGTAAAAATAAAACAATTAAAGCCGGCAACACCAACACTAGGGTTAGCAAGCCGGCTTTCAGGTATCTTTTCATAGTATAAAATACTCTTTTACTCAGAATTGAGTGGGTAAGATACCATTCAACTCACTTAAAAAATTAACGTAAGTCGAAAATGGAGCCTCCCTCACGCATCAAGGCAATCAACAACCAAACAACAAAAATACAAGGGATTAGGATTGCCCAAATGAGTGATTTTACTTCATGCTTTAGGTGCATAAATTCACCCACGATATAAAAAGCTTTCACAATGGTCATTCCAACGAATATTGCCGTTTTGAGTGACCCTGCTTCAAGCGTAAAAGCGATTAAAAACTCAACTGCAGTAAGGATTAAAAGAATCCAAAAAGTACGCCAAATTGCTTTTCTTTGCTCTGCACCGGCGTTTTCATCAACTTCGTGTTCGTGTACGTGTGCCATATTTTTTTAATTTTAAGTTAAACGTTAGGAAGGTTTGCATTAAAACAACTCATACGTTTAATGCTTTGTATTTAACAGTGCTGAATTATACGAGGTAAAAGAATGTAAATACAAATACCCAAACCAAATCCACAAAGTGCCAGTACAAACCTACTTTCTCAACCATTTCATAATGGCCTCTGCGCTCATACGTACCCGTAGCAGTGCGGTAGAAAACCAAGAAGTTTAGTACAACACCTGAAAATACGTGGGTTCCGTGGAAACCTGTGATGAAGAAAAAGAAGTCAGCAAACGCTGGAGGCCCGTATTGATTTACGGTAAGATTTGCGCCAAAAACAGTTTTGGAAACCCATGAACCGTCAACAAGTTCTTTAATAACCGTTCCACCTTCTGTTCCGTGGATAAAGTGGGTCCACTCCCATGCTTGACAACCTAAAAAAGTAGCACCACCTAACAGTGTCCAAAGCATATATTTTTCTACGGTAGCTCTGTCATTACGATGGCCTGCTTCTACCGCCAATACCATTGTTACCGAACTAAAAATCAAGATAAAGGTCATTATACCCACAAACACAAGCGGTGCATGTAAGCCATGCAAAAAGGGTAGTGCATCAAAAACCTTTTCTGGAATCGGCCAGTAGGTGGGCGATGAAACAAAATCAACAACTTTACCTGCGTAGGCAGGGTAACTATAGCGAACCAAACCATAAGAAACCAGCAAAGCCGAAAAAGTAAATGTGTCCGAAACTAAAAAGAACCACATCATCAACTTCCCGTAGCTGGCTTTCATGGGTTCAACTCCCCCCAGCCATACATTTTTAACATTCGGTTGTGCAGTAGCAGCCATCGTTATTCTATTAAATATTGCAAGTTTTAATTAAGACTCTTTTTCTAACGAAAATACAAAAGGAAAACAAATAAATAAATCCACAGAATGTCAAGAAAATGCCAATATGTGGTGCAAATTTCTATTCGACGGAGGTTTTTGGCGTGTACTTTTAATCTCATTGCTGAAATGAACGTAACACAAAGAACCAAAAGACCAGTGATTAAGTGAATACCGTGTAACAAAGTAAACACGTAAAAGAACGAGCCTGATGGATTACCTACAAAGTATACGTTTTGCGCGACCAAATCTTTCCAGCCCAGAAACTGCATCACCAAAAATGCCATTCCGAGCACAAAAGTAATAGAAATTGCTATTTTGAGTGTATTGAAATTATCTTTTTTTGCAGCTATGTACGCCCAGTGCATTGCCACACTACTGACAACAAGCACAACAGTACTGTACCAGAAGATTTGCGGAATTTGAAACTCTACCCAGTTTCCTTCGGCTCGTCGAACCAAGTACGCGCTGGTTTGGGAAGCAAACAACATGATAATGGTAACGATAAAGCCCCAAAGTATAAATTTCTTGGGGTCCATCGCCAACGTTTCAGGTGCTTCCTCGATTCTTATTTTTTCTACCTCAGCCATGTTCTGAATTAAATTTTATCCAATAGATAAGCTATTTGTACTATTGGCAAATAAATAAATGAGCCAAACATTAATTGTAAAGCCGTCTTATCTGAACACTTTCGCATCAAGTGGAATGTTTGAGCCAGAAATAATACGCCAAACAACATTGCCACCAAAGCAGAATTGATTCCTGTCATTCCCAATTCGTAGGGCAACCATCCTACTGGCAATAAGAACAATGTATAAATCATTATTTGAATCGCCGTACTTAGATCTTTGCCCCCTTTAGACGGCAACAAACGAAAACCCGCTTTTTTGTAATCTTCATCTAAAACCCACGCAATTGCCCAAAAATGAGGAAACTGCCAAATAAATTGAATGGCAAAAAGGATACCTGGCTCCAAGCCAAATTGATTGGTTGCCGCCACCCAGCCAATCATGGGTGGAAATGCGCCTGGTATTGCACCAACAAATACAGCAATCGGACCAACTTTCTTTAAGGGTGTGTAAACAAAACCATAGAGAATCGTGGACAGTACCGCCAATGCGCAAGCACGTAGATTGAACTCAACAAAAAAGAGAATTGTCGATACCACAAATAGTATGATTGCCAACCAAACGGCTTCCTGTACACTCACACGCCCACTCGGAAGCGGACGGTTCTGCGTACGTTTCATCAATTTATCTAAATCTATCTCAATAATCTGATTGATGATATTGGCCGCCCCTGTGATACAAAACGCAGCAAACAAAAAAATGGACAGCGGTAACCATTCCACTTTGTCGATACCTAAACTGTATCCAAAAGCGCCCGAAAAAGCAACCAACCACGCCAACCGCAACTTCATAAGTTCCAAGTAAGCACGTAGTTTAAAAAGGAGTATATCTAAGGTTATTGACATTTCAAACGTTCATGTTTTCGGCTTTTAAAGCCGTTTTGTGAGTAAACACACTTTCAGCATTGAGCAATAGCCACACCACAAACTGCATTCCAACGGCAACGGTTGCCAATGTTAGGTGAATTGGCTGTGCAACAGCGGGCACACTCAAATAAGCCAAAATAATCCCTGTTACAATCTCAACAATAATTATTGCCAGAAGGGCATTAGACAACTTAGAAACAACCCCTTTGGTTTGTATGTACTTAGATAATAGATAAACCAAACCAATGTGGAGGAATAGTATAACAATCGAATAAGACCTATGGATGTAAAACGAAACCCCTAGGTTCTCTACCCACTTATTACGTCCTTCATTACCAAGATTCACCATTACATCATCCATCGCTTCCCTCACTTGAGTTCCAATCAACACCTGAAGCAATGACAGTCCAATCGTCCACTTCAACCACTTATTAATTAGTGGCTTATTAACCACCTTTTCGACTTCTACTTTCCCTACATAAGACCTTGCCATAACATACAACAATACAAATACTATGACAATTGCCAAAAGCATGTGCAACGTAACGATGAATGGCGATAGTTCGGCTGAAACTACTTTAGAACCTAACCACCCTTGAAAGCCTGTCAGCAAGAATGCTGCTAAACTCATATAAAAAATTGGGCGGTCTTTTTTAAAGAAGGGAATAGAAGCGAGAAGTGTTCCAAAAATCAGGACTCCCGTAAAAGCCCCAAACAAACGATTAAGATACTCTATCCAAGTCTTCGTAGGGTTGAATTCTACTTCGCCTTTGAGTTTAGCACCGTAAATCTCCTGATAATTTGGAGGAAGTTGGGATACCTCTGTAGGAGGAACCCAACTTCCAAAACATTTTGGCCAATCGGGACACCCCATCCCAGAGCCAGTACTTCTAACAATTCCGCCGATAAGTATTAATAAATATACAACGACAACGGTTATAAGTGCCAGCCTCCGAAATAGGCGATTGTTGTTATTTTGATCAATGAGCCTGGAATTGGTCATTGTAATTTTGAGCCTCAATTTCTTTTTCCTGGGCAATGTAAGCATTCTCGTGGGGGAAGTTAGATTCCGGTGTTTGAGAATGAGGTACGTTTTGCGGAATAAAATCTACGTCTGAACCTGGTTTGCTATAATCATAAGGCCAACGATACACCGCAGGAATCTCACCTACCCAGTTACCGTGTCCTACATTCACTGGTGTAGTCCATTCAAGAGTTGTTGACTTCCATGGGTTCATCGGAGCCACTTTACCCTTAAACATGCTGTAGAAGAAGTTCCAAAGGAATATAAACTGCGCAAAGAACGTGAAGATGGCAGCGATACTCACAAACATGTTAAGGTCGGTAAATGACTTACCAAAATCAAAGCTGGTAAATTGATAATAGCGACGTGGGAAACCAGCAATACCAATGTAGTGCATTGGGAAGAATACCAGATATACTCCCGCAAATGTCAACCAGAAGTGGAGTTGTCCGAGTGTATTGTTCATCATTCGGCCAAACATCTTTGGATACCAGTGATAAATACCAGCAAAGAATCCAAAGGCCGAAGCAGCTCCCATTACAATGTGGAAGTGAGCCACTACAAAATAAGTATCATGCAACTGAATATCCAACGCAGAGTTACCCAAGATAATCCCAGTCAATCCACCTGATACAAACAATGACACCAAACCAATAGAGAAAAGCATCCCTGGCGTAAACACAATATTACCGCGCCACAGCGTCGTGATATAGTTAAACGCTTTTACCGCCGAAGGAACGGCAATGATAAGTGTCAGGAACATAAAGATAGAACCTAAGAATGGGTTCATTCCAGTCACAAACATATGGTGAGCCCACACGATAAAGGCAAGGAACGCAATAGCCATTAAGGAGGCAATCATGGCACGATAACCGAAAATTGGCTTACGTGAATTGGTTGCAATAATTTCTGAAGTAATCCCCAATGCAGGAAGCAATACGATATATACTTCTGGGTGACCTAAGAACCAAAACAAGTGTTGGAACAAAATAGGGCTACCACCAACGTTTGGTAAGGCTTCGCCGTTGATATAGATTTCTGAGAGATAAAAACTTGTGCCAAAATGGCGGTCAAAAATCAAAAGCAATGCAGCCGACAACAATACTGGGAATGAGATAATCCCCAAAATAGCCGTAATCATAAACGCCCAAATCGTCAACGGAAGACGCGTGAACGTCATACCACGGGTACGGAGGTTAATGATAGTTGTTACATAGTTTAGGCTACCCAAAAGAGATGACATAATGAAGATTGCCATACTGAGCAACCACAGCGTCATACCCATTTCTGAACCCATGTGTGCTTGGGGCAAGGCGCTCAAAGGAGGATATACTACCCATCCACCTGCAGCAGGTCCTGTTTCCAAAAAGATGGATACAAACATTAATACGCTTGATGCAAAAAAGAACCAAAACGATAACATGTTTAAGAAACCAGACGCCATGTCGCGTGCACCTACCTGCAAGGGAATCAAGAAGTTACTGAATGTACCGCTCAAACCAGCTGTCAGTACAAAAAATACCATGATGGTACCGTGCATTGTCACCAAAGCAAGGTAAAAGTTAGGATCTAATGCACCAGTCTCGGTTATCCATTTCCCCAGGAAAGGTTTCATCCAGCTGATATCCGCCCCAGGAAAACCTAATTGAATACGAAAAACAACCGACATTGCCGCTCCGATAATTGCCCAAAAAATACCGGTAATCATGTATTGTTTGGCAATTACTTTGTGGTCTTCTGAGAAGATATACTTGCGCCAGAAGTTTAATTCTTCATGATGTTCATGCTCATCATGGGCGTGAACATCGTGTTCCAAATTGGCCTCTACTACTGACATTTTTATGAGAGTTTAAAGTTGTAAATTTTCAATTAACGCAAAGAAGAAGTTGCCGCAGCGGCCGAACCTGTAGCAGCAGTTGTGCTGTCGGTCTCTTCCACATAAGGAGCGTAATCCATTGCTTTCGCACGTAATTTCTCAGGTATTTTAGAGATGAACTTTGGGTCGTTTTCTAAAATAGTCGACAAAACAGGTTTCTGTTGTTGTTTCCACGCATCTACCGATGCTTTGTCTTCAACAATCAGACGTAAACGCATGGCAAAGTGACCACGTCCGCACACTTCTGTACAAGCAATCTCATAATCAAAATTAGGATTACCTAGTTCTGCACGCATTTGCTCGGTAGACTTATCAGGTGTAAACCAGAATTTAGTTGGCATCCCAGGAACCGCATCCATTTTTACCCGCATGTGAGGGATAAATACGCTGTGCAAAACATCACGGGCGCGAATTTTAAGAGACACTGGTTTGCCTACTTCGACATGCATCTCACTTACGTTGATAAAGTCATCAAACGAAGCTTCGTCTGAATAATCTATTCCACTTGGATTATTATTATTATCATCAATAAGCTTGAAATTATAATTTCCAAGTTTGTTATCTTGAATACCTGGATATCGTACAATCCAACCGAACTGTTTACCCATGATTTCAATGACTTGCGCATCTGCAGGTGCATCAGACATGATTTGGGTCCATGAGCGGAATCCTAAGAAAACCAATACAGCCATGATTACGGCCGGAATAGCGGTCCAAATCAACTCGAGCTTGTGGTTTTCAGGATAGAAAGTAGCTTTATATCCTTTCTTGTATTGGTATTTCCACGCAAAGAAGAAAAGCAGGAAATTGACAATAAAGAACGCAATGGTCAATAAAGACATATCCAACCAAAACTGGCTGTCAGTCTCACGACCGTGTGGTGATGAAGCTTCGGGCAAAAAGTAGTTTCTGGCCGACAAGTATGACCATACCGCACCTACAGTCCCTGCAATTAGGAAAAAAATCCACATTGCTCCGTTTATTTTATTGTTCGGAACGGGAGCATCCGCCTCAGTGTTTGATTGAACACTACCCATTACTTTCTGCAATTTGGCTGCGATAGCGATTGCTATCCCAAGCAGCACAAGCAATAATAAACCAACTAAATATACCATTGTATTAAGATAGGTTGTAATTTAAATTCGTTACGCAATATCGTGGTGCAAAGACTCTTCTAACATTGGGTGATTGCGTGGAATCAAATTTGCTTTTGTCAGTTGGCTCGATACCGACCAAATAAAGGCACAGGCAAACAACAAAACAAAACCAAACTCAACCGCGCCAAAACCACCGTTTGCACCTACTGTACCCGGCATGATGTTGGTGTAGAAGTCAAAGTAGTGACCTACCAAAATCGACCAGCAAGCCAGTTTTAAAATAACAGAGGTACGCTTCGAATCTCTTGTCATTAAAACTAGGAAAGGGGCCACAAAGTTTAACAAAATGTTGATAAAAAATGGTGCTTTATAGATACCACCATAGCCGCTAAAGCGCTCACGATAATAAATTGCTTCTTCAGGTAAGTTTGCGTAGTAAATCAATAAGAATTGGGCAAACCAAACATACGTCCAAAAGATACTGAATGCAAAACAGAATTTACCCAAATCATGCAAGTGACTCTCGTTTACGGCCTTCAGATAGCCTCTTTCTTTCAATGTAACAATCGTCAAGGTCATAGTAGCTAAACCTGCTACGTGCCAACTTGCCAAGGTATACCATCCAAACATGGTAGAAAACCAGTGAGTATCAATCGACATCACAAAGTCCCACGCAGAAGTTGAAGAAGTTACAGCAAAAACGACCAAGAATGCGGTACCGTATTTGATTGATTTTTCGTAACCGTCAAGTCCACCGATTTCATCTTCACGAAGAGATAGATTACGTACGATACGCCACAGTACGTACCATAGTCCAAAATAAAGCAGCAAGCGAATAATGTAAAAAGGCTTATTCAAAAAACCTTGCTTACCTGCAATGATGGCATCATAATTTGCACTGGCGGGATCCATGATTCCTTCGTGCATCCAGTGATAAATTTTATCGCCAAAAAACACAGCCAAGACAATCATAATAATAGCTGGTATTGGCAAAAAAGCTGGCATAGCCTCAGGGATTCTTTTGAAAACGGCCGACCAGCCTGCTTGAGCTAAGTAATTATAGGAAATGAAAAACATTCCGATAATTGAAATACCTGCAAAATAAACACTATTAAGCCATAGGTTAGCAATGATGCGTTGCGTCCAGTGGTAGCCGTGAGCTCCGTGGTCATGCTCTGCTCCATGTCCAGCGGCAGCGTGAGCATCATGTCCTCCTCCCTGTGACAACAGGTATGAGCCAAGTAGAACAAGTGCAATACCTACACCCATTCCAATAAGGAGATTGCGTTTCGACTCGGCGGTAAACTCAAATTGCTCTTCTACCGAAACAACTTCGTGATGATGTGCGCCCATTATAAAATTGTTATTCGTTATCGGTTTTATTTGTTATTATTAATTGTTAACTGCTAACGTTTATCTTAATTCAGAATAACAATTAACAACTAACGTATTAGGAGGACTACCCCTTTTGTAATTTATGAACATAGTGAACTATTTTCCAACGCTCTTCAGGAGTAACTTGAGAGCCGTGTGGCCACATCCGGCCTTTGCCGTGTGTAATCACGTGAAAAATATGCCCATCGTTCATATTGAGGTAAGCATCTGCTTTGTAATTTGGAACGCCTTTGTACATATCAGCTACAGGGCCAGCGCCGTCGCCTGCTTCACCATGGCAATGCTGGCAATAACGTAAGTACAAAACTTTACCTTCGGCCAACGTTTTTTCGTTGTTGGGGACCGGATTTTTCAAAACGGCTTCGGCAGTAGCTAAATCATCTTTCCCAATGTTGTAAACCATTAAATCAACGCTTGCGCTGTCAAATTTTGTTTGGTAATTACGACGGGAAACGGTGCCAGCAACGGGCTCGCGCATGTTTTTACCATCCGCATTGATTGGATTCTTTTCGATTTGAGTATAAGGCTCATACCCAACCGAATTGTACATGTTAGGTGCAAATTCCCAGCCCGTATCATCATGACTACGCTGACAGGAAGTCATGGTTGCTGCTGCAAAAAAAGCCCCTACTATTAGTGTATGAATTCTTTTCATTTGTGTATCAATACATTACAACTGTTTAACACTCACTTCTTCTGCTCCCGAAGCTTTGATCAGGCTTTCGATCTCGGTTTCCGAAAGTTTATTTTTGCTCAGGTCGATTGCCATTATAAACTTGTTGTCAGTACAACGTGGGTCAAACAAAAGCGGTTTTACGGTTGGTCCTAGACCATTGGAGATGAAAAAGGTAAATGTCATCCCAAAAGCAGTAAATAATACAGTCAACTCAAACATTGCCGGTACATAGTTGGGATAAGAAAGTGGATCTTTTCCCCCAATTACCATTGGCCAGTCAATCCCCATTGTCCAGGTAGTGAGTGTCAGGGCACAAAGAAAACCTACTACCCCAAAACAAAAAGCGGCAATACCAATGCGAGAACGTGGATGGCCAATTGCCGTATCCATTCCGTGTATTGCAAAAGGGGAGTAAACCTCATAGATTTTTACGCCTGCGCTTTTAATCTTGTTCACTGCAGCAAGGGCAATATCCTCATCGTCGTATACCCCTACTAAAAATTTCTTATTTATTTCAGCCATTATTTTATCAGTTAGATTCCGGATACTGGTTTTTGGCTATTTCTTATGAAAGCAGAATAGCCTGTATCATTACTATTCTGCGTCCTTTTTATAAGCAGGTGAAGCCAAACGTTCCGCTTTTGATACACCCGAAACTTTCAATGGCAATTTTTCAGAAGTCGACTTAATAACTCCTTTTACTTCAGCCATGTTAATAACTGGTAAGTATTTAGAGAATAAGAAGAAACAAGTGAAGAAAAAACCGAAAGAGAAGATGTAGTCACCAATATCAAACATCGTTGGCGAGAACATTGCCCAGCTTGAAGGAACATAATCACGGTGCAGTGAGGTTACGATAATTACGAAACGCTCAAACCACATACCAATGTTTACGATAACTGATATGAAAAACGTCCATTTAACACTGCGACGAATTTTACGGCTCCAAAAAAGCTGAGGAGAAATTACGTTACAGGTCATCATTGCCCAGTAGGCCCACCAGTAAGGTCCCGCCATACGGTTGTAGAAGGCATAGCTTTCATATTCAACTCCTGAATACCAAGCAATAAAAAACTCAGTCAAGTACGCTACACCTACGATAGAACCTGTCAATGTAATGATTTTATTCATTGACTCAATGTGTTCAAACGTAATGTAATCTTCCAATTTATACACAACCCGGGTTACAAGCATCAAATTTTGTACCATTGCAAAACCCGAGAAGATTGCCCCCGCCACAAAGTAAGGAGGGAAGATCGTTGTGTGCCAGCCAGGGATAACCGATGTTGCAAAGTCCATAGATACGATGGTGTGAACCGAAAGTACCAAAGGAGTTGACAAACCAGCCAAAATCAAGCTGATGTATTCATAACGTGACCACGTACGCGCGGACCCGTTCCAACCCAAAGAAAGAACTCCGTAGATATATTTTGAAACCTTGTTTTGAGCACGGTCACGAATGGTAGCCAAGTCAGGAACCAAACCTACGTACCAGAATAAACAGGAAACAGAGAAGTATGTCGAGATGGCAAATACGTCCCAAACAAGCGGTGAGTTAAAGTTAACCCACAGAGAACCAAAGGTATTAGGAAGTGGTAACGCCCAATAAGCCAACCAAGGACGCCCCATGTGCATAAGGATAAATGAGGCGGCACAAAGAACGGCAAAGATAGTCATCGCTTCTGCAGCACGGTTGATTGAGGTTCTCCATTTCTGACGGAATAGTAACAAAATGGCGGAAATCAACGTACCCGCGTGACCAATCCCAACCCACCATACGAAGTTGGTAATGTCCCACGCCCAGCCGACCGTTTTGTTTAGGCCCCAAACGCCCAAACCTTCCCACCAGGTCCAGAATAAGCAAACTGTACCGTATGCTAAAACCGCCAATGAAATTACAAAAGCGACTTTCCACTCTTTGGTTGGCTTGCCTTCCACCTGCTTGCAGATATCCTCTGTCACATCGGCGTAGGTCTTACCGCCGGTTACGAGAGGGGTTCTTACGGGTGAAGTAACGTGCATATTTTTGAAAGTTAATTGTTAATTGTTATCTAATAATCTTTATGTAGAGGTTAATTGTTTTGGATTTCTACCCTAACAATTAACCCTCTTATCCTAGTGGCCTCCGTGTTCGGCATGTGCTTCCGTAGCAGCTGCTTTTGCTGCATCTACGTCCTTGTTACGGATTTTTGTTAAGTAAGAAATCTGTGGTTTTACGTTGATTTCTTCCAACATTTGGAAAGCACGTCCTTCTTTCTCTTCAGCCAACAATTTCGAAAGTTTGCTCGCAGGATCATTCATATCCCCAAAAACAATGGCTTCTGTTGGACAAGACTGCGCACAGGCAGTAACAATCTCACCATCAACAGGACGACGACGCTCTTTCTTGGCATTTAACTTACCTTCTTGAATCCGCTGTACGCACATTGAGCATTTTTCAATTACTCCACGTGAACGAACGGTTACGTCAGGGTTAATGACCATTTTGCCGAGGTCGTTGTTGTAATGGAAATCGAAGTTATCGTTGTCAAAATACTTAAACCAGTTGAAACGACGAACTTTATATGGGCAGTTGTTTGCACAATAACGAGTTCCTACGCAACGGTTATAAGCCATTTGGTTAAGACCTTCTGTGCTGTGGGTTGTTGCCAATACTGGACAAACCGTCTCACAAGGTGCATTACCGCAATGCTGACACATCAAAGGTTGGAACACAACTTCAGGATTATCGGAAGCAATTTCCAATGCTTTCGAGCCGCTCAAGCTCTTGTCCATTACATCCGCATCTGATGAATAATAACGGTCAATGCGAATCCAGTGCATTTCGCGACGATTAATTACCTCTTGACGTCCTACAACAGAAACGTTGTTTTCAGCCTGGCAACTAATTACGCAAGCACCGCAACCTGTACAAGAGTTGAGGTCAATAGCCATACCCCATGAGTGGTTAGGCTTTTGATATCCATCCCAAAGCGTTATTTCGGTTGGCGACTTTATACCTTCTGAAGTAGATACGTGTGGGAAATAACGGCCTGCTTTCGAATCTTTTTGGTACTCGGCCAAACGTGCTTCCTGCATTACTGCCCTACGGCCCATTACAGTTTCGTGCGTTTGGGTTTGAGCAATTTTGTGCGAATCGCCAGTTTTGGTCAGCGTTGCTTCACCTACACTAAAATTAGAAAAACCTGCTTTGTTTTGGATAAAAGGATACATATTTACCCCTACTCCATTACCTGATTTACCTGCCTTTTCACGACCGTAACCAATAGCAATGGATACAGTTCCATTGGCTTGACCAGGTTGAATTAATACTGGCAATTCAACAGATTTACCTTTTACTTCTATTTTGACAACATCGTCTTGTGAAAGACCAAGTTCTTTTGCCGTTTTCTGAGAAACACTAGCGTAGTTGTCCCAACATGCTTTTGTTACTGGTTCAGGGAATTCTTGCAACCATGGGTTGTTAGCTAAGGCCCCTGTTCCCATCCCTACTTTTTCGTACAGAACCACTTCAAGTCCCGTTGCAGAAGCTTTGTATGAACCAGTAACAGCTGCGATAGCAGCATCCAATCCAGCAACTGCTCCTACACTAGCGGCGGCAGCGGAGGCACCTTTTTCTACAACACCGTCATGCAAGGCCTTCGTCCAAGTGCCTTCAAAATTCTCTCCACCAAGGATATTGGCTTTCCAGTAATTGCGAAGATAGGTGTAAAAATCAGGATTTGCCCCTGACCATTTCAACAGACTTGACTGCGCTTGGCGTGTCTTATAAATGAGTGAAATAGCAGGTTGTTGTAAGCTATAAAAGCCTGCTTTGGGCTCGGCATCACCCCACGACTCTAAATAGTGAGGTGCTGGCGTAATGTATTTGCAAAGAGATGAAGATTCGTCAGCACGGTCAGCAAAAGAAACGGATAGCTCTACTTTTGAAAGTGCATCTTTCAATTCAGCTCCGCGAGGATGGTCATATACTGGATTGCAACCATAAAGAATAACCGCCCCGATTGATCCCGCCTTTGCGTTATCAATAAAGCCGTTCATAGCTACATCATTTCCTTGACGATAATAAACGGGCGTTCCTAAGTCAATGCTTGTGCCGTAAGCACCTAAAGCACTGTTGATAGCATTTACAACTACCTGTACGTTAGGATCATTTGAGCCCGAAACAACCAAAGCAGCTCCTTGGGCAGCTTTCAAATCGGCTACGGCTTTATCAAGAACTTTATCTACATCAGCTCCTAGAGAGGTTCCGCCTTTACCGCTTAATTTATTGTAAAGCGCCAATGCAACCAAGCCTTCCTGTGAGGGTTTCACGGCAGCGCGGTAATCAGCATTGGCACCAGTCAAAGACATAGTGGTTTCGAACTGATAGTGACGGGACATATCTTTTTTGCCACCTTTTCCACTATTCAACTTGCGTCCTGCTACGTATTGAACAGAATATTCATGTGGAGCAATCCAACTTCCTAAGAAGTCACAGCTAAGACCTACGATTACTTTTGCTTTGCTGAAATCGTACGAAGGAACGATTGCTTTACCAAACGAATCACCATTGGCTTTTACCAAACCAGCTACCGAGTTAGCATCATAAGTAATGTGCTGGGTAGTAGGGTATTTTGCGGTAAAGTCTGCAATGACAGCTTTGGTAGAAGGGCTTAAAATAGTAGAAGAAACGATTCGAATTTGACCGCCTTTTGCTGCTATTGAAGCCAACTGAGTCGATATTTCTTTATCTACCGTGTCCCAGTCTGCGTCGGC
This sequence comes from Runella rosea, assembly GCF_003325355.1. Lineage (GTDB taxonomy): Bacteria > Bacteroidota > Bacteroidia > Cytophagales > Spirosomataceae > Runella > Runella rosea. The sequence continues at coordinate 2,558,712 of NZ_CP030850.1, forward strand.
CTCTCCTTTTTTAGGGCCTTTTAATTTTTCAGCATCGTATAAAGCCAACAAAGAAGCGTGTGCACGAGCACTTACGCCTCCCTTACTTACGCTTGATTGCTTATTACCTTCAATTTTGATGGGACGACCTTCACGCGTCTTTACTAAAACACTTGCATAATCTCCCCCTTCAGCATACGTTGAAGCATACCAATCAGCGATTGACGGGAACGTATCGGTTGGTTTGTTAAGGTAAGGGATTGATTTTTTGACGGGAGCGTCACAAGCCGCTAATGATACTGCAGCAAGGCCAAACCCTAATACTTTCAGAAAATCACGACGATCTGAACCGATTCCGTCAACGATGCTTTTGTACTGGGTAGAATCATTAGCCTCAAAGCTACCAAATTCGTTATGGGCATTTTTTACAAAAGTCTCGTCATTCCGAAGTTCTTCCAGACCTTTCCAATACCTCTTCGTTTGGTTTTCCATATATATTAATGAATAAGAAACGTGATTAATAGTGACACTTTGAACATTCCAAACCACCGATATCGGCTACTTTCAACGGCTCCTTGCTATTGGTTTTGTGTAATTCCACCAATTTGTCGTAGTAAGCGTTGTCTTTGGTATTTACTTCCGTTTTACGGTGGCAGTCAATACACCATCCCATTGTAAGTGAAGAACGTTGTTCAACTACTTCCATGGTTTGAATTTCGCCGTGACACTGTTGGCACTGCACCCCACCTACATTTACGTGTTGTGCGTGGTTAAAGTAAGCCAAATCAGGCAGGTTGTGAATACGAACCCACTCAATTGGCTGATTTTTTTCAATTGCCGTGTAGATTTTCTGAATTTCGGGTGATTCTTTTTTAATCACGCCGTGGCAGTTCATACAAATGTTGGCCGAAGGAATTGTAGCCGACTTACCACGGTTAACACCCGTATGGCAATAGTTACAATCGATTTTGTACTGGCCTGCGTGAAGTTTATGCGAGAATGCAATTGGTTGTTTGGGAGCATATCCCTGTTGAATACCTACTCCATACATTCCATCGACGGTTGCTTTGGTCACCATAAGGATAAAAAACCATACGGTAGCGCTGCGAATAGCTGAGTTTTTGCTCAAACCCACCAACCCATCACGAAGTCTATCAGAGAAAGACGTTCCTGCTGAGGCAGTAGCTTCGCCAGACACGGCTTTAGATAGAATTGATACGATTGCCATCAATACACCAAGCACCAACAGCATCACAATCAACAAAGCCACTAAAATGTAAGTAAACAAATCAGAAGGGGCAGACTCACCTGCGGGAGCGCCCGCAGCGGCAGTACCGGCAGCTGCAACTGGAGCCGCTGCTGTATTTGCTTTTTCTACATACGCCAAAATGTCTTTCACTTCTTTCTCACCGAAAGCTGGGAAAGCAGTCATTTGAGCTTTGTTAAATTTGTTGTACAAAGCTACTGCGTATTCATCACCACTCTGGATTACTCCGTTTGGATTCTTGATCCACTTAACGAGCCAAGCCAAATCGCGGCGTTGTTGAATACCTTTTAAACCTGGGCCTACCACTACTTCATCTTGTGCGGAGTGACAAGCCTTACAGTTATTATTGAAAAGCGTTTCACCGCTTGCGGCATCGCCATCCTGTGCCGTTGCTTGTTGGCTGAGCGTAGCCATTAAAGCAATCAGTAACGCTTGGGTGACACTGCGCATTCTTTTTAAGAATAAACTAATTTCCATTTGTGTATGAATTAACAAAAACATGATACTTCTTAACCGTACAAAAGTAATGCACGAATTTATACGTGCCAAAGCATTTCTATTCTTAATTTGCAATAATTCTATTATTTAGATTCTTTCTAATTAAATTTAGAAATTACCCATAAGTATAGCCACAAGGGTTATTTTTATTCAAAATCGAGCAAATTAAAAACAAAAAGTACCATTCAGCCTAGTTTAGTTGTTCATGGCTAAATGGTACTTTTTTGAGAAAAGGCACTTTACTTTCGAGGTCCCGAGCGGATTCGAACCGCTGTACGAGCTTTTGCAGAGCTCTGCCTAGCCACTCGGCCACAGGACCTTTTATTGTTTTTTAAATTGTTAGTCTGCTATGACTTTTTACAGCCGTAAATATCATAACAAACTAACAATTTAGCAAGTCAGGGATTGAAAAATTACTCAGCAGACGCTTCTTTTGCTACTTTTTTAGTAGCCGCCGCTTTTTTCTTTTTCTCACCTTCTTCCATTTGTTCTTTCAAAGCAGAAAGTGCTTCCAAATCACCTAGAGTAGCTTTTTCAGCGTCTTTTGGTTTTTCAACTTTAGGAGCTTTTGGTTTTTCTTCAACCTTAGGCTCCTCTTTTTCCTGCCAAGTTTTTGTATGTGAAAGCACAATACGTTTTTCGTCTTTCAAGAATTCAGCTACTTTGAAATCAAGAGATTCTCCGATTTCTCCGACGGTTCCGTCTTCTTTCGCCAAGTTTTTAAGGATACATACTCCTTCGATACCATAAGGTAATTCGAGCGTTGCTACTTTATCTCCTTTAGCAACGATTGTACATTTATGTACCGAACCTACCGCAAATACCGACTCAAAAGTATCCCAAGGATTTTCTTCGAGGTGTTTGTGGCTCAAAGATAAACGGCGGTTGTCAGCATCCAATTCAAGAACCATTACTTCAAGTTCTTCACCTACTTTGATAAAGTCACTTGGGTGTTTGATTTTCTTGGTCCAAGAAAGGTCAGATACGTGAACCAGACCATCGATACCTTCTTCGAGTTCAAGGAAGAGACCGAAGTTAGTCAAGTTACGAACAACGCCTTTATGAACGGTGCCTACTGCATATTTCTCAATAATTTCTTGACGAGTCCAAGGATCAGCGGTAAGTTGCTTTAAGCCAAGTGACATTTTGCGCTCATTGCGGTCAAGGGTCAATACCACCGCTTCTACTTCATCACCAATCTTCAGGAAGTCTTGCGGGTTACGCAAGTGCTGAGACCATGACATTTCTGAAACGTGAATCAAACCTTCAACACCTGGCATGATTTCAAGGAATGCGCCGTAATCTGCTACGTTTACAACTTTACCTTTCACACGTGAACCGATTTCGATTTCTTGAGAAAGAGCTTCCCAAGGATGAGCCTGCAATTGCTTCATGCCCAATGAAATACGCTTCTTATCTTCGTCGAAGTCAAGAACTACAACGTTGATTTTTTGGTCAAGGTGCAACAAATCTGAAGGATCATTGATACGTCCCCATGAAATGTCGGTAATGTGCAACAAACCATCTACGCCACCAAGGTCGATAAATACCCCAAACTTGGTCATGTTTTTGATTACTCCTTCGAGTACCTGGCCACGCTCCAAGTTGGTAAGAATCTGCTGACGTTGTGCTTCGAGGTCTTTCTCGATCAATACTTTGTGTGAAACAACCACGTTGTTGTTGGCGTGATTGATTTTCACCACTTTCACTTCCATTTTCTTGCCAACGAAGATGTCGAAGTCACGAATTGGCTTAACGTCAATTTGTGAACCTGGCAAGAACGCTTCGATGCTGTAAATATCAACAATAAGACCACCTTTGGTACGACGTTTTACGAAACCGTCAATCACCAAGTCATGATCAAATGATTTTTGAATATTATCCCAAGCAGTAATAACTCTCGCTTTTTTGCGAGAAAGCACTAACTGTCCGTTAGGGTCTTCCTGATTTTCAATGTATACTTCAATTTCGTCGCCGATTTTCAGGTCCGTCAAATCACGGAATTCTGAACGCGGTACGATACCGTCTGATTTTGAACCAATGTTCAAAATCACTTCGCGGTCATTCATACCGACCACGATTCCTTTTACTACCTCTTTTTCGGCAACGGGAGAGATTGTACCGTTGATAAGTTGCTCCAACTGGGCTTTTTCAGAAGCGGAATAACCACTACCAAAGCCTCTGTTGTCGGCTCTGTCCCAGTCAAAATCAGTTAATTGAGCTTTACTCATAATGTAGTTTTGAAATTGCCCTCTCGTACATCAGCCAATGGGCAAAATGGCTGAAATTTGGTGAAACAAACGATTGCCTTTGCAAACGGAGTGCAAAAGTAGAAAATCCCACCGGAAAAAGCAATTTTTTTTACGAGACCTTTTCTCTTTTTGAAAGAAAAGGCATCCACGAATCATCGGTAGCGCCAGAATAATCCCGTAAAAACATGATGAAAGAAGGTTTGAAGGGACGATGACGCATAGGCATTGACGCTTCTTCTGGGGTGTAATCGCCTTTGCGTGCATTGCAACGCTTGCAGGCCGTAACCAGATTGTCCCAACTGGTACGCCCACCGCGCGATTTTGGCAGAACATGGTCCAATGTCAATTCCCCATGCAAACCGCAGTAAACACACTGATGACCATCACGTTTGAAGATATTTTGTCGCGTCATCATTACGCCTTTGTATGGCAAGTGGATATAGCGATGGAGGCGAATGACCGTCGGCATAGGAAATTCCGTACTGACGGTGTGCAAAAAATAGTTTGAAGATTCCGCAACTAGTTCAGCCTTGTTGAGATAGACAAGCAAGAAGGCTTTCGGAACGGAGCAAATGCTCAACGCGGAGTAATCTTGGTTAAGGATTAAGACTTTCCTACCCATACCGTTACAAAGGGTTTTTTAGGTTTTCGAAAGTTACAATATTTATCGTAATAAACTGTCTGGTTTAAGTTTTGTTGTATTAAAAAATCTTTATTTACCCTTTCTCTTACATATAATTCACTCTTTGTCAAAATATTATCTCCATTTTGACTCCTACCGTCTCGATTCTTTTTATCCTTTTTTTTAGCCGTTTAACATTTTTTTTAATTAGACTCTTGCGCGCTGAACAGTGTTCATTATATTTGCATCGTTTATATTAAGTTAAGTATTTTGTATTGAACCATGGGCATTCAGGAAAGAAAAGAACGGGAAAAGGAAGACATGCGGCGTCTGATTTTGGAGGCAGCCCGAAAATTATTTTTGGAACAAGGCTACGAAAAAACGAGCATTCGTAACATTGCCGATGCTATCGAATACAGCCCAGGCACGATTTATCTCTACTACAAAGACAAAAATGAATTGCTGTTTGCATTGCACGAAGAAGCATTCTTAAAAATGATGCAGCAATTAATTACCGTGACGCATATAAGCGACCCTTTTGAAAGGTTGATTGAGATGGGGCACCAATACATCAAATATGCTATCGAGAATCCCGAACTCTACGATTTGATGTTCATCATGCAAGCGCCTATGGAGACGCTCGCTTGTAGAGACGAAATTTGGGAAGATGGCTTAAAATCGTTTGGCCTCCTAAAATTGGTCATCGAAGATTGCGTAAAGGCGGGTTATTTTAAAGAAACCAATATTGAAATAATGGCCATGACTATCTGGGCTTATATGCACGGGCTGGTCACGATTTATCTCAAAAATCGAATGAGTATGTTTAAAGATGACCAGCAATTAGAACGTATTCAAGAGTCTTTTCAATTGTTTATCAAAATGATTAAAACGTCTTTGTAACCGATTGCTAAATGTTTAATTCAATGAAACCCATTCTTGCACTCATTGATATTTTGATTTTTGCATTCATCGCCTCCATTCACTTTTATTGGGCGTTTGGCGGGCGTCGCTGGAGTAAATTAGCCATTCCGACCTCAAGCGGTAGCCAACAAAAACCTTTGTTCACGCCAGGACCTTTGTCAACAATGGCCGTCGGAATAGGTCTTCTCTGCTTTGCGTGGATTCTTGCAGTGAAAGCGGGGTTTATAAATAGCTCGTTGCTGTCTGATAGCGCCATTACATATATTTCAATCGGCATTGCAATTATTTTTTTCCTCCGCGCCATTGGAGAATTCAACTACGTTGGTTTTTTCAAAAAAATAAAACAGACCGAATTTGGGCAAATGGATACTCGTTACTATTCTCCTTTATGCCTACTCATCAGCTTTATCATTCTCGTTATCAATTATTATTAAAATCACTCTGTAAACAGCCATGAAAACACTCCTCACTTTTGAAGACATCGGCGAATTTGTGCTCGCGGTGTTTTTGTTCAGCCGCCTAGAATATGCCTGGTGGTGGTTTCCCGCCCTTTTGTTACTCCCTGACCTAAGCATGATTGGCTACTTAATCAACACCCGAATCGGGGCTTATCTCTATAACTTCGTGCACCACAAAGCCCTGGGTATCGGCGTCGCTTTGGTTGGATTCGCTTTAACTTCTTCAATATTGATGTTAGCTGGAATTATCTTATTCGCGCATTCTGCCATGGATCGTATTTTTGGTTATGGTCTCAAATACACTGACTCCTTCAAGCATACGCATTTAGGATGGATTGGAAAATAACCTTTTTTTACCCTTTTACTAAACACTGTTCATTTTATAAGATATGATAAGGATATACTTCACTATGTTTTTGCTCCTGATGAGCATCGGCATACAAGCCCAGCATTCGGCTATTTTGGAGGAATATGTTCAGGAAGGATTAAAAAATAACCTCGCCCTGAAACAGGAGAATCTGGAAATTCAAAAAGTGCTCGAAAATATTCAACAGGCAAAAGCTTTGTTCTACCCTCGCGTCACTTTTGCGCCTACCTATTCGTTGGCTGCTGGTGGACGCCGGTTGCAGTTTCCCGTCGGCGATTTACTCAATCCAGTATACAGTACGCTCAATAAGCTAACACAAACAAGTGTATTTCCACAAATTGATAACGTTGACGAATTGTTGGCTCCCAACAACTTTCACGACACAAAAATCACCGTTCAGTATTCAATTTACAATCCTGAAGTTCAGTACAACTACCTGATACAGAAAACGCTACTGACCGCGCAGGAAGCCAAAAAGAAAGTGTACGAAAATGAACTTAGGTACACGATTGAGGGTGCATATTATCAATATTTACAGGCATCAGAAGCCATTAAGATTTTTGGGAATGCACAAAAAACGCTCAATGAACTGGTACGCCTGAATCAGAAATTGGTCAACAATAACGTACTAACCAAAGACGCCGTCATTGGGGCTGAATACGAAATCAGTAAACTAAATCAACAGCTGGCGGTAGCAACCAAAAACCGTGAAACGGCGAAGGCTTACTTTAACTTTCTATTAAACAGAGAATTGAGCGCAGGGGTTTTGATTGACTCAACAAACCTGATTCCCGCAGCGGCCTATGAATCGTTAGATAAACTGAGTGAAACAGCCCTGCAAAACCGTCAGGAACTCAATCAACTCGACCAATCCATTTTAGCGTCTAAAACCGCCATTACCCTTCACGAAAAAGCCGCCAAACGTCCATCGGTGTTTATTGGTGGCAATACGGGTTTTCAGGGATTTGGCTATACATTCAATCAACAGGCATACGGAGTGGCGCAACTCGGATTGACTTGGGACTTGTTTAAAGGATATGAACGCAAATCGAAAATTCAAGGAGCCAAAATCCAGACCGAATTGCTAAAAACCAAAAAGCTAGAAGTAGAAAAACAGATTGAACTGCAAGTTACTCAGGCATTTTTGGAACTTCAGGCCACCCGAGAAAATCTAAAATTGGTTCAGGACGGCGTCAACAAAGCAACGCAATATTTCAGCGTCATTGACAGTCGATACCGAAACAACAATGTGCTTTACATTGAATGGATTAAAGCCCAAAACGAAGTCGTAACGGCTCAGTTGCAACAGTCGCTCGCGCGTTTTGATGTGTTAATCAAACAATCTTTATTGAATAAAGTGACCGCCCACTAATGGAACCCATCTTCTCAAATAAAAATGATTTTATAACGCATACAATCATGAAACAATACTCATTCATCATCACCCTTTTTCTGCTTGCAGCCTGCGGAAAACAGGAAGAAAAAAAAGCCGACAACGCCATGGGCGACGAAACGGTCGTTCCTGTTAAACTTGAAAAAGTAGCGCAAACCGTTCGCTCCGAATCCATTACCGCCTCGGGCTTGGTCGCTTCGTCGGAAGAAGCCAAACTATCGTTTAAAATCGGGGGCATCATTCAAAAAATCTTTGTGGAAGAAGGACAAAAAGTCCGCAAGGGGCAAGTACTGGCTTCGCTAAACATGACCGAAATCGACGCGCAGGTGAGTCAGGCGAAATTCGGCGTTGAAAAAGCCGAGCGCGATTTTAAGCGTGTAGAGAATATGCTCAAAGATACTGCCGCTACGCTGGAACAAATGCAAAATGCTACCACGGGCTTTGATGTTGCAAAACAAAGCCTGCAAATCGCGCAGTTTAACCGCTCTTATGCGCAAATCACTTCCCCGATTGACGGAGCCGTTATCAAAAAAATGGCCAATGAAGGCGAATTAACTGGACCAGGAACCCCTATTTTTTACATTACCTCCAATCGTCAAAGCGACTGGGTGGTGCGCGTGGGAGTTTCTGACAAAGACTGGGCACGCTTGAAAGTAGGCGACAAAGCAAATGTTTCGTTGGATGCCTATCCATCCGAAACGTTTACGGGTACCGTTACAAAATTAGCTCCTGCCGCCGACCCCATGAACAAACTTTACGAAATTGAGGTCCGTATTAACCCCAATGGCCAACGATTTGCGTCCGGGCTTTTTGCCAAAGTAGAGCTTAAGCCCGTTCAGAATCGGAATTATATTATGGTACCCATTGAGGCCATTATTGAGGGCAACGGACAGGACGCTTTTGTGTACGTATTGGATGAATCGCGCAAGAAAGTGAAACGTCTGCCCATCCGAATCGGGTTTGTAGATGGCGATAAAGTACTGGTGACCAATGGCTTGGAAGGCATCACCGAGGTAGTCACCTCAGGAAGTGCTTTTCTGACCGAATCTTCCAACGTAATTATCAAATAGACCACACCTACACCGATGAATCTTTCAGAATTTTCCGTCAAAAACTGGCAGTTTATGCTGGTGATGTTTGTGGGAGTGGTGGCGCTTGGCCTCAATTCACTCTTCAATATGCCCCGCGCCGAAGACCCTACGTTTGAGGCTCCTACGTTTGTGATTACGGTGATTTATCCCGGTACCGACCCCAAAGACATGGAGGAATTGGTCGTTGACCCCGTTGAAAAACGCCTTAATGAGCTCAAAGACGTTAAAAATATCCGTACCACCATCGACGACGGGCTCGCCGTATTTATGTTGGAATACGAATATGCAGTCGATAATGATGAAAAAAAGCAGGAAATCGCCCGCGAAGTAAATTCCATGCGTAGCATTTTACCTACTGATATTTTTGATATTCGTTACTTCCAATTCGACCCTGGCTTGGTCAATATCGTTCAGGTAGCCTTGGTTTCTGAGGTAGCTTCGTACAAAGAAATGGCCGATTATTCCGAAAAACTACGGAAGACATTGGAGAAAATCAAAGACCTGCGCAGCGTAAAAGACTATGGTTTTCCCAAAGAAAACGTGCGTGTCTCACTCAATGTTGAGAAAATGGCGCAGGAAGGTATCGCCATCAATCGGGTATTGGGGGCATTGCAGGCCGAAAACCTCAACATTCCTGCGGGCAGCGTGCAGGAAGGTGCCCGACGATTCAACGTCAAGACCAGCGGCGATTATGAGTCGTTGGAACAAATGCGCAACACCATTGTGTCCACAAACGGTCAGAAAATCATCTACTTAAGAGACATTGCCGATGTTGATTTCAATTACGAAGAAGAAACCAATTTTACCCGCCTCAACGGCCGACGTGCGGTCTTGGTAGCTGCAGCCCAAAAAACAGGCAAAAATATTACGGAAACGGGAAAAGTACTTAATGCAAGTTTGACCGAATTTGAGAAAACGATGCCCAAGCACATCAAAATGGTCAAATATTTCGACCAATCCGTAAGTGTAGACCGTCGTTTGGGGCGCTTTGCCAAAGACTTCGGTATTGCCATTCTGCTCGTGGCGCTTACGCTTCTACCCCTTGGACTACGGGCGGCAGTGGTCGTCATGATTTCGATTCCGCTTTCCTTGGCCATCGGTCTCACCGCCGTCGATTATCTAGGCTACAGCATCAATCAATTGAGCGTGGTGGGGTTGATTGTGGCGTTGGGGATATTGGTAGACGACTCCATTGTGGTCGTCGAAAACATTGAGCGCTGGATGCGCGATGGTTTTTCAAAACGCGAAGCCGCCGTCAAAGCTACTAAACAAATCACATTGGCCGTAATTGGCTGTACTGTTACGCTGATTTTGGCCTTTTTGCCGCTGTTGTTTTTGCCCGAAGCGTCGGGAGATTTTATCCGAAGTCTGCCCATGGCCGTTGCCATGACCATTTTGGCTTCGATGGTAGTTTCGCTCACGATTGTTCCCTTTTTGAGCAGTCGTTTGTTGGAAAACAGCCATAACCCCGAAGGGAATATCTTTCTGAGAGCGCTGAAAAAAGTGATTTCAGGTTCGTACAGCAAGTTGCTCAATTGGGCATTACGTCATCCGCTTCCTACGCTTTTATTTGCGGGATTATTGTTCGGAATGTCGTTATACATTCCCAAAATTATCGGATTCGGGTTGTTTCCAAAATCGGAGAAACCCATGTTCAGAATTACGTTGGAAACGCCCGAAGGCAGTAGTCTAACCGAAACCAATCGCGTGGCGCGTACCGTAGAAAATGAATTGAAGCGCATTAACGAAGTGAAATTTTTCTCAACCAGCGTCGGGCGTGGCAATCCAAGAATGTACTACAACGTCATTGAACGCTCAGAATCAAGCAACTACGCTGAGGTATTTGTACAGTTACAAGATGAAATTCATCCACCTGAAAAAGAAAAAATCATTGACCAACTGCGCGACCGCCTACGCTACGTGCCCAATGCCAACGTTGAAGTAGTGGATTTTGAGCAAGGCCCCAACACCGAAGCACCCGTAGCGATTCGGGTCATGGGTGAAGATTTGGAAAAGCTTCGCAGTGTGGCGGCCGATGTAGAGAAAGTCCTAAAAGAGACACCGGGCACGATCTACGTAAAAAATCCCCTGACCACCCGTCGCACAGATTTGAGAGTGAAGATCAATAAAGAAAAAGCGGGACTGTTGGGAATCTCGGTCGCTGATATCAATCGTACCGTTCGTTTGGCGATTGCCGGGTTAAACATCGGAACTTTCAAAGATGAAAGCGGCGATGATTACGGTATTAACGTTACCCTTCCAAAAGGAAAAACAACCACCCCTGCCATCTTGAACAATCTGTATGTGAACACCTTAACTGGTGCGGCAGTTCCACTGCGTCAAGTGGCCGATATTCAGTTTGAAACTTCAACCAATCAAATCCGACACTACGACCGCGACCGTTTTGTCACGATTTCGGCATTTGTAAAAAGCGGTTATTTGGTAGATAATGTGTATAAAGACATCATTACCAAACTGGATAAATATAAATTCCCCAACGATTTTAGCTACGTAGCCGCTGGCGAACTAGAAGCTCGTCAAAAATCGTTCGGCGGCTTAGGAACCATCATTCTCATCACCGCTTTCGGATTTCTTGGGGTTCTAATCTTGGAATTTGGCAATTTTAAGAGCTCTTTGATTGTGCTTTCGGTCATTCCGTTGGGTATCATTGGGGCTTTTACGATGCTGTGGATTGTGGGCTATCCGCTCTCGTTTGTGGCCGTGATTGGGCTTATTGCCTTGATAGGAATTGAGGTCAAAAACTCCATTCTGCTCGTTGATTTCACCAATCAACTCCGCGAAGAAGGTGTTCCATTGATTGAAGCCATTCAAGAAGCGGGCGAGATTCGATTTGTCCCTATCGTACTCACCTCACTAACAGCCATTGGGGGACTGATTCCTTTGGCCATTGAAGGAAACCCGCTTTATTCGCCGTTGGCATGGGTTCTGATTGGCGGGCTAATCAGTTCAACCTTACTTTCGCGTATCGTTACGCCTGTATTGTACCGTCTGATTCCACCTAAAGTGGAAGTAAAAAAGCAGGAAGTTGAAAGTTAAAACTATCTCAAACAAAAAGCCCCGCTCCAATTCATCAGGCGGGGCTTTTTTTATTCTACATTAATTTCTATCGCTTCATCGCCACCCGATACAGTACCGTTCCCATCGCCGCAAACATGACCGCACCCAAGAGTTGATAACCGCCTTCTCCGATGACGGATGCCAGAACGGGTTCAAGATTTATTTTAGCTAGGGCATTGAAAATAGAATCATTGACCGAAAGTAAAGCTACAACCACGCCCGCCAAAGCGCCACCAGCCACTAAGCCAGTTGAAAAGAGATTCCCTTTTCCCAAATCGGGGTCTTCTTCTTCGATACCTTTACGTTTGGCATTCCAATTTACAAAGGCTTTTACGCAACCGCCTGCAAAAATGGGCAAGGTCGTCGAAAGAGGTAAGTACAACCCTACCGCAAACGAAAGGGCATTGACACCCATTATTTCGATGGTAATAGCCGTAAAAACACCCACCAGTACAAACTGCCAATCCAAATTAAACGACAATAATCCTTTGATAAGCGTTGCCATGAGCGTACCCTGCGGAGCGGGAAATTTATCGGTTCCGATGGCGTGCGGAATGCCCTGCGCCACCAAATCGGGCGTGGGTGTATCGAGCAACTTGACTGTTGCCCCAATCACCAAAGACGAAACAATGACCCCGATAAACAGCGCTATCTGCTGATATTTGGGCGTAGCACCGACCAAATACCCTGTTTTCAAGTCCTGCGACGTATTTCCTGCGTTGGCAGCGGCAATACAAATCATCCCGCCAATCACCAACACCGCTGGCTCGTACAATTTACCCGTTAACCCAAACCCAATGAATACCAACGACGTGGCCATGATTGTCGCAATGGTCATGCCCGAAACTGGCGATGAACTTGAACCGATAATACCAACAATTCGACTCGCTACCGTCACGAAGAAAAAACCAAATACCACCACCAGTACGGCAATCAACAGCTTTGTTAATAAACCATCGCCGGGGATTTGAGGTAAAATGACCATCAATATTACCAACGCCAAGCATCCGAAAATCACTACTTTAAACGACAAATCTTGCTCCGTACGCACACGAGCGCCTTCGTTACCAGCTTTCATCGAAGCCAAGCTTTGCTGAAACGAAGAAATAATCGTGGGAATACTTTTCAGCAGCGCCATAAAACCGCCCGCGGCCACGGCTCCCGCGCCAATTTGGCGAATATATGCGCGATAAATGGCCGCAGCCGTATCATTAAAGCTATGCGTTGCGGGATTCCACCCACCAGGCCCACCCGACGTAGCGAGGTCTTTGAGATAACCAAGTTTGATTAATTGCTCGGCAATGGTATCACCTGGAACGAGCGTTGCCAAAAGCGGAATCAATCCCAGCCAAGCCAACAAACCTCCGCCGACCAACACCGCCGAAATCCGAAAACCGATGATATACCCAACACCCAAATATTCAGGGGTAATTTCACCACTGACCACAGCTGATGGAAAGATTTTACTGGCTTGCTCCGAGGCAATTCGGGGCACTTCGGCAATTACGTGCAGGATTTTCTGAAAAAACGCATACAGCATGGCAAGACCCAAGCCCTGATAGGCCGTTTTGGCCAAATCGCCGCCTTTTTCGCCCGCAATCAGCACCGACCCGCAGGCGGTTCCTTCGGGGTATGGAAGGGTGCCATGTTCTTGTACAATCAACGACCGCCGCAACGGAATCATCATCAATGTTCCCAAAATCCCACCCAAAATGGCCAACGTTAAAATTGTCCAATAATTGAAAAAATCAGCTCCGATGCTTTTTCCTTCTTCTGTCGTGGATAAAAAAAGAAAACCAGGTAAGGTAAATACCACGCCCGATGCAATGGATTCGCCCGCCGAACCCGTGGTTTGAATAATGTTATTTTCCAGAATGGTGGTACCCAAATACTTGCGCCCAAGCGAAATCGCCAAGACCGCAATGGGGATGGAAGCCGATACCGAAAGCCCAGCTTTCAGCGACAAATAAACGGTTGCGGCACCAAATAAAACACCGAAAAGAATACCCACTACGACCGACTTTACGGTAAACTCGGCCATATTTTGCTCGTTAGACACGTAGGGTTTGAAGTCTTTGATTTCCATGAAGTGAAGGTTTAGGGAAGTATGTTTGGCACTAAATATAACCTATAAAGCTATTATTACTTCTATCTAACATAGAAAAGGCGAGCAATTAGCCCGCCTTTTCCAATGAGTCAGAATATTTACCGCCGAATCAGCACCTTTTGGGTTTGGATTCTTTCGGGTCCTTTCAATTGAATCAAATACATACCCACTGGCTGTTGAGACACATCCATGTTGAAAAAGTTGGTTCCTGATTCTGCACTTTCTTCATTGTTTTGCAACATCCTGCCCTGCATATCCCATAATTGCAGCTGAACCTTTTCGGGCTTTGGCGCAAAATACTTGAGCGTAATCGGTCCTTCAGAAGGATTAGGATACACCAACAGTTCGTTTGGTTTTTCAGTCAATTCCTCTTCAGCTAAACGGGCATTGTTAACGGTTGTCAAGCGAATATTATCCAAATAGGCTGTCACGGTACTGGCCGAATTGTTCTGAATCGTAATCCGTTTAATAACGGAGGGGTTACCCAATTGGCTCATATTCAATACGATTTCCGACCATGTATTGGATTTTGTGGTAAATGTGTAATTTCCGACAGCCGCGCCTGTGTCATCTGTTTGTACATAAACCAATAGATTGTTTGCGGCCGTACCCCGTACCCAAAAACGCAAAACGGTCGAAGCGGTAGTACTGATGCCATTAACGTGACGCAAAGATATCCCACCCGTGGAGGCAATATCAGCGCGGAGCGATTTGCTACCCACTCGCACTGGATTGGTGTTGGCAAAGTTAAGCGTACTGTTCCATGACCAGTCACTCCAATTTGCATCGAGGTTTTCGTCATAGACCACTGGACTCAAACAGGCATTCGTTTTTACACTAAACGCGCTGCTTGCCGCCGATACATTGCCCGCTGCATCTTTTGCCTTCACGGTAAAGCTGTAGGTTGTATTACAGGTTAAACCCGTAATTGCCAATGAGGTGGTTGTAACGTTACCATTCACTAATACGCCTCCTCTATATACTTCGTAAGCCACCACGCCCACATTGTCGGTCGAAGCCGTCCAACCGAGCGTAAACCCTGTTTGGGTTTTATTGGTAGCCGTAAACCCAGAGGGGACGCTCGGAGCCTGTGTATCAGCGCAGGAAGAGGTACTAACATTCAGCGCATTGCTGCTCGACGATACATTTCCAGCGGCATCTTTGGCTTTTACCGTAAAGGAGTAGGCAGTATTACAGGTCAAACCAGTAATATTTAAAGAAGTCGCGGTGAGATTGCCATTTACCAACGTTGCTCCCCGATACACTTCATAGGCCGTTACGCCCACATTGTCGGTCGAAGCCGTCCACGAAAGCGTCAGACTATTTTGGGTAATGGCCGAGGCCGAAAGATTAGCAGGTGTTGTGGGTGCCTGTGTATCGGCAGTCGCCCCAGTTTCTATCCTAATTTGGTCGAAATAAGTCGTGATGTTATTGGCCGAATTGTTCTGAATATTGATACGTTTAATCGTGGCTGGATTTCCCATTTGCGCCATGTTGACCGTTATCTCTTTCCACTGATTAGCATCGGTCGTGAAAGCATAAGAGGCAGGCTGCGGCGACGAATCATCCGTTTGGACGAAGAAAAGCATGTTATTCACGGCAGTGCTGTACACCCAAAACTTCATAACCGTGTTGGAATTGGTCGTCAGGGCCGTGGCCTGTCGCAACGATAAACCACCCCAACCCCCAAAATCGACCCGCATGGAATTGACGCCAGTTTGTACGGGAGAGGTGTTGGCATAGTTGCGGGTTGAACTCCACGACCAGTCTTCCCAGCCGGCGGCAAGGGCGTCGTCGTAAATGACAGTCCCCGTAGGGCAGGCCGCCGTTGTAACGTTTAGCGCACTACTGCTTGATGATATATTTCCCGCCGCATCCTTGGCTTTTACCGTAAATGAATAAGCGTTATTACAGGTTAAACCAGTAACATTCAAAGAAGTTGCGGTGACATTGCCATTTACCAACGTTGCTCCCCGATATACCTCATACGCGGTTACGGCCACGTTGTCGGTCGAAGCCGTCCACGAAAGCGTCAAACTTGATGCCGAAACATTGGAAGCTACAACGTTTGTAGGCACGTTTGGCGCTTGGGTGTCGCAAGCCGTAGTGGTTGCGTTCGCGGCATTGCTTGCCGCCGAAACGTTACCGGCGGCATCTTTGGCTTTTACCGTAAACGAATAGGCCGTATTGCAGGTTAAACCCGTTACGTTGAAGCTTGTACCTATCACATTCCCGTTGAGCAGATTACCTCCCTGATACACTTCGTAGGCGGTTACCCCTACATTATCCGTGGAAGCAGTCCACGATAAAGTCATACCAGTGGCGGCTACATTAGAAACTGTAAGGTTGGTTGGGGTCGTCGGCGCTTGGGTGTCAGTAGATGCCGTTGTACTCATCACCCGCCCCAGCAACATAATATAGGCGGCCTGACTGTAAATGGCTGGCTCCGTGATTTCCCAAGAATTTTCGGGCGAACCATTGTTCCACTCTTTATACGCTTTTTGGGGCGGTTGGTTGGTAATATTAGCCACGCTTCCGCTGTAGCTTTTGTTAGGCCCACCCGTAACGTACCCTGGAGCGGGGCCATAAGCCGATGTTTGTACATTATCCCAAACAGTTCCGTTGGTAAACCATGTGTGGTAAATCTCATTCACGCTGTTTTCCGCACCCGCCACCGACATGTTGGAAAGCATCACCAAATTCATCGGATTGACGCCATTCATCCAGTGCAAGTACTGTTCCGCTACCTCGCGGTATTGGGCATGGCTCGACGGATTGAGGTTAAACGTGACAAAATCAAGATTTAAAATCCCAGAATTGGCACGCACCTGATTGCTCCCCCAATGGTGCTGCGCATCAGCCATATAAGCCCGATAAAGGTCCGTACCGTTGTTATAATCATTGAGGGAAAACAAGTAATTCATCCCAGCTTTTTGATTACGAATATTGGTCACCACGGCACTTGAGGCCCCCGAAAGAGTCGTATAACGCAAAAACGCCAATTGCTGAGGCATCCAGTAAGGTCCCCACCAGTTGCCATTGTAAGGTTTTACGGCTGTATATTGTGACTCAACAAACGTTTTGTATTCGGCTTTGCCCGTGGCCTCGTAAAGATATACCGCCGTCACAAACGCACTTCCCAATTGGTCCTCACCAGGGCGGTCCGAATCGCCCGATTTTATATCTCCGTCGTCACAACTTGTTTCAAACGTTGTAAAGTTGTTGGTTGTTATTTTAGCACGGTTCCAAGCGGCCTCAGAGCGTGCAATGAGGTCATTCCCGTACGTAAGCAATGATGGGTGCGTTTTGAACGTTTGCCCAGCCACGGCAAACATCGCGGCCCCCGCCAAGGTGGCAGAAGTACATTCGGGCAAATAATAGCGCGGGCGGGTATCGGTGCTGGGGGGAGAGACTTCATTGTAATTATCAACACCCACTTTCAAGAAAAAACCATTGGTGCCCGTAGCATCCTGCATTCTTTTCAGAAAGTCTAGTTCGTACTTAAGTTCATCCAATAGGTCTGGAATTCCGTTGCCTGACTCAGGAATGGCGTAATTATCTTTAAAAGCATTGGGGTTTATTCGGTAAGCTTCTGCCAGTTGAATCACCGCACTTTCGGCAAACGTCGTATATTTATTGACATCACCTGCATCCATCCAACCTCCGTGGAGGTCTTTGGCGGTAGCAGCATTGCCTTTGTTGAATCGGCTCGTGGCAAAACGATCCTGATTAGCCCCTTCATAACTGGCACCGTCGGCCCATTTGGCATCGGTGTAAGGAGTTTGTTTGGCAAAATTAAGCCGTTGATAATAAAACATCCGTACAGCATGTTTCATTGCTTCGTCGTACACATTGTCGCCAATGTCAAAACGGTAAGAACCTACATTGTTGGCAACGTCAAAAATATAATAAGAACCTGGCGTGGTAATACTCGAAAAGTCAAACGACCACCCTCGGTCGCCCGACTGAGCGTGCGTTGCACCACCGCCCCATACCTGAAGCGTTCCGCTGAGCATCACGGCGTCGTCACTCCAGCGGCGTACCTGATATTGATTGGCACCCGTACCAGGCGTAAACGATTCAGCTGCATTGTATCCCGTCTGAGGATCAGCAACTACCGCCACTTTTCGGGAAGCGGGCAAGTAGCCAAATTGGTCAATTTTAATGTAAGGAGTGGTTTGGGTCGGTGCAGCCCACAACGTACCGCAGGCTGTCAGCCACAACAATGTCCAATAAAGCAAATGCCTTCGAGATAGATGATTTTTCATTTTCATTGAGTTAAATAACGTTCAAACAAAAAAACTGTGATTTTCGACTGAAAGATAGGAACTTTCAAAGTTGAAATATAACAAATGGCATCTGCTTTATTAAACGGGAAGGAGTCATTCTACTCCTTTAAGGCTTATTTCTCTTTCCAATCAACCCATACTTTCATGCGGCCGGCTTGGCGGTTATCCCATGAATAATACGGAATGAGCGTAAAATTATCATTGCCGTTTTGGGCCTTAATCGTAGTTACGCCGCCCAATAAGGCTGGCTCGAAAGTGGTACTGAATTGCGTTTTTTTCGACAACAGAATTTGGTCATAATCCAAATGACGGTTGTCTTGCTCTTCCACACAATAGACCAACGGCCCCCGCTGAATGGCGCGTTTGCCTTGGTTTGCTTTCACGCGGGGGTCGGCGGCAATGACCTTGACGGGCATCTCCATACGAAGTTTGAGCACATCATTTTTTGCCCAAGTACGCGCAACCGTCACGTAACCTTTATCAGCCGTTAAACCCGATACAGCTTTTCCGTTGATTTCAATGATGTATTTGTCGCACCAAGCCGGGATACGCAGCTTAAGGGCAAAATTAGCTTTGCTACTATCGGGAATAGCTTTAATTTCCACTTCTCCCGACCAAGGATAATTGGTTTTTTGGGCGAACTTAACTTTATGTTGCCCCAAAACAACTTCGGTCTCGCTGCCGACATACAGGTTGACCCACAAAGTATTTTCGGAAGTATTGTAAATATAACCACCCACCGAAGGCATCAAACGCGACACATTGCTGGGACAACAGGCCGTACCGTACCAAGGACGACGGTGATGCAACCCAAACGAAGCCAATGGGTTGACGTAAAAAAACAGATTTCCAGTCAGTTGTACCCCTGCCAATGCACCGTTGTAAAGCGAGCGTTCTAGCACATCCACGTATTTGGATTCTCCCGAATAGAGATTCATACGTTGATTCCAAAAAACCATTCCGACCGAGGCGCAGGTTTCGCAGTAAGCTGATTCGTTGGGCAAATCATAATCGACCGTAAAACCTTCATTTTTGGTTGAAGAACCAATGCCACCCGTGATGTACATATTTCGCTCTACCACATCGGCCCACACGCGTTCGAGGGCTTGGGTGTAGCCACGGTCGCCCGTTTCGGCCGCTACATCGGCCATGCCCGTATACAGATACATAGCGCGAACGGCGTGCCCTTTGATGTCGGTCATTTCACGCACTGGTACATCGTCTTGACAATAGCGTGCGCCGTCAAAATGCTTATCTGTCCAGATTTGACCACGTCCGTGTCCTTTGCCGCGTTGCTCGATAAGCCAGTCGGCGAGTTTGAGGTAGCGGTCGTTGTTGGTCGTATGATAAAGTTTTACCAAGGCCAACTCCAATTCCTGATGCCCCGTTACCCACGGCTTATTTTGGAGACGAAACGTAGAATCAAAATGATTGGCAAAGCGAATAGACACATCCAACAGTTTACGTTTTCCAGTGGCATCAAAGTAGGCTACTGCCCCCTCAATCAAGTGGCCCAAGCAATAATCTTCGTGCTTTTCCATGTCGGTCCAGCGTTTTTCAAGGCCTACCAATGTATAATATGTATTCAGGTAACCATCAGGAAGTTGAGCCGCCGCAATTTTATCAATCCACGCGTCAGTTTTGGACTCTAAGGCTTTATCCGGCGTAGTTTTGAGCGTGTAGGCAATCCCTTCAATGACTTTATACACATCAGAGTCATCAAAATAAATGCCTTTGTGCTTCCCGCTCCGGAGGGCGGCATTCTCAAAATTCCGGATTCGAGCCGTTGAATCTTCGGTATAGGTCATACAAACAGGCAACGTAGCCGAATGGACTTTTTCAATGCGGGGTTTCCAAAAGAAGTCTTTGACCGTGACTTTGGAAAAGTTTACGGGCGAAATCTGGCGTTGGGCCGAGACACCGTAAACCCCAAAAATGATAATCAGTGCTGAAGAAAAAAGTGATTTCATAGGTAAATGGTTAGCTATTCCTACCAAAGCAATTTATCAGTTTTTTTTAACTAAAAAGACCTTCTACGTCAATAACATAGAAGGTCTTTTTAATCTTGAAAACAAAGAAGTTGATTAGGCAAACGTCAACGAAGCCACTTCAATCTCTTGGCTTAATGCATTCACCATTTCCAATAATTCATCGGCATTGGCTTTTTCTACTTCAGTCAGTACTTCCACTTTACGACGGGTGTACAATGAAATCGGGAAGCCGCGTTTTTGGAGGTAATACTTAGCAACGGTTGGATACGCATAATGAATTACGGGCATGGTATCAATCAACAGCTGTTGTACGCGTTCAACTTTGTCCTGCTGCGTTGGTTCATTGAAATTATTGCATAACCACACAATCAATTCAGGAAAGAAATTTCCCTGAATACACGACAATCCAGCCGAGCCTGCTTTCAACGAAGCCACTGCGTGCTCCATGTAAGCATCATAAACGCCGAATACCTGTCCTTCGGTGGCGGCTATTTTGGCTTTTACGTTTTCAATATCAAGTGACGTATCTTTGTGGTAAATCACCCGTCCAGTGGCCGCCAATTCTCCCAAATTCTCGGCACTAACGAGCCTTTTATAAGGCACTGGACATTCATATAAACCATACGAAACACCCGGCGTTAATTGAAGCAACTCATGCATCCGCTCCATAAAAATCGCATCTGACTCGTCGGCAGTGGCAATTAAACTTGTAATCACAATCACCGCCTGAATACCCGTACCATAAATCTTTTTGGCAAATTCGGCCTGCTCCGCAATTGGGCCACCAAATGTACCCGTTGCCACGACAGGAACGCGCCCGTTTGCCACATCCACCACGTGCTTGGTGATGGCAATACGCTCATCTTCGCTCAGCTCATACATCTCAGACGAAAGGCAATTGGCAAATAAGCCAGCCGCGCCCGCTTCTAAATAAAATTCAGTAAGTTTGGTTAATCCCTCAAAATCAATCTCGCCGTTTTCTTTAAACGGAGTCAACATAACAGGAATAAAACCTTGTGGAAGGGAATTTTGCATGGATGAATAATCAAATATTATATATGTAAATAATAAAGAGCCGTATCGTTTTGAACTACTTAGACTTTTGCCAGCCCGACTACATTGGTCAATTGTCCGATTTTATCAATTGAGATCGCAACCGTATCGCCCACCTCAACCGTAAAATCACTTGAAGGCACTAAGCCCGTGCCTGTCATCAGGAATGCCCCAGTTCTAAACGTACTCGACCGATACAACCAACCAATGAGTTCGTCAGGCGTTCGTTTGAGTTGATCGAGCGTTGTTATTCCCTGAAAAACAATCCTTTCGCTACGCTTTACTTCAATGCTGATGACCGCATTTGGCACCATAGGTTCGGCTGGTACATACAGGCAAGGCCCCAAAGCGGCAGAGCCATCGTATATTTTGGCCTGCGATATATAGAGCGGATTTTCGCATTCAATACACTTAGAACTCATGTCATTGCCGACGGTATAACCCACGATTTTGCCAGAAGTAGTGGCGTACAACGTCCATTCTGGTTCGGGAACATTCCGTATAGAATCGGGCCGAATGTTAACGGTTCCTCCCGAACCAACTACTTTGTACCCCAATGCTTTAAAAAAAAGCTCGGGGCGCTCGGCTTCGTATACCTTATCGTAAAACATACCTCCACACGCACCTTTTGACTCCTCCATGCGGGCTACTTTGCTACGGTAATAGGTTACGCCAGAGGCCCATACTTCCTGGCTTACAGCAGGAGGTAAAAGGTCTTTTGATTCAAAGTCCAACACTGGGGTTAAACCTGCTATTTGAGTCAAAACATACGAGTGCAGATCATCCCTGTTAATCAGCGTATCCCAATCGGGGCAGGAAAGTTGGTAATACTCTTCCTGAAATTCAGCATAAAAGCCTTGCTTGGTTCGATAAAGTTTCATCAATTGATTAATCCATTTTCATCATACGGGCGTTTTCAATTTAAGTTTAGGTGTAGTATTAGTATTACTCCGGTTTTGGTCGAAAAGACTATTTTAAACTTACAATGTTTGCGCACAAATCGTTTGAAAACAACCCCTACAATTGTCATAAAAGCTAAACACAAATAAAATTGTCATTTTGACAATTATTCTTTTTCTTTGCACAAGTAAGAATTTATATTTCCCTCTTTTAGTAATAATCGTTCTTTAAGACTAACCTCAAAACAATCTATTTTATGTCCCTAACACTCGGAAATACCGAATATTTCAAAGGCATCTCCAAAATTCAGTTTGAAGGCCGTGAATCCGACAACCCGCTGGCATTCAAGTGGTACGACGAAAATCGTCTGGTGGGTGGAAAAACAATGAAAGAGCATTTGCGTTTTGCCGTTGCCTACTGGCATACATTCTGCGGCACTGGTGCCGATCCATTCGGGCCTGGAACGAAGGATTTTGCGTGGGATGCAAACAATGACGCGGTTCAACGCGCCAAAGATAAGATGGATGCTGCTTTTGAATTTATTACTAAACTGGGCGTACCTTACTATTGCTTTCACGATGTAGATTTGGTCGATGAAGGCCCCAGCATCACCGAATACGAGCGTCGTATGCAGGCCATTGTTGATTATGCAAAAGCCAAACAGGCCGAAAGCGGCGTAAAATTATTGTGGGGTACGGCCAATGTATTCTCCAATCCGCGCTACATGAACGGTGCTTCGACCAATCCTGATTTCAACGTAGTAGCTCACGCTGGGGTGCAGGTTAAAAACGCTTTGGATGCCACAATTGCCCTCAATGGCGAAAATTACGTATTCTGGGGTGGCCGCGAAGGCTACATGACTTTGTTGAATACCAACATGAAGCGCGAGCTAGATCACCTTGGTCAATTCTTGACCATAGCGCGTGATTATGCCCGCAAAAACGGCTTCAAAGGTACATTCTTTATTGAACCTAAGCCCTGCGAGCCTACCAAGCATCAATATGATTACGATTCAGCAACCGTAATCGGGTTTCTGCGCCAGTATGGTTTGGATAAGGATTTTCAATTAAATATTGAAGTAAACCACGCCACCTTGGCGGGGCATACCTTCCAGCACGAATTGCAAGTAGCGGCCGATGCAGGTATGTTGGGCAGTATCGACGCCAACCGTGGCGACTACCAAAACGGCTG
Source organism: Runella rosea (assembly GCF_003325355.1). Taxonomy (GTDB): domain Bacteria; phylum Bacteroidota; class Bacteroidia; order Cytophagales; family Spirosomataceae; genus Runella; species Runella rosea. The sequence goes on from NZ_CP030850.1 coordinate 2,582,169, forward strand.
GGATACCGACCAATTTCCGATTAATTTGAGTGAGTTGACCGAGGCTATGTTGGTAATTCTCGAAGCAGGCGGCATCACCGCTGGTGGTATCAACTTTGACGCAAAAACCCGTCGCAACTCAACTGACCTCGACGATATTTTCATTGCGCACATTGGCGGGATGGATGCTTTTGCGCGTGCACTCGTGATTTCAAATGATATTCTGGAGAAATCCGCTTACAAAAAACTGCGTACCGAGCGTTACGCTTCATTTGACAGCGGTGCGGGCAAGGACTTTGAAAATGGTAAATTGACATTGGAAGACTTACATAGCTTTGCGGTGGCGGCTGGTGCGCCAAAACAAATCAGCGGCAAACAAGAGCTATTTGAGAATATTCTGAATCAGTATATTTAATTGAGATACGTCACATCAAGAAAAAAGCGTCTGACAGTTCAAAAACCGTCAGGCGCTTTTTTCTTGGCAAAACCTATCAATCGTGCTTTTACATGGACGATTATCGCTAGTAGAAAACTATTTCTTCAGTGCCCCCACACCAACGACATCACGGCAAAAATATCAATCATCCAGAGTGTGAATGAAATTTCTTTCGCTTTTCCAGCAGCAGTTTTGAGGATTGTCCAACTCAAAAAACCAAAAATAATTCCTTGGGTAATGGAATAGCTGAAGGGAATCAACACCAGCGCTAACAAACACGGAATGGCTTCGTCCATACGCGTCCAATCAATCTTGGTGATGGGTTTCATCATAAACGCACCCACCAAAATCAACGCAGGAGCAGTGGCAATGCTCGGAATGACCGAGAGCAAAGGGGATAAAAACATAAAAGGCAAAAACAAAAACGCCGCCACTACCGCCGTAAGCCCCGTGCGACCGCCTTGCTCGATTCCCACTGCTGATTCTATGTAGGCCGTTCCGGGGCTGGTGCCCAACAAACCAGCCATTGTGGTGGCTACGGCGTCGGTTAGCAGTGATTGTCGAATATTGCGCGGGTCTCCGTTTTCGTCGTAAAGATTAGCCGCTTCGGCAACGCCAACGAAGGTCGAAAGACTGTCAAATAAATCGGTAAACGCAAAGGCAAAAATGACGGGCCAAAGCGCCAATGTCAACGAACCAGTCAAGTCCAATTGAAACAAAAGACTAAAATCGGGAGCCGCCCAAAGTCCACTCCAATTGACCAATGTAGCCTGTCCGAAATTAACCGCCGAAGCATCGCCCCACCAACGGCCTACTGGAATCGCCGACAACGTGGTCAGCACAATGCCAATGACAATGCCGCCTTGTACTTTTTTCACCACCAATATTGCCGTAATGACCAACCCCAACAAAAACGTCAGCAGAATCGGGTCTTTCAAATTCCCGATGCCGACCAAAGTGGCGGGATTATTTACGATAAACTTGGCGTTGGTCAAGCCAATCAAAGTGATAAAAAGCCCAATTCCCGACGAAATCGCGTAGCGCAACGGCTTCGGAATGGCCTGTACTATGTAGGTCCGAACATTGAAGATTGATAAAATAAAAAAAATGATTCCTGCCCAAAATACCGCACCCAAGGCAGTTTGCCATGCCACGCCCATTCCTTTCACAACGGCGAAGGTAAAAAAGGCATTTAGCCCCATCCCCGGCGCCACAAGAAGCGGATTACGAGCATACAGTCCCATCATCAAACTGCAAAAAAAGGAGAGCAATACCGTAGCCGTCAGCACACCGCCGAACGGCATCCCCGATTGGCTCAAAATAGTGGGGTTCACTACAATAATGTACATCGTAGCCAAAAAAGAAGAAAGCCCCGCGATGACTTCGGTACGCACCGTAGTGCCATTTTGAACAAGGGAAAAGTAGCGTTGGAGCATAGGAATTGGCAGTTTTGGTAAAAATAAAAATGTCAACGCTGAATGCAAAGACCCTTACGGGAATTTACGTTCAGCGTTGACAAATAAGGGTTAAAATAAAGACGTTTCTAGAATTTTAACGCCAGACGTTCCACGGGAACATCGTTTATCAAATGACTTTCGATGATTTCTTCAACGTCAGCGAGCTCTACTTTGCCGTAGAAAACACCTTCTGGGTATACGACCAACGCGGGGCCAAAGGCACATACGTCTAAACAGCCTGACTTTTGGGCGCGGATATCAATGTGTAAATTTTTCTCTTTGAGAGATGTTTTGAATGCATCAACCAATGCTGCGCCGTGCTCGGCTCCGCAACATTTTTTGCCACCGTCTTTTTGATTGGTGCAAATAAAAACGTGTTTTTTGTATTTCATAAATCAGTTAGAATGGATTAAAAATAGACGTTGGACGTCGGATTAGGGACTAAAGATAGCGCCCATGACCCAACGTCCAACGTTTAAAGGTAACAAATTTTATCGCTTAGCTACCGAAGGAGCTTTAGAAAGCGTAATGTAATCTGCCAAAATGCGACTGGTTTCATTCATGTAAATGTCCTTTTTCTTCTTGTCGGTTGCTTTGGCGGTTGCAGGAGTTTCCTCTTCATCAACGTCGTCATCCGTTTCTAGCTTTTTCAGGGCAGCACGCTTTTTCTCGGCTTCTTCACGCTCTTTCTTACGCTTGGTTTCTTGCAATGAAACTACAGTATTTTCACGCGCTTTGCGGAAAAGCTCCAACTCGTCTACGAACGTTTTCATCTCTGCTTCCGACTTAAGGCGTTGCTGATACTTCTCGCGAAGTTTTGCTACTTGTTTTTCGTTCAACGATTTGGTCACGTCAAAACGCGCCGTTGCAATCTGATCCCAAGGCAAAGCCGTAGGCTGTGAGCTTTCACCGTATTCTTCTGCACTGAATGCCGATGGGAATTCAATATCAGGTGATACCCCTTTGCGTTGGGTACTGCTACCATTGATGCGGTAAAACTTCGCAACTGTGATGTTGATTTGACCCAATTTATCAGAATCTTTAATCCACTGGTTCAGATCAACCATGGTTTGAACCGTGCCTTTGCCGTAAGTTTGCTCACCCAACACAATTCCACGTTTGTAATCCTGTATAGCGGCCGCAAAAATTTCAGAAGCCGAAGCACTAAAACGGTTGATTAAAACTGCAATCGGGCCATCGTATGTCACATTTGGGTCAGGATCCGTTTGCACTTCCGTATCACCCGTTGATTCACGTACTTGTACCACTGGACCTTTTGAAATAAATAAACCCGTCAATGAAATCGCTTCTGTTAATGACCCACCACCGTTGTTGCGCAAGTCGATTACAATTCCTTCGACATTTTCAGCCTTGAGTGAATCAATGATTTTCTGCACGTCGCGGGTGGTACTAGCGAAGTCTTTATCACGTTTGCCAGCCCCTTCAAAGTCCCGATAAAACGACGGAATATTGATAATACCGATTTTGTAGTCGTGCTTATTTTGATTGATGGTCACGATTTCTTTCTTGGCACGTGATGTCTGCAAATTTACTTTCTCACGTACAAGGCGGATTTCTTTAGGAGGGTCGTTGGGCAGTGCGTCAGAAGCCAATACTTGCAAGCGCACGATTGTTCCTTTCGTTCCTTTGATTTTCTTCACGGCATCGTCTACGTACCAACCCACAATATCTTCCACTTTCCCTTCATCCCCCTGCGCTACACCAATAATCCGGTCGTCTTTTTTGAGACGCTTGTCCTTAAAAGCCGGTCCGCCAGGCACCACTTCCACAACTTTGATGTAGTTGCCATCTTCACGCAATACCGCACCGATTCCTTCGAGGGCTTGGTACATATCCTGCTTGAAACGGTCAGAGTCAGCGGGTGAGAAATAACGAGTGTGTGGATCAAGCACTTCGCAGAACGCATTCATGTACATCTGAAATACCTGCTCGCTACGGAAACGGCCTAAGTTACGTTCACGGTTTTTGTAACGATCTCTCAAAAGCGTTACCACCGAAGTGTCGGCTTTGCCAGAGAGTTTCAACTCAAGTGCTTCGTTTTTAAGCAATTTGCGCCAGATTTCATCCAATTCTTCCGTATTTTTAGCCCAAGAAGCTTTTTCACGGTCGGTATTGAATGACTCATCTACCGAAAAATCAAATTTAGGATTAGCCAACGCTTTGGTGATGTAATTGCTCCGCTCACGGTAGCGTTTGCGGAAGGTATTATAAATATCATACGCCGCCGTCAAATCGCCGTTGTTGAGGGCTTCATCGAGTTGGGTACGGTATTTATCAAAATACTGAATGTCCGAAGCAAGAAAATACAGTTTGCCGCGGTCAATGTCGCTGAGGTAATTATCGTACATTTTTGTCGACAACGAGTCGTTGACGTTAAATTTGCGGTAATGATACCCCGAAAAGATTTTAGTCACGTACGCCTCTACTTTCTCTTGCGTAAGGGTAGGTTTGAGGTCATCATCCGCAACAGCGAAGGGACGAGAAGGTACTACCCGCGAACGCGAGTCGTCGGGTTGCAGACTCAGCAGCAACACCGGAGCTAAGGCGATTAAAAAGCTTTTCATTTTCATACACTGATTTAATTGATTTCGGCCCCGGGATATTGGAGATTGAAATGGTTGGAAAAACCTCCAACATCCGCCAAAATCATTTTACGATTTCCAATAACTCTACTTCAAATACTAATGCGGAATATGGCTTAATTTGTGGGCCCGCGGCGCGCTCTCCGTAAGCCAGATTGTAGGGCACGTATAGTTTCCATTTAGAACCTACGGGCATCAGCTGCAACGCTTCTACCCAACCCTGAATCACTCCGCCTACCGGAAACTCCGCCGGCTGGCCTCTGTCAACTGAACTGTCAAAAACCGTTCCATCAACCAATGTTCCGTGGTAATGGGTCTTTACCGTGTTGTTGATGGTAGGTTTCGGACCTTCACCCGCTTTCATGACCTCGTACTGCAAGCCGCTGGGTAAAGTAACGATACCAGCCTTCTTCTTATTCTGTTCGAGGAATTTTTCTCCATCCAATTTGTTTCCTTCAAACTTCTTGGCATCTTCTGATTGGCGCTGGGTTTGGAGCTTATTAAAATAATTTCCTAAAATCATTTGCGCCTGGTTGTCGTCCAAATCTGATTTGCCACCTTTCAATACATCCTGAATTCCTTTGGCCAGTAAGTTAACATTGATTTTGTCGAGGCCTTGTCCTTTTAGGTTTTGGGCTATGTTCATCCCGATGCTATACGCTACCGAGTCTATTTCAGTGGTCATTTTGGAGGCAACAGCTGGTTTGGCAGGCGTTGCTTTGTTAGGGGCAGGTTTGGCGGCAGTCGCGGGTTTAGCGGCGGGTTTGGCGGGTACTTTTTTAGTTTGTGAAAATGTAACAACCGTTGAAATCAACAATACAGATACAGTGCAAGCTAGATACTTCATTAGATAAACAAATTTGGATTGGTTTTAGTAGATTCTTTGAAAATCGGGATCGCTTTCACAATTAAAACTAAGCAGAATTCAAAAAATCAAAAGTTTCTTTAAACTTTCGTAAATAAACGTAAAATTGATAGAAAAAAGTTTGGAAGAATGAATTATTTGAAATTTATACCCCAATATGGGTTATTTGTATTTTTGTTTCCTACTAACACTTTTACCTTATTGAAACACATTGACTCCCTCCCCGAAATGACCGTTTTGCATGACACCAAGTTCCACTCAACCCATCTGCATCGGCAAGTATCCTTTGACATTCTCCTTCCCGAAGGCTACACCCATTCAAATCGTGCGTATAAAGTACTCTACATGAACGATGGGCAGGACTTGGAGCGCTTACAAATGCAACAAGTCATCCAAAAAATGGCGCCTTCCATTGAGCCATTTATTCTCATAGCCATTCACTGTGGCGAACGAATTCAGGAATACGGCACTGCTTCTCAACCTGATTATAAACAACGCGGCGCAAAGGCTGGTTCTTATACCTCGTTTGTGTTGGAAGAACTAATGCCTTACATCCAACAACACTATCGCGTCCTCACTGGTCCCCAAAACACGGTCATTTGCGGTTTTTCACTGAGTGGGCTTTCGGCGTTTGATATTACTTGGCATCATCCCTACCGCTTCGGTAAAGCAGGCGTATTTTCGGGTTCGTTTTGGTGGCGACAACGCGCCTACGAAAACCATTACGACGACCACAACGACCGAATCATGCACCGTTTGGTCCGCGAAACCTCCTTAACTGCCTCCATACATCATCCTCAGTTTTGGCTACAAACGGGCTCAGAAGACGAACGAGACGACCGCAACAACAACGGCGTCATTGATTCCATTGAAGACACCCTTGATTTAATTGCCGAACTCGAACGCAAAGGTTACCGTTGGGGCAAAGACGTCCGCTACGCAGAAGTCAAAGGTGGACATCACGATCAGGCAACTTGGTCGGCGGCCATGCCCGATTTTCTAAAATGGGCTTTCGGTAAACCTCAGTAAACAAGCGACTTGGGATTGAGCCGCATTTTATCATTTAACAAATAACTATTTTCAAGGTTTTGTCATTTGGCCGACATTCGGTTAAGGCTTGATGTGTCATTTTTGTATCATCAAACTATCAATTCCGAACAAAGTCATGAAAACAATCTTTTTGGCCACGCTTCTGCTCCTGACAGAAATTATTTTTGCGCAGTCCCCTGCGCTCCGTCAAAAACAATATAATTTAGAAAAAGGTATCGCGCTCTCTGGCTACGACCCCGTCAGTTATTTCAAAAAAAATCCCACCAAAGGCTCCAAGTCGTACGTAGTAGTACACGAGGGAGTTACGTATCAATTCTACTCAGCGGCCAATGCCGAAACGTTTAAAAAAAATCCCGCCGCTTACGAGCCTCAATATGGCGGTTGGTGTGCATACGCGATGGGTGCGGCCAACGGTGAAAAAGTCGAGATAAATCCTGAAACCTACAAAATCATCAACGGCAAGTTGTATCTTTTTTACAACAAAGTGTTCAACAATACTTTATCGGATTGGAACAAAGATGAGGGCAATCTGAAAGTAAAGGCCGACAAAAACTGGCAGCGTGTTGCTGCTCAATAGTATACCCTTCTTCCTTCCTCACAGAAAAACCCTCAATCCATGAAAACCAAAACCATCCTCTCTTGGCTCGTTCAAATCGTAGCCGCTGTCATTCTGTTACAAACACTTTTTTTTAAATTTACGGGGGCCGAAGAAAGTGTCTACATTTTCTCTAAACTTGGCGTAGAGCCTTACGGACGGATTGGCTCAGGCGTTATTGAATTAATCGCGGGTATACTTTTGCTCACACCTCGTTATTGCTGGATTGGCGCTATCTTGGGTCTGGGCACCATGGCAGGCGCTATTTTATCGCACCTTACTGTACTGGGAATTGATGTTTTAGGCGATGGAGGGCAGTTGTTTGCGTTGGCACTGATAACCTTCAAATGCTGTGCACTCGTCGTGATATTACATTGGTCAAAAGTCATTTCAACCATTCGTGGCTTACTTCCTGCCCATTGAGTCGCGCCTTTTTTTTGGAACATTTTACCCTTTAACTTGCTTTTAGTATTAATATTCTCTTATTTTTCGTATGTTCTCAACCCTTCGTTCTCCACTTTGGCTCGTTAAATTAGTGAATTATGAATATTGGACTTGGTGGGTATTTTTCCTGCCACTTACACCCTATTGGCTCTATTTAGCCCTCCGAAACCGTTCACTTACCTATTTTACTGCCGTCAATACGTGTATTCCCGACGGCGGAGTTTTCGGTGAATCTAAAAATGATATTCTCGCTCAAATTAGTCCTCAATTTTTGCCTGCGGGGGCTTTTATCCCACAAGGCGAAGCGTGGAAGACTGTGGAAGAAAAGCTAAAAAAAGCAGGCATTTTGTATCCGCTCATCGTCAAGCCCGACGTAGGAGGTCGGGGATTTCGGGTACACAAAATAGACGACGCCGACCAACTCCAACGCTACCTAAAAGAAACGCCGCAACCTGTTATTATTCAAGAATACGTTGACTATGAATTGGAATTTGGGGTGATGTATGCACGCTTGCCCGAAGAGTCTAAAGGCAAAATCACCTCCATCACGCAAAAGGAATTTTTGAGTGTAGTAGGCGACGGACATTCAACGGTGGGCCAACTTCTAACCCAAAACACTCGTGCCCGTTTTGCAATGCAGGAATTGCAGCAACGCGTAAAAGACGAGTGGAATAACGTAGTTTCGAAAGGGCAGCGCCGCTACATTCAGCCCATTGGCAATCATTGTTTGGGCACTAAGTTTTTGAATGCCAATCATTTAATTAATCAACGCCTCGAAAGCATTTTTGACCAAATAGCTTTACCGATTGAAGGGTTCTATTACGGACGTTTTGACCTAAAGGTAAGCAACTTAGAAGATTTTTACGCAGGCCGTAATATCAAAATCATGGAACTAAACGGAGCCACATCGGAGCCTGGGCATGTCTATGACCCCACCTATACACTGTGGAAAGCCTATCGCGATATTATGCATAACATGCGAATCGTGGCCGACATCAGCGCCGCCAATATTCGCTTGGGGGTAAAGCCTACGCCGTTGGGCAAACTCTTACAAACTTCCCGTGATTTTTTTGCAATGAGCGGTCAACTTTAAACGACATCTATTTGAGTAAATAGTTCGTATATTTACCAGTATTAATGCCTGTTTACTCTAAAACATCGTAGGATGACTCCGCAATTTCCCCTAGAAACCCGCTACTGGTACCTGCGCGACCATCAGCTATTCAGGCACCTCAACTCAGCAGAACTCAGGCAAATCTGTCTGATTACTAATTTCAAATCAGCCAAGAAAAGCGAGATTATCTATTTTGCGCACGACGAAACCAACCGAGTTTATCTTCTCAAAAAAGGTGTCATTAAGATTGTAGAGCTCGATGCCGAAGGCAACGAAACGGTCAAAGAAGTAATTCAGAAAGGAGACCTTTTTGGCCAGATAACCCTGGATGATACCGACCTGAATGAGTTTGCCGTGGCCTTATCAGACTCCGTGACAGTATGCAGTTTCAAGATTGAAGATTTTGAAAAAGTCATCCAACAAAACCCTACCCTTGCTGTCAAATTTACCAAACTAATTGGACTGCGTTTTCGTCGGTTGGAGAATCGATACTCCAACCTGATGTTTAAAGATGTCCGTACCCGACTCCTGCTTTTTTTGGAAGAATGGGCCGAAAAAGAGGGCACTCCTACCCCCGAGGGAATTACCCTCAAAAACTACCTGACCCACCAAGACCTAGCCAGTCTGATTTGCAGTACGCGCCAAACCGTAACGCAGCTTTTCAGTGAATTGAAGCACAACGGACTCATTGACTATAACCGCAGCAGTATTGTGATTCCTGATGTGAAGCAACTCCGAAAATTAACCGCATAAATGTCGCGGAAACGTCAGCAAGCCGACATTCCGTCGGGACAAAATCAAACACCTTTGTCATAGAAACAAACTTTAAAATCTATGAAAAAGGCCCTGTTAATGATTTGTTTAATGCTGGGAGGAATCGCCTGTCAAAAAAATGAAGAGCTTCAACCCGTGGCCCCTGTTTCAAATACAGGCAATGTAGGTACTGGAACCAACAAGCCCATTACGTCATTTGATTCTACGGGACAAAAATTAGTGGCGCAGGGGATGTTTATGTCCAACGTCCATCAGACTTCCGGTGGGGTAAAATTGTACCAAAAAGGGGATAAATATTCCCTTGTTTTCAACGACTTCAAAACCGACAGTGGGCCAGATTTACGGATTTATCTCTCCGAAGATCGCGTTGCTTCTCGGTTTGTAGAAATCAGCAAAGGGGTAAATCTCGGCAATTTTTTTATTGAATTGCCTTCGGCTCCTGATCTCAAAACCCAAAAGTATATCCTGATTTGGTGCAAACCATTCTCCGTTCTGTTTGGCAATGCCGAACTTAAACAATAATTTTTTCCAAAAATCAGCCTTGAACCTGACAATTCAAAAATTCTTTTCTTAACAATTACACCCTATTGATTCCATGAAAAAAGCATTCTTGTTAGTGTTCGCTTTAGCGGTTTTTACCGGCAGTCATGCCCAATTTAGTTACCCAAAAAAAATAACTACGGCCGACGTGGCGCTGTCGGCCATCGGAGGGTTTTCGGGGGCGCTGTCGTACCAACAGCTCTACGGCATCGGCAAAGCCAAGCGTTTCAAAGTGGGTTGGGGCGTTCGGTTAACATCATTTGTGGGTAAAGACCTAGATTACATCACCGCACCCGCCCGACTTACTTCGGGAGAAACGGGACCGCAGGTGTTGTTTGTCGAGAATGTACTGTCCAATCTCGACACGCTCAAATTGTCGCGCTCACAAACCAACGCCCTCAATTTGGCCATTCATTTAGAATACAGTTTTCGCAAACTAGACGTAGGCTTCAACATCGACGCCATCGGCGCTACTTTTGGAGCCGAGCAAACAGGAACGTTTTTGGCCAAATCTACCGACTCACGTTTGAGCGGTACGCAACAATCCGCCAAGCCAACGGTTTTCAATTTATTGTTGGTCAGCGACAACGACTTGGGCAGTTTGAACTCTGAATTGTATGCGCGCTATTGGTTCAGTCCCAAAACAGGGATACGACTCGGGGCAAGTTTTCAGTTTACGGAATATACCACTTCTCAAAATCTAACTTTTGAAAATGACCGCTTCCGCAACAAGATTTTAATGCCTTTTGTGGCGATTTCTTTCAAATTATAACTGCGAAATGCTATTTCGGCTTCTATGAAAAAAATCCTAATTTTAGTACTTTGCGTAGGTATGTCGGGAACTGCTGTGAGTCAAGTCTGGCAACCCGTTTCATCAGCCATCGGTTTTTCAGTCAAAATGTTGGGGGTAACTGTCAATGGGTCATTTAAAGGATTGGCCGCCACCTTGAAATTCAACCCCGAAGCCCCCACCACTGGCAGCATTGCTGCCAGCGTTGATGCGGCAACGATTGAAACCGAAAATACGCTTCGAAATCGCCATTTACGCGAAAAAGAAGACTTTTTTGAGGTTGCTAAGTACCCAAAAATCAGCCTAAAATCCACCAAAATCGAAAAAGGAGCCAACGGCTACATCGGATACTTTGACATGACCATCAAAGCCATCACTAAAAATGTCAAAGTACCGTTTACATTTTCAGAAGCCAACAATAAAGCTACTTTCAGCGGAACCTTTAAAATCAACCGTAAGGATTGGGCCATCGGAGGCAACACCTTCGGCATGTCTGATGATGTCACTATCCGTCTAACTGTTAACGCCGTTTCAAAATGACCTTGCTTCAACGAACCAATCTGGACGTTTTATTGCAACTGAAAGATTTGCTCAAAATTATTTCTCCAGCAGCGTATTCCGACCCGTTGACCCTCCTGCACGGAAGCAGCGTAGGCCAACACGTGAGGCATACCCTGGAATTTTACCAATGTCTTTTTGAACAGGCACCGCAAGGTTTTGTGGACTATGATGCCCGCCAGCGAGACCTACAGTTGGAAAATGACCCAGCCTTCAGCATCACTAGGGTGGAGCAATTGGTCGAAGCCTTAAAAAAACCGATTCCTACCACTCAGATTATCCTGAAAGCTTCGTTTTTAGAAAACGACACCGAAGAAATTCAAACGACTTGGGCCCGTGAACTGGTCTACATGGCCGAGCACGCCATCCATCATTTTGCCATTATAAAAATTGCGCTTAGAGAGCAATTCCCCGAAATAGCCGTACCGATACATTTTGGCGTGGCGTACTCAACGATTAAGTATCGGGAAGTTGCGACGGTCTGATAAGCGCCTCGCAAAGGCGTTGGGTGAAAACTATAAAATAATCTTTCAATTCGTCTTCTGTTTCGGCAGAACATAAACTGGCAAACCATGTGCTTTGTAACCTATATTCCACACCAACAAGGCTTTATCCTGACTTCTAACCGCGATGAGAGCGTAGGTCGCCCCAAAGCTTTGCCGCCCAAAAAGTACCTCATTGATTCCACGCCCGTCTTTTATCCGCAAGACGGGCTGGCAGGAGGCACTTGGATTGCGGCTTCACCCAAGGCGACCGTTTGCCTGCTCAACGGAGCGTTCGTAAAGCATCATCATAAACCTCCCTATCGGATGAGTCGGGGAAAAGTAGTACTTGATTTTTTTACGTATGAGCACCTAGCCGATTTTGCTAACCAATACGACTTTGCGGGCATCGAGCCGTTTACGCTGGTAGTAGTAGAGGAAGGTAGTGAGCCTATACTTTCGGAGCTTCGCTGGGATGGGGCACAAGTCCACCTTAAAGCACTGAATGCGGGGCAGTCTTACGCATGGTCGTCGGTGACGCTTTATGCTGACGCTGTGGTTCGGGAACGGGAACGTTGGTGGCAAGATTGGCAACGACAACACCCTGTTTTTGAAGCCAAAGATGTGCTTGATTTTCACAATTTGGGCGGAAATGGCGACAAAGCAAACGATTTGGTGATGAACCGCAACGGTCAATTGCGAACCGTCAGTACTACCCAAATTCAGAAAACGCCCACTCAGTTTTTGATGAATTACCGCGACCGGCTCAGCGGCCATCATTTTAAGTACCGAATTTTTGAAGCCGAAAAAATCAGTTGTCTGTAACCACCTCCGAAGCAAGGAATTGCCTTGTTTCTTCATACGGAATATTAATAATGATAACGGTACCACCGTTGGGTTGACTTTCGATGGAGAGCGTGCCGCGAATATCCAACGTCCGCTGACGGATATTCTGTAAGCCCATTCCTTCCTCCACTCGTTGCGTTGGAATGCCCTTTCCGTTGTCGGCTACGGTCAAAACCACTCGATTCCCGAGTCGTTGCAGTGTGACAAAGGTTTTGGTGGCTTTGGCGTGTTTGAGCACGTTATTACATAATTCAAAACCAATCAAATAGAGATTAAACTCGATTTCAGGCGTCAGTCGTGCTGGCAAATCGCCGCTGGTTTGCAGGCTAAACTGTGTTGTTCCGGCAGAGTTTAGTTTGTAAATCAAGCGGTCAAATACGGGCAAAAGTCCTTCACGTTCCAAATCTTCGGGGAGCATATTGTGCGAGAGCGTGCGCACCTGACGGCACGCGTCAATCATCATTTCTACCACATTATCATAAATTTCGCGCTCATGGCGGTCAAGTTGCGAAGGGTCAAGAATTTGTAAACTGAGCTTGGCCGCCGACAGAAGCCCGCCCAAATTATCGTGCAACTCCGAAGCTACGCGTTTTCTTTCCGTTGTTTGTCCTTTCAGAAAAGCTTGTTCTATTTCCCGTTTTTTACGGGCCAATTCATAGTTTTTCTGGCGTAATGTCCGGCTATGAAAAATCAGTCCTATTCCGATTGCACTCAGAAGAAGTACCACAATGAGCAGGAAATTACGCGTCCGCGTTTGCAACGCAATCTGCTGTTCTAGCCGGGCACCATCTACCTCATACGCCCGCCGCATATCCGCTAGGGCAACTAACCGACGAGCAATACCCAAGCTGTCGCGTAGGGTGGCCTCTTGCCGGTAGGCGCGTAGAGAAGCCATTTCGTTGCCAAGTTTACCGTAGGCTTCGGTGAGGGTATGATACGCAAAAGGCTTGAGAGAGGCATAATTGTACTGATTGGCCATGGCCAGCGCTTTTTCGGCGTAGCTTTGGGCTTTGGTATAATCCTTCAGGGCTAAAAAAGATTCTCCGAGACTATTGGTGACCGACGCCACACCGCGGGTATGGTTTACTTCTTCAAAGAGGGCAAACGCTTTACTCAACAACGGCAATGCCTTCCCAGCCCGCCCGATTTTGTTGTAATAATCGCCCATCTCTTCGTAGGTGCCCGCCAACGAAATCTTATTGTTAAGCTCTTGCGCCACGGCAAGTTGGCGGTCAAACATTTCAAGTACCAACTTATCCTTCCCCCACTGTTGATAAAGGGTACTGAGCATACTGTAGAGCCCCAAGATGTGTTTCAGTTTGAGCGGCCTATCGTCATCGGGCGTGCTTTCCAACTGGGTCAACGCCGTTTTAAAATATTTTTCAGCTTTTGGATTATCGGAAGAACGAAGAAAACTTAACCCCAAATTTTGCTGAATCATCCACGCCTTGCGACAGTTTCCACCCAAAGCATCGCACAGTTTGAGCGCTTCAAGACTAATTTCAAGCGACCTCACATAATCGTGACCGCGCCGATACTTCACCTCCCGGCGCAGCAGCGCATCAATCATCATTTCTTTATCGTCCTGTTGTTTGGCCAACTCAAAAAGACGGTCGTTGTAGGCCATACTCGTATCCAGCTCTTTATAATCCCCTTCCAGATACAAAGTTCCCAGCAGGTTAAGTACCTGCATTTTTTTCATAATCTGTTTAGGCTCCTCTGAATGCTTCTCAACTTCTGCCAATAGCCTTTTTGCAACGGTTTTTAGGCTGTCTTTGTAGACTCGGTTATAATTTCGAGTATGGTCAATACGTGGCACCTGTCCTACTGTTTTGAACAGCGGTAAAAAGAAAATCCATAAAATGAGCGAGTTTTTCATGCCCAAAAGCTAAAAGTAGGGGGTAAACCGTTGATTTTGTGGGTTTTTGAAAACACTAATTTAGGATAAACTTAGGGAAGCGAAAAATAAAAGAATGCTTTAACTGCTTTTTAATTTATTTTTTAGACGGTATTAATCTTTTAAATGGTGCTTTGTGTCGAAAAAAATAAGTTCGCACCATGAAGCACCTCAGTTGGATTTTTTTAGTATGCGCCCTCACTTCTCACGCGCAAGATTCTCTCAAAACAATTCCCGAAAAAAACGAATTAAAGTACAATCTTAATACTTCGGGATCCCATTTTTTTAAAGCTACATTTTTGAATCAAACGTGGTTTCGTTTCAACAACAGCAATCCGGGTACCACTGTTCTCGGAGAAGCCGCCCCTCAAACGCTGGATTTGGGCCTCCGCCGTACGCGCATGCAATTGTTTGGACAAATCACCGACCGTACCTTTGTTTATTTTCAGTTGGGAATGAACAATTTTAATTTTTTAAATGGTTTCCCCGCTTTGGGCAATGCCCAGGGAGTTCCCTCTAATCGTAAAATTGCCTTCTTCGTCCACGATGCAGTGGTCGAATATTCGGCATTTGCCCATAAAGACTGGCTCAAAATAGGCGGTGGCCTGACCATTCTCAACGGTCTTTCTCGCTTTAGTCAACCCAGCGTATCCAGCATTATGACCATGGATGTGCCCGTTTTTGCCCAAGCGACCGTTGATCAAACCGATGAATTTTCGCGTAAACTCACGCTCTATGCTCGGGGCCAAGTGGGCAAATGGGACTACCGTTTGGGATTGACCGATCCGTTCCCGATCGGCACGAGCGGAAATCCAGTTCCCGCCATTTCTACCAATTCTACCTTTGCCGCCAAAGGCCATCATAAGCAATACCAAGGTTTTTTGATTTATAATTTCTTTGACAAAGACGCCCACCAGACCCCCTATATGACGGGGACTTATTTAGGCAAAAAGAAAGTACTAAATATTGAAGGAGGCTTCATCAGTCAAAAAGCGGCCACGTGGCGTACCCAAAACTCAGGCCGCGATACTGTGTACAATGCCCTGAATTTGTGGTCGTTGGCGGTGTTTGCTGATATGCCCGTCAATAAAGCCAAAGGAACCGCTATCTCGGCTTATCTTGGCTACTTCCGTACTGATTATGGCACTAACTACCTACGTTTCAACGGTATCATGAACCCCGCCAACGGAACCACCCAGTCGCTTTCGGGAGTATCAGGAATACAGGGAAATGCCTTTCCAATGTTTGGTACTGGAAGTGTAATTTATAGCCAATTAGGGTATCTGTGTGCCGCTGATTTATTAGGCAAAAATGGTACACTCATGCCTTATGCCTCCGCCCAATTGGCCGACTATCAACGCATCACCAAAGTTGCGGGGATTTATAACGTAGGAATTAACTGGTTACTTAAAGGCCATAACTCCAAAATATCGTTGGATTTCCAAAATCGTCCAGTTTATCAGAATGCCTCCGACGGCCTTTTAAAACCCAACGGACGACGCGGCGCCGTAACCATCCAATATCAAGTTTTTATTTAGTTTGCTCTTACAGTAGTAGAGAAAAGGTTTAGGTATAGCAAGAATCCAGCTTCTCATTGGGAGGCTGGATTTTAACTATTAGATATATTATACTTTAAAAAATACTAGAGCGTAAATGGTTTAAAACCCTAGATAACACCATCAAATTCACCTTTGTTAGCAATAAAGAAAAACGATTATCAAAGTAAGCGTAGAGTATCAGGGAATGGTATTTGAAGAAAAAAAAGAAATTGACGCAACCTTCAAGGAAAAATTCACGTGTGTATAAGTGAACTCTCTAACAGCTTTATTTCACTTAAACTCCTGATTCCCATGAATGTAAAACGTCTCCTCCTCCAAATGGGGGTAGCAAGCATTGCTATGTCCTTTCTAATCAGTTGTAACAAAACGGATGACACTCCTGAACCCGTAAAAGTTACGTACAACAAAGACATTAAGGCTATTTTTGTCGCCAATTGTACCCCTTGCCACTTAGCAGGTGGGGCAAATCCAAACAAGTGGGATGATTACGCTACCGCCAAATCTAAAATCACGAACATCCTTGACCGTACACAACGGATGCCTGGGACAACAGGATTTATGCCGCGTAATGGTACCGCTCAACTTCCAGCTGCGACCATTGCCCTACTCAAGCAATGGCAAGCCGATGGATTATTAGAAAACTAGCCAATTCTCTTTCAATAAAAAAGGTTGCCTCATAAGGGCAACCTTTTTTATTGGCCTATAAAGCCGTAAATTTTGTTTGTATTTTACTTTAAATGGAAACAACTTCTTATGATGAAAAACTCTACCCCTACAACTATATTGATTCTGGTGATAGCATTGCTTGGAGCTTCTTTTTCCTGTAAACGCAGCAGTGTCAACTATCAGCCCATCGCGGAAGCCTTCGAGCCTGATTATCAACTCAACCGCTTTGAAAACGAGATTAAGAATTTTGAAAAAGAAGACACCGAAAAAGGCAAAAAAAAAGGCGAGATATTGTTTTATGGTAGTTCTAGTTGGCGGATTTGGAAAGATATGAAATCCGATTTGGCTCCTTTGCCCGTATTGAATCGAGGCTTTGGTGGCTCAACCATTCCAGAGCTCATTCATTACACAGAACGTGTGGTGTTTCCCCTCGAACCCAAAATACTGGTCATTTACGGTGGAGAAAATGATTTGACGGGCAAAAAATACAAATCTGCCGAGCAAATGTTTGACTCTTATCGACAGTTTGTTTCAATCATTCAAAATCGTTTACCCAAAACCAAGATTTGTTTCGTTTCGATGAAACTCTCCCCTTCGCGTCGTAAACATTGGGAAACGGTCAAAAAAGGAAATGCCATGGTAAAATCTTTCAGTACAGGTAAATACTTATCGTATGTAGACATCAACCCTGTACTTTTCAACCCCAACGGCACTGTCAAAGGTGAGCTGTATACTCAAGACAGCCTGCACCTCAACGCACAAGGCTACCGCGAATATACCAAAGTCCTTCTCCCATTTCTAATGAAAAAATACAAATAATCCATGCAAACCACTCGTCGCCAGTTTATTCAACAATTAGGTTTTGCCAGTACAGGAATCGCCCTTTTGGTCGGTGGACCTTTTGACTCGTTTGCAAAATCGAAACTAAGCTTGCCGCGAAGCACACCCGAAACACAGGGTGTAGACTCGGCTGGGATTACTAATTTTATGAATGCCGTAGCCCAAAGCAAACATGAGTTTCACAGCCTGATGATTCTCCGACACGGACAGGTCGTGGCCGAAGGTTGGTGGGCGCCTTACCGACATGATTTGAAGCATACGCTGTATTCGATGAGTAAAAGTTTTACTTCCACGGCGGTGGGGTTTGCCGTCGCTGAGGGGAAACTCAAAATCAGTGATTTGGTGGTGTCATTTTTCCCCAACGACTTGCCCGCTACAATCAGCGAAAACTTGGCAAAGCTGACGATAAAAGACCTGCTCAGCATGTCGGTGGGTCAGGAGACCGAGCCGATGGTCAGAAACGAAGACAATTGGGCAAAGGCGTTTTTGGCCACTCCGATCAAATATAAACCTGGCAGCGTGTTTTTGTACAATAGCATCGCTACTTATATGTGCTCGGCCATTGTGCAGAAAGTAACGGGACAAAGAATCATTGACTACCTCAAACCGCGTCTTTTTGACCCGCTGGGAATTGAAGGAGCGGATTGGGAAGAAGATTCGCAAGGCATTAACACAGGCGGCTGGGGCCTTCGTGTAAGGACCGAAGACTTAGCTAAATTTGGTCAATTATACTTGCAAAAAGGGGTTTGGAACGGCAAACAACTGATTCCGAAAGCGTGGGTAGAAGAGGCTACAACCTTTAAAGTCCAACAACCCGCTCCCGCCAACCCAACCCGCCCGAATGACCAAAACGACTGGTTGCAGGGCTATTGTTACCAGTTTTGGCGCTGTCGACACAATGCCTACCGGGGCGACGGGGCTTACGGCCAATACACCATTGTAATGCCTGACCAAGATGCCGTTATTGCCATCACAAGCGAAACAGCCAACATGCAGGGCATCTTAGATTTGGTTTGGGAGCATTTGTTGCCCGCCATGAAATCACAGGCACTACCCGTCAATACCGCAGCCAATAAAGCATTAAAGCAACAAATGGCTGCCTTGGCGCTATTGCCGCCGAAAGGAGGAGAATTGCGTACCAATGCCGCCAAAATATCAGGAAAATTGTTTCAGATGGAGCCCAATTCACTTAATGTCGAAACTATTTCGCTGGCGTACCGTGAGGGTGATAGCTACCAATTTGTGCTGAAAGACCAAGAGGGTGTTCATAGGGTTATATGCGGACTCGAAAAATGGGCTTTTGGTGAAACCGACCTTGCCCGACCCAATTTGGTTAATTCCTCCAAATTAAAATTTGAACGCATCGCCAAGATTGCCGCCGCTGGTACGTGGAAAGACCCCAAGACCTTCGAAATAACGCTTCGCTATTACGAATCTCCGCACCGCAATTACATTATTTGTCATTTTGAGGGAGACGCTGTTAAAATAAATTTTGACAACAGCATCAACCGCATGACGGGAGCCAAAGATAAACGCCCAGTATTGCAAGGAAAAACGGGCGTTTGACCCTAGGATTTCCAATTTTGAAAATAAACCTGAAAAGCATTACCTAAAAAAACGCCCTCCAAAAGAAATTTGGAGGGCGTTTTTTTAGGTAATAATCAAGCAATTAGAGCGGATTTTGCACCATTGCTTTGTTGATATTTATTAAAACCTGACAGCTAAGTTTAGTTTATATTTAACCGAGTTTGGACTAAAAAAAGCTTTAACTGCCTTTAAGATAAGTACTGAATCGTAAATAGTTTTTATTATTTTACACTTCCACTAGACCCACCCCGCCCCGTTGCCCCCCCTCCCAAGAGGGGATTTACGCTCTAATCTCCTCTTGGGGGGATCGCTTAGCGACGGGGTGGGTTTGGAATAGAATAAGTTATTTTTGACCACATACTTAGAAGCAGTTAAAGGAAAATTTTCAAATGATAAATTAAAAGCCCCATCCCTATGCTTCCATGGCCAACAACGCCAGCCAAGCATCTTTTACTTTACCCTCAAAGAGCATTTTTTTTGCCAATTGGATGAAGTCTTTCTCCAAATTTTCATTTTTAAAACGCTCTATTTCTTCCACCTGCGGCAATCTCTCTATATTCCCCAAACGTCCCAGTTCATTTCCCGTGAACAATGGATTCGTTTTTACAAAATCAGGAATTGAATCAACACCAATGCCTTTTTGAGTGCTAGGTTTCGGAATCTCAAACAAGGCATCGCCCGAAGCACGGGCGTACCAATCGCCGCCCATGCGGGCTACCCAGTCGGTTTTTCGTTGGTCAATTCTGCCGTTTTCGTCGAGAATATCTTCCGAAAAATGCGCTAAAATTACCTCGCAAATGATCAAATTGGCGGCACCACCTTCTTCGCCCAACGAAATAATCTGCTTGACTTTACACTCAAAAACGGCTTTCGATTCCCCCACCCGAGGAGGTTTTACTAATTGAGAAGGCATCTCCGTAAAACCCGCTTTCACAAACTCATTGGTGCCTTTTGGATACTCACAACTCGCCAGCGACATCTGCTCAACCATGGCATAATCAACCATGTTAATCACCACTTCATCCACTTCTTGTACGTTTTCGAAGGTATGTTTATTGGTGGCGTCGCGTACGCGGCGATTGGGCGAAAAAATAAGCGTAGGGGGTTTGGTACCGAATAAATTGAAAAAACTAAAGGGGCTTAAATTAACGTTGCCGTCTTTATCGACCGTACTGGCAAAAGCAATCGGACGGGGTGCCACCGCACCCTGCAAATAATGATGAATGACAGGAACCGAGACGTCTTTCGGATTGATGGTAAGCATGGTGATGAAGGTTATTTTGCTGGCAAGATAGTCGTTTTTACTTCTCCAAACCCTACCCTAATTTCACCTTTTTGTGCAAAACCCCGAATGATAATCGTGTCGTAATCTTCCACAAACTTGCGTATCAAACCATTGGGAAGCGTAATCGGATTTTTACCTCCCCATGTCAACTCCAACAACGACCCGAAACTGTCGGGTTCTTTGCCCGAAATCGTACCCGAAGCAAGCATATCTCCCACGTTCAGGTTACAGCCATTAATGGTATGATGCGCAATCTGCTGGGCTACCGTCCAGTACATATTTTTGAAATTGGAACGGCAAAGCAAAAACTCAGCTTGCCCTTTATCCTCTGCTGGTTGAATGTAGACCTCAAGAGTTACATCAAAATTTTGAAGATGTTGTCCTTTTAAATACGGCAAAACAGCGGGAATTTGTGCAGTTATAGGCACCCGAAATGGGGCTAGAGCTTCCATCGTGACTACCCAAGGAGAGACCGAAGAAAAAAAGTTTTTTGCCAAAAACGGCCCCAACGGCACATACTCCCACTTCTGAATATCTCGCGCCGACCAGTCGTTGAATAACAAAAAGCCAAAAACATGCTCTTCTGCTTCATCGACTGAAATGCAGTCACCGATTTCATTACCCGCGCCAATGATGGTCGCCATTTCCAATTCAATATCAAGACGTTTAGTCGGACCGAAAATCGGCGGTTGGGTCTCATCGGGGCAAGTTTGTCCCTTAGGGCGGTGAAAGTGGGTCCCCGACACAAAAATCGACGAGGCCCGACCGTGGTACGCCACTGGCAAATGTTTCCAATTGGGAAATAATGCATTTTGTGGGTCGCGAAACATAGCCCCAACGTTGAAGGCATGTTGCTCACTAGAATAGAAATCGGTGTAATCGCCCACTTTAACGGGTATATGTAAAATGGCGTCTTTTTGCGGAACCAAAAAATCGGAGGCAAAGCCTTTGAAAGGGCTACACGGGTCTTCAAAAATTTGCTGTAACACCTGCCGTACTCCCACCCGAACCGTTTTACCCGCTGCCATAAAGTCGTTGAGGAACTCCTTTTGAAAGGCATTTTTATCAAAATCAATACCACCAAAAGCGCCTAAATCGGCTAGTTTGGTCATGTCAATAATCCAAGGGCCAAGCGCCACCCCGACCCTTTTGGACGTTTTAGGCGTTGAGAAAATACCAAAAGGCAAATTATGAATCGAAAAATCGGAGTTTTTATCAATGGAAAGCCACATAAAGTGATGGTCTTGAAAGGGTGAGTAAGGATAAAAATGGCAAAAATTAGGCTAACCAACTCTGGTAATACTTTCCATCATCAATTTTGAGGGCTTCTTCGGTCACCATCAACGGTCGAAACGTATCAATCATGACGGCGAGCTCGATGGTTTCTTTTTTACCAATGCTCCGCTCATACGCGCCCGGCGCGGGGCCGTGCGGAATACCGCCCGGATGGAGCGTGATGTGCCCCTGCTCAATGTTGTTTCGACTCATAAAATCACCATCTACGTAATAAATCACCTCATCAGAGTCGATATTAGAATGATTGTAGGGTGCTGGGATGGCCTTAGGATGATAGTCATACAGTCGCGGACAAAACGAACACACCACAAATGCGCTCGTCTCAAAGGTCTGGTGTACAGGCGGTGGTTGATGAATACGCCCCGTAATAGGCTCAAAATTATGAATCGAAAAGCCATAGGGAAAATTGTATCCATCCCACCCAACCACGTCAAACGGATGCGTAGGGTAGAGCATTTCGTAGATTTTCCCCTGTTTTTTGATTTTCATTACAAAATCTCCTTCTACATCGTGGGTTTCGAGTTCTTCGGGAAGTTTGTAATCACGCTCACAATAAGGCGACTGTTCGAGCAACTGTCCAAACCAATTTCGGTACCGCTTGGGCGTATAAATCGGATGAAAAGACTCCGTAATCAGCAGCCGATTATCTTCAGAATCAAACTCGATTTGATAAATAATACCCCTTGGAATGACCAGATAATCACCGTATTCAAACGGAATATTTCCGAGTTGAGTACGCAGTTTTCCCGAACCTCGGTGGATAAACAACAACTCGTCGGCATCAGCATTTTTGTAAAAATATGAGGTCAACGATTGGCGCGGTGCCGCCAGACTGATATGCACATCGCTATTGACCAAAAGCCTTGTTCGGCTTTCTAAAAAATCTTCTTTCGGCGGTACGTCAAAGCCTTTGAGGAGCCGCGCTTTTATTCCCTTTTCGACGGCGATTTTAGGAGAAACATCCGTTTCTGACAAAATCTCTTTGACCATCGTGGGCCGATGCACATGGTACATCAATGACGACATTCCATCGAAGCCGACGGTGCCAAAAAGTTGTTCGTAGTATAGTCCTCCGTCGGGCTTCTCAAATTGAGTGTGCCGTTTGGGAGGAATTTTGCCGAGTTTATGATAAATAGGCATAATTTTTCACAATAAGATACAAAAAAGTATGCGCTAAATTACAAAATAAAAATGCCAAGGCAATAGTTGCTTTAACAAATAAATAGCAATCTATGTATCTAACTCATGACAAATACACATTTCTTTGGAGCACAACCATGAAAATTGGAAATCAAGTTTTGAATTTTCATGGTTGTGTATCATCATTTACCCCAAAATATTGGCAAAATCTTAGCACTACTATAAAAGCCGTTCATTTTTAATTGAGTATAACCATAAAACAAATGTTTTTATAATCTAACGCCATATCTTAGAATCCAAAAAGTAACCCCGAAACCCATGCAACAACGAATTTATGTAAATGCCGCATTTGGCTATTCGCTTTGCCTCATTGCGCTTTTGTCCCTCACCCTACAAGCCCAAACCCTCCGCCCACCGGCCTATCCGCTCATTACCCACGATCCTTATTTTAGCATTTGGTCGGAGGGTGACCGCCTGACGGATGTAGCAACTACCCACTGGACCAGCAAGCCACAATCAATGGAAGGGATTGTGCGCGTAGATGGCAAAGCCTATCAATTTATGGGTGCAACGCCCATCCAATATAAATCCGTTTTATCCACGGGAGCCGATGCCAACGTCGCGGTCAAATACACTTTTGAAAAGCCTAGTGAAAGTTGGAAAGAAGGCAATTTTGACGATGCTAAATGGCAAACGGGGCGACTTCCGTTTGGTTCGCACACCGACCGCAGTCACCTTTCTTGGACCAAAGGTGGGGTCTGGATTCGGCGCACGTTTGATTGGGACGGCCAAACCGACCCAAGCGCCCTTCGACTAATGCTGGCCTACAACGACGAAGTAGAAGTGTTTCTCAACGGTATTCCCCTCTATGAACATCACAGCGTAGCAGAAGATTACCGTCCGTACACTATTCCCGCCAAAGCACTGCAAACATTAAAAAAAGGCAAAAACCTGTTGACGATTTATGCACTGCACACCAGCGGAAATGCCTTTATTGACGCGGGCCTTGCCCAAGAAATTAAAGCCGAGCCGCTTCCGTTGGCCGAGCAAACCAAGGCCGAACTTACCGCCACCAAAACAACATATAGCTTCAAGGCGGGAGGTATAAATCTGACCGTCAGCTTTTTGTCCCCTCTTTTATTAAACGACCTTGAAGTAACGGCTCGGCCCGTCAGCTACATCACTTATTCGGTGCAATCCAACGACGCCAAACCCCACGATGTACAATTGTTTACGGGAATAGCAGGCACCGTTGCTACCAACTTACCCAATCAAGAAGTAGTAACAAACAACGGTAAAGCAGCCAACCTAAACTGGCTGTCTATCGGCACCAAAGAGCAACCGCTGCTCAAGAAAAAAGGCGATGATGTACGCATTGACTGGGGTTATGCCTACTTAGCGGTTCCTCAAAACGGACAAACCCAACTCGCAAGCGGTGCATTTAGGGCGTTGAAAGAAAACTTTGTTAACATTCAAACCTCATCGACTGCTGTTTCTGTAGGTACGGCCACCGACATGGCCTTGAGCGCGATTGTTAACGTTGGAAAAGTAGAAAACACGCTTAAAACAAGTCATTTGCTCCTGGCATACGATGACGTATACTCGGTTCAGTATTTTGGCACAAATTTGCGCCCGTGGTGGAATCGGACGGGTAAAGTGACCATCGAACAACTCCTGACATTGGCCGAAAAAGAGTATCCCGCTATTCAAATAAAATGTGCCGAATTCGATAAAACCATTGAAAACGACGCATTCAAAGTGGGCGGCAAACAATACGCCGAACTCTGCAACTTAGCCTATCGTCAAGCCATTGCTGCCCACAAAATAGTGGCCAAACCCAACGGTGAGCTGTTGTTTTTCTCAAAAGAAAACTTCTCTAACGGCTCCATCGGCACCGTAGATGTGACGTACCCTTCGGCACCGTTGTTTTTGGCATACAATATCGAGTTGATGAAAGGAATGTTGCGACCCATCTTCGATTACAGCGAAAGCGGTCAATGGACCAAGCCCTTCCCTGCCCATGACGTAGGAACCTATCCACTAGCCAACGGACAAACTTACCCCGAAGACATGCCCGTGGAAGAAGGCGGCAATATGCTCCTGCTTACGGCCGCCGTTGCCGCCGCCGAAGGAAACGCAGATTTTGCCAAACAACACTGGAAAACGCTCTCTACTTGGGTGGAATTTCTAGAAAGGGATGGTTTTGACCCTGCCAATCAGCTTTGCACCGACGATTTTGCGGGGCATTTGGCCCGTAACGCCAACCTTTCCATCAAAGCTATTTTGGGGATTGCCGCTTACGGACAGCTTGCTCAGAAAATCGGAGACGCGGCTACTGGCAAGAAATACCTCGACTTGGCCCGCAGCCTAGCCACGCGTTGGCAAACGATGGCCGATGTGGGCGACCACTACGCCTTGACGTTCGACAAGGGCAATACATGGTCACAGAAGTACAATTTGGTTTGGGACAAGCTGTTGAAATTTAACGTTTTCCCCCCTTCGGTGGCGGAGAAGGAAATCAAATATTACCTCAAAATACAGCAACCCTACGGCCTACCGCTCGACAGTCGCAAGACCTATACCAAATCCGACTGGATTTTGTGGACGGCCGTACTGGCGCAATCGCCCGCTGATTTTCAATCCCTGATGCAGCCGGTTTGGAAATTTGCCAACGAAACCCAACCTCGCACACCCCTTACCGATTGGCACGAAACCCCCAACGCCAAGCGTGTAGGATTCACCGCCCGCTCGGTCGTGGGAGGGTATTATATGAAAGTGTTAGAGGAAAAACTGGCTAAGAAGCAGAAGAATTAAATGCTACAACCCTTGGGCTGTGTATTTGCATAGCCCAAGGGACAGATGCAAAGATATAGGCTCAAAATTCAATAAAACACTTTTCCCTAAATTCTTGCTAAAATTTTAAATGATCTTCCTTCCATTTTACTTTACCAAAATATTTACTGGTATCTAATCCGAGCGGTTTAGGTTGCGCTTTTTTTGAGTTTTTTCTCAATTTCAGCGGGAGTAGTATTTTTGGTGATTGTAGTCATCATTTTAATATGATTTAATGCATTTAAAAAAAACGACGGTACTTTTCAGGAGTAATATCTTCCCCGTCTCGTATCATAAGAACACTATTCCATGTCCCAATACCAAATCGATTAGCGTCAAAGTCAATATATTTTTCCTGTACAGTTTTACCCGCTAATTGCTTTGTAATATACATCCTTGATTTGGTTGTAGCAGGACTTCTGTAAAATTTACCCCGCACAATTATAGTGTTTTCATCAAACCCTACAGGTCTTTTTTTTATCAAAAATTTACCTGTTAAAGTTACAAATTCGTATTCCCACCAATCACGCGTTATCAACGTAAATTTACGTTCTTCATCCTGTAATTCAAAATCCAATAACCACTCAAAGTGACCTATACTTCTTCTTATCATTAAGCTGTCAACCTGAAAATCCTTCCAACTGTAGGTATAAGTATGATGGCCATCTTCATAAAAAAAGAGCATTTTCTCAGAATCATTGGGTTTTTCTCCAATTGGGTAATCATTTATAAAAATTACTTTTCTGCAATCGTTTGTAACAATTCCCTCTTTATTATAGAAACCACTGTCTGGAATTGAATAAATTGGCTTTATAGAACCATTAGTAAACATCTCCCATTTTAATTTCTTCCTGATGCTCTTATTCATTTTCAAAACACATCCATTGTATTTACTCACAAAGAAGCTATTAAGCCTTGGCTCATCAAATGAACAGCAAAGAAATACAAGAATGATTATTGCAACTTTATTCATAATCAAAATTCCTTCGGATGTAATTTATCAATTTTACAATTAATGAACAAATCTGTTTACTAACCCCTTTCTTTTTCCAAGGTTTTACAAAAACAAAAAAGTGGTCAGCAAAACTTGCTGACCACTAGAAACAATTAAACCCACTAAACAAATATCCTACGTTTAGGCACTCACCGGAACGGGCACCGTCTTATTTCTTATCGTGTTTTCAAACTGATTTAACTCCTCTTTCATCTCTTCCAAATAACGTTCCGCTTCGTTTTTGAGAGAAGGAATGAGTTCTTTGTAATAAGCGACGCCTTGCAAAAGATTGTTTTGAAAGAGTTGCAGATAGCGCACCTTTTTGGTGGTTAGATTGTCTGCACTTTTCTTCAACTCATCGTCAAAATATTTTACGTACATTCTTAATTCATTCACAAACAGGTTGGAACGCTTCACGGAGTTGAGCAAATTCAGGCGCCCATAAATGTGGTCAACCATCTGCTGCAACGTAAACACCCCCGAGAAATACGCCAAATTGGGCCCCGGACAAATCGTCACGGCGTTGAGGTTGTGCGCAGGTTTGAGCCCTTCACTCAACAACGCCGACGCGCCCAGCCCTTCGCAAAGGCAATCCTTTTCCGTTACTTCTGCCAGCTGCGCCTCGTAGGCTTGGGGCGAAAGGTTTTGTTCTTTCAACTGATTGATTTTCAGATGCTGGTATTGGCGAGAAGCCGCACAAATCGGAATTTCGGTAAATTCGGTATTGGCCACCAAAAACTTTTTATAGCAAGGACTTCCCGGACGATTCTTCGCAATCCGTGCCGCCAGCTGATGCTGAGCGGTACTTTTCCGAAAGTTATTGAACGGAATTCCCAGCGGTGAGGCATGACTCAAATAATAATCATCAGGCTTAGCGGTAGCGAGTGCTTGGAGCGTATTTTCGTCGACACTCGTGGCTTCGGGCACCAACAAAAACGGACTGCCCCAGCCCGTAGCGTCGGCCTGATAATAGTCGAGCAAAAAGGAATTTTCGTTGGCCGTGCCAATGCCTCCCTGCACCGTGACACGAAGTACAGGTTGGGTTTCAAACGTAGGTACACCTTTGGCCGTCAGGGCTTGGTTGCACATCGTCCACAACTCCGCCGCCAGTGCTTCTCGATTGGCTTTAAATTCCTCCATGATTGGCCCCAGCAATAAGCCATCGGTCGCAAAAGCATGGCCGCCGCAGTTCAATCCCGATTCAATTCTGAATTCTGACACCCACAAACCCTTTTTGGCCAATATTTTACCTTGGGTCAAGGCCGAGCGATAATCGCTTACCTTCAATACAATCTTCTTTTTTAAATAGCCTTTTTCATCTGGAAAAAAGTCACTGAAAGTGTCAATGTAAGCGTACAAACGCGGATTGTATCCCGCCGAGAAAACCACCGATGATTCTAAATCACTTTGGGCAAAACCTCGTAAACTGGAAAGAGCGTCTGAAAATTCTTTGGGCAACATTTCTCCGTCTTTGGTATAATTATTTCGGTCTACTTTCGCCATGATGTTGACATCAATGGCTCCCGCTTTGATTTCACCCCGTAGTTTTTCTTGCAACTGTGCTTTGGCTTCACCTTCCTCCAACGACATCATGGCATGGTAAAGTGCTTTGACCGACGAATCATCAGGGAGGAGTTCGAAGTATTTTACAATTTCGGTTCCCATCACAAACGGTAGATTTCGGAGCTTTTCTACCTGTTGTGTCACAATCCGATTGACCAGATTGAGGTATGACTGAATTCGTTTGGCGCGCCAATCTTCCACCTGCTCAGTGATGGGAACAAAAGTCTCATTTACCCACGGGCTGTACAACTCGCGGAGGCGCTCCATCAGTTCGTCTTCGATGATAGAAATAACCGACGAAATCCCAAATCTCGCCACTTTAATGGGCGATTCCATCGTAAATCCCAGCCCCATGACGGGAATATGAAATGTATGTTGTGTTGACATGTGGAAAACAGTGTTTTAATAAATGATTCGACGAAGGGGTATAAACGCATTCCCAACCCTTCAAAAATCGACATTTCTCAGCATGAAAATGATGATATAAATCAGTACTCGCTTGCGTTATTGACACAAATGCTTCACTTTAACTTCATTTTTTTGAATTATTTGACTGATAATTGAGTTTACACTTCTGCTAACAGTCGATAGACTACGCACATTACTTATCAAAACAAAACCCTCAAAAATCAAATGAAAAAAGTTGTTGTACTTCTTTTTGTCTTATTTTCAGTAGGCGCATCGGCCCAGGGAATCAAGACACCCGCTCCCAGTCCAACCCAAACCCTCAAGCAAGACTTTGCGCTTTCTTCCATCGAAATCACTTATTCTCGCCCCGCCGCAAAAGGCCGTAAAATTTTTGGTGATTTGGTGCCTTTTGGTAAAATCTGGAGAACAGGTGCCAATGCAGCTACCAAAGTAACCTTCGGCGAAGATGTAAAAGTGGGTGGAGTACCAGTGAAAGCAGGTTCTTACGCTATCTATTCCGTACCAACCGCCAACGATTGGGAAATTATCATCAACAAAGGTGCTAACAACAGCGGCTTAACGGGCTATAAAACCGAAGACGATGTAGCTCGTTTCAAAGTAGAATCGATGCAATTGCCGATGATGATTGAGAATTTTACCATCATTTTGGGTAACCTAACCGCCTCTTCTGCCGATATTCAAATCCTGTGGGAAAATACCGCCGTACAAATCCCAGTTGTAGCCGACATCGATTCTAAAATCATGGCACAAATCAACACCGCCATGACCGTAGACAGCCGCCCGTATTTCCAAGCTGCCAGCTATTATTTTGACAACGGCAAAGACATCAACAAAGCGTTGGAATGGGCCAACAAAGCCGTTGAAGCCCAGCCTACCGCGTATTGGGTAATGCACCTAAAAGCCAAAGTACAGGCTAAAGCAGGCGACAAAGCCGGCGCAAAAGCCACCGCCATGAAGTCGATGGAAATGGCTAAACAAGCCAAAAACGACGATTACGTGGTTCTGAACCAGAAGCTGATTGCGGGATTATAATTTAAAATTCCTCAATGAATATAAAAAAGCCCTTCCCAATGATTGGGAAGGGCTTTTTTATATTCCTCTATGGGCTACCCTTTTTTACATTATTTAAGAGCCAAGGAGGCAAAGTCCGCGATGATTAAATAACCAAAACCTTCAAGGCTTCGTCAACAAAAACTCCTTCACCAATTCCAATTGGTCGGTACTGAGAAAATCAGCGCCTGCTTCACGGAGTTTTTTCCAAACGACTGGGTCTTCGGGGCAAGCCCAGAGGCGGAGTTTTTTTCCTTCGGCGTGTACCTTTTTTACCAATTGACTCAATTTTTGAAACTGCTCTTCGGGCATTTCACCCTTGCCACGCCACGAAAGATGGTTTGCGTAATTATCACTCACCACGGGCATCAATTGAGCGCTCAGTTTCTTACCCAAATCAGCAGGTCGCCCATCCAACGAAGCCAATCGCTCTTTTGATTTTTTCAACGTCTCAATCGGGCGATTACCCGAAATAAACAACGTCACGGGCCCTGCTTTAGGACTATTTCCTTTATACGAAGTAAGAATTGTACGATAGTTTTGGAGTAATTTGTCTAAGGCTTTGTAAGTACTTTCGGCCTCGGTTTTGAAGTCAATCATGAGATACACCGGGCCTTTATAACCTCCATAAACTTGATTTCCGTTTTGAGCAATGCGCTCGGCCAACGGCTTTAAGTATAAATTTTCTAAGGTATGCGCAGGATTGTTGAACGTTGGGCGTTCGTGCGCTACAAATAGCGTGTCGTTGATTAAGTAAACGTCGGCCTCTACGCTCGTAAATCCTTGGTCCAGCGCATCCCACAATGGGCGTGATTGCTCGTAATCATTGTGCGCGTGGGCGTTAGGAAGAGGCGTTACGCCGGGTTTTACGGGCGGTGTTTGAAGCTTCGCAATGGGCTGAACCCAAGCCGTTTCTACGTCTCCTGCGCTAAACGGGTTGTATTTTGGTTTAGTGGAAATGATTTTAGCCCGCACCATCAAATCATCTTCGGCCAAGGTATAGTTCGCTTCATTTCCTTTTATTTCTTTAAAAATTTCGGTTTTTTCTTTCCCTTTTTTCAGTCCAATCCATTGAATGGTATAATTGACATTGGGCTCCGCTTTTATCTTAAAAGAAATACTGGACGGCGTTTGAACAAGTTTCTCTAATTCTACGCCCGATGTAGCATAAAACCGCCCCGCTTCCAGCGACTCTATCAGTGAGCGCGGCGACAAATCGGCGGCATTGACCATAACCCAACCACGACCCGTATTGCTGTATTCTAAGCCAAAAAACTGATAATTGTGGCTGTCGTCGGTGGCCAAACCGTACATCAACGGGCGCCCTTGTTGTACAAAATGAACGTTGATTTTATCCCACATCACCTCGGTGCCATCGCGTTTTTCGTCACCGTAATTATTAACCATCGGATGCCCATTAAAAACTTCAAAGAAACGCTCGTACCGTAGCTGCATCAAGTCCTGCGCGGTGATGGCATAGTAAAAATTGGGGTGATTAATGTGCGGAAACATAGGCTGTCCCGTTTGGCGGCGCTGCGCTACCACCAAGTCAATATTGTTTTGCATCACCTCGGCTACGCTATTGCCTCGCTGCGGGCGAATGAGGTTCTGCACGTTGGTCATGTTGATGTGAATCGGCTTGCTATCGTAGCTTGTTGAAACCTCTTCACTTTTGATAATGAGAAACTTACCCGGGTCATCAAAATAACTGCGGTATTCCTGCAAGTTTTTCAGGCGTACTTTCAGGGAATCGTTAGGCCCTTTTTTGTACGTGACCCAATCAGGCCCAAACGTGCGCAAATAACGCTCAAACGTACGCCGACGCTCGGGCACACGCGGCACATTCACCCATTTTTCTCCTTCCTGAAACGTATTATGGTCTGATAACCCGACAAAGTTATACCCGTTGGCTTTATACCAATCCATGATTATTTCGGGATAATCGTCGCCATCGCTCCAAAGCGAGTGCGTGTGCAGATTGCCTTTGTACCAGTTTTGGGCATAGGCCGAGGAAAGTGAAATAAGCAAAAAAAAGAGGGAAAATAATCTCATGTTGGGTGAGCGATTTGAGTTCAGTAGGATAAGGCATCCACCGTGCATTTCTAATACTACCTTCTCGCTACCCGAAGAGACTATCTTATAGGATTGGCAAGTTTTAAAAACTTGCCAATCCTCTCAAACTAACGTTTCTTTTGGGCTCGCACGTATTGAATCGGCCATTGTACATCATGCCCTAACTCGTGTGCCGCCGAGAGCGGAAACATCGGATTTCGGAGCGACTCACGGGCAATCAATACCAAATCGGCTTTGTTGGCTACGATGATTTCATCGGCTTGGCTCGCTTCCGTAATCATTCCTACAGCACCCGTTTTGATACCTACTTTATTTTTAATGGTTTCGGCAAAAGGAACCTGATAATTCGGCCCTATTTTAATGGCACTCGGCGGCGCCAACCCACCCGACGAGCAATCAATCAAATCCACCCCATTTTCGTGGAGAACCTTGGCCAACGCCACGGAATCATTGATCGTCCAGCCGCCTTCGACCCAATCTGAGGCCGAAATTCTGACAATCAACGGAAAATCATCGGCAAGAATACCCCTTGTTTCTTTCACAATGGTGCGTAATAATCGTATACGATTTTCAAAACTTCCACCGTATTCATCTGTCCGCTGATTAACCAACGGCGACAAAAAACCATTGAGCAAATATCCGTGCGCCGCATGAATTTCAATCACCCGAAAACCCGCCGCCAACGCTCGATGCGCCGCCGCTTTAAAATCATCAATCACCTGATGGATTCCTTCTGCGGTAAGCGCATTCGCTTTTTTATCATCGGCCAACAACGCATGTTCGCTCGCGGCTACGGGCTGCCAACCTCCCTCTTCGGGTGAGGCGTAACGGCCACCGTCCCACGGTTTATGTGAGCTGGCCTTGTGTCCAGCGTGGGCCAATTGAATGCCCGCCACACTGCCGTTTTGGTGGATAAAATCAGTAATACGCTTTAGAAAAGGGATATGTTCATCTTTCCAAATCCCCAAATCGCCAGGAGAAATTCGCCCTTCGGGGGAGACCGCCGTGGCTTCAGTAATCACCAACCCAGCGCCGCCCACTGCCCTACTTCCGAGATGAACTAGGTGCCAATCATTGGCAAATCCATCGGTAGCCGAATATTGACACATGGGCGAAATCGCAATTCGATTTTTGAGTTCAACACCTCTCAGGTGCAAGGGAGAAAATAAATTAGCCATAAACAAAAAAGGTTATGCAAAGCAAAGATGTGTGGGGTCATTTGCTTTACATAACCAAAATTAAGCGCCTTTTAGTTTTTAGGAATCAAGGCATTTTTTCGAGCGTCGTCACCTGTGTTGAGGTATCGGGCTTTACTTCCTCCTTCTTTTTCTTACGGAAGTACCTTCTAAGCAAGATGTTATGCTGTAAAGCCTCCATGTTTTCGTCCAATTTGGCCGAGCTACTTTCGAGATTTTGAAGCGTATTTCTTACGTTATTGGCCGTTTTGGGGTCGTGCAAAAGTACCCCGACGGTACTGGTTTTGTCGTTGGCGATTTGATTGGTTGTCTGCCGCAAATCGGCCACCATCCCCTTGGCCGAAGTGGAAGTTTCCTTCAAGTTTCGCGAGGTTTCTCCCAACGTACTGACCGTTTGTTTCAAATCGCCGTACATCTGTTTGTCGGTCAGCAAGTCATTGACAAAGTTTCCCTGCGTGTTCAAGTTTTTGGAAAACTGCGCCAATGATACGGTCGTGGCCTTGGCGTTGAGCGTGGCGGCTTCCAATCCAGTGAGGGTTGAATTTAATTTTTGGTATAAATCATCTTTAGTCAACAACTTCCCTACCGAACCTTCTCCGCCTTTGATACCACGAACCAATTCTTTGAAATCAGCCGTAATGGCCAGTAAATTTTTGTTATTCTCCTGCAATGTTTTCAGCATATCCTGTTGAGAATCTTCTTTTAAGACCCTAAACTGGTATCCATCTTCCACGATTTCGGCTTCTGGTGAGCCACCCGAAATCACAATGATGGTGTTGCCAATCAAACCGTCGGTACTGACTTTGACGTTGGCGTCTTTTTTGATAAATTTTTGGGAAGATTCTTCAATACCAAAGGTCACTTTTACTTTAGAATTTTCGACGAAAGCAACGTGCTTCACGGTGCCGACTTTGACACCCGAAAACCACACGTTACTGCCTTTGGTAAGGCCATTTACGTCGTCTAAGATGGCATAGGCATCAATTTTACTCACGAAGGTTTTGCGCAAAGTGCCCACCATAAGAATCCCCGCGACCAAAATCATAATCCCAAGTACCACAAAAATCCCCACTTTTACTTTATAGCTTTCCGACCTTGACGTTGATTTCATATTAATTCTGAAGTTTTGGTTCGATAAAATTGTAATCATAAAAACTACGAATGCGGGGGTCGGGGTTGCCGAAAACCTCCTCAAACGTGCCTTGGTACGCAAATTTGCCATCAAACAAAATCGCCACCCGGTCACCTGTTTCTTTGGCGCAGGTTAAATCGTGCGTGATGATGATAGAACTGGTGCGGTATTTTTCCTTTACCTGATTCATTAAATCATTGATTTCCTGACACGTAATGGGGTCAAGTCCTGCGGTTGGCTCATCGTACAGCATAATCTTAGGGTTCATGATGAGGGTACGGGCTATTCCAATCCGTTTGCGCTGCCCCCCCGAAAGTTGAGAAGGCATTTGGTCCAACGTTTTTTTCAGACCTACGGCTTCGATGACCTCATCAACGGCTTTATCTATTTCTTTGCGGGTCATGTTTTTTAGATTTCTAACCAGTGGAAACTCCAAGTTTTCCCGCACCGTCATGCTATCGTACAACGCACTACTCTGAAACGAAAAACCAATCTTCAACCGCAACGCATTCAGTTCTTTAGCCGTCAAATCAGCAACCGATTGGCCAAATACTTTTACCTGTCCACGGTCGGGAGTGAGTAGTCCCGCAATAATTTTAATCAACACCGACTTTCCCGTTCCTGACCGTCCCAATACCACTACATTTTCATTTTCATGCACATCCAGATCTACCCCCGACAATACGTGCAGGCTCCCGAACGATTTATATAAATTCTTTATTTCAATCGTTTTCTCCATGATTGCGTGCAGATTTAGCGAAACCAATTAGCTACTTGAACAATAAATAATTCTTCAATAAAAATCAGAAACATGGATAACACCACCGACGAATTGGCAGCTTGGCCTACCCCTTGGGTACCATTGGTGGCGTTGAAACCCTTATAGCACCCAATCATTCCGATGGTAAACCCAAAAGAGGTAGCTTTGACTACCGCCGTAATAATATCCAAGAAAACGATACTGTCGAATCCATGCTCCAGAAAGGCCAGCACGTTGGTTTCTTCGTTGACCGTCACGTTAAGAAAAGCGCCCGCCAACGCCACCAAAGCGCAGTAAAAAGATAAAATGGGAATCGTGATGGTGGCAGCCGCTACGCGCGTAACAACCAAAAAACGAATCGGATTGACCGCCGACACTTCCATGGCATCTATTTGCTCGGTCACTTTCATCGAACCCAGCTCAGCGCCAATGCCCGACCCTATCTTTCCTGAACAAATCAGCGACGTAACCAGCGGTGCCAACGCCCGCACGATGGCAATGGTCACCAACGACGGCAACCACGAGGTAGCCCCGAATTCCATCAGGGAGGGGCGCGATTGTTTGGTAAAAACGTATCCCGTGACAAACCCCGTCAGGGAAATCAACGGCAGGGATTTGAGGCCGATGGAATAACATTGTCGAACAAATTCGGTAAACTCAAAGCCCCCAGAAAATGCCTCTCTAAAAACCAACTTTACAAACTCGAAGGCGTCATAAAAACCCATTAACCAATCATCAACTTTTTCGGAGAAGACATGTTTCGCAGATTCGCTGTTCATCATTATTAAGTGCGCACGCACTGGTTAATCGTTGTCGCAGTTAGAGCTGTACGAGCCCTCCCGTTCAATATTTGTTTTAGCTAATTGGCACATCAAACATTCGTTGTAAATTACCTTTCTTGGCTAAAATCACTTAAACGGGGACCAAAGAGGTACAAGTTATGTATGACAAATTATCAAAAAAAGTATTCCACAGCAAATTGTAGAAAAAAATTCCCATAAGCCTCATGACTGAAAAAAAAATGAGCTTATTGCCCCAAAATGAGCAATAATAAGTCAAAAATAAGCGTAGTAAGCACCCGTTTGGGGAAACCTTTACCAATATTTACCACTCAAAAAATGAGGTTCATTTTTACGTAGGGAATATCTCCTTTGAAGAAAGTATCGCCTTCTTGTTTCATACCGAAACGTTCATAAAAAGGCTTAGCGTCGAGCCGAGCATCGCACCAAATGCGCGTCGCTTGAAGTTCAATAGCACGTTCAAAAACAATTTCGAGTAGGGCGCTTCCTAGCCCTTGGCGCTGAAAATCAGGATGAGTAGCAAACTTTCGGAAGCGGGCCACCTGATGGTCATCCACAAAGAGCGAAATTACTGATACAGGTTGATTATCGACAAAATAGCCAAAATGAAGCCCATTTTCATCTTCGGGGACTTTTACAAATTCAAAGGGTTTGTCAGGCCACAAAACTTGGTGGCGGAGGGGATACGTATCAGCAGCGGTGATGGAGAGAATCATTGTTGGTGTTACCTCCTGCCCGTCTAACTGTGTAGTACACGGACGGTTTGAGGGGATAAAATACCTTAATTGGGCGTACTAAAAATACCCAGCGGGTCACATTTTTTGGCGAGGAGTTCTTTCATAAAATCATAATCCAACAATTCAATATCCAGCACTCGGGTCTTGTGTAAGTTGTCCCAAGAAGCGTCATAATTGCCTTTATGAAATTCCAACACCGACTTTTTGAGATAAGCCGTAGCAAAGGTAGTATCCAGACGAATGGCTCGATTGAGAATTTGTTCTGCCTCCATCAACTCCCATTTATCACTGCTTTCTTTAAAGTGTATCAAATCAACGGTAGCCAAGTCAACCAGCATACCTACGTTGGTTGAGTCAAGGTCAACACCTTTGCGGAGCATACGCTCAGCGTCGGTGATGTGACCTTGTTGGAAACACACCACTCCTAAACCCCAGTACGTGTCGGCATTTTGTGGATTGAGCAAATAGGCCAAATTAAAACGATAACAGGCCGTATCGAGGTCGCCTTCGTCCAAATACTCCCAACCACGCGCCGAGAAAAACTCGCTGGCTTCCTTACGGGTAGTAAAGTTTTGGTCGCAATCGTTAAGAAAATTAATTTCAAATTCAATTTGCGCGCCACTTTTGGCTACTTCTCCAAAAAGGGGTAGCAGGTGAAGATTTTTCACCACTGTAGCCTCGGAAGCAGCCCCGGTTGCTTTGTTACTGGTATCAGCCGGGCGGCTGCTCGTAACAAACTGCATTGTTTGCGCCTTACTTTCCAGCACAATTAACAATCCGAATACCAAATAACTGAATGCCTGTATTTTTTTCATCGCTACCAACTCATCAGAACGTCTTATAAAACGATGCTTTCAAAGGGTTATTATGCCAAATTTACTTTTTTCGTCTCTTAAAAGAATTTTTCGCTGACGAGGCTGTTCTTTTTTGCGGATTCGCATTTTTAGGCTTCGAATGTACAACTTTTTTATTTTTCTTTTCATGAAATGCCCCCTTAAAAGTTGGATCATCCTTGCGTCGTTGTTCATCCAACTCTCGCAACAAGGCTTGCTGCTCTTCGAAAGGCGTTTCTGGCACTTCCAACGCTTCTGGCAAAGGCTGTCGAGGAATGGTCATTCGGATGATTTTTTCAATTTTGGCAATGTGATAATCATCTGCAATGGTCACAAACGTAATGGCATTCCCTTCCTGATTGGCCCGACCCGTACGCCCAATGCGGTGTACATAATCTTCGTAAATCAGCGGCACATCAAAGTTGACCACGTGACTCACCTGCGTAACATCAATGCCCCGGGCGGCCACATCGGTGGCGATCAAAATCCGCACTTTTCCTTCTTTAAAAGCCTCCATCGCATTGATACGCGTGTTTTGGCCTTTGTTGGCGTGAATGACCCGTACTTCATCTTCGGTCACTACCTTCCGTTTCAGGAATTTATAGATATTTTCGGCATTTTCGCGAGAGCGCACAAAAACCATACCACGCTCAAAAACGGCGGCATCCTGCACCAATAATTCGAGCAGGTTAATCTTTGTTCTAAAATTGGGGACTTCATAAATGATTTGGTCAACGCGTGCGGCCGTAGTGGCCTGAGGTGTGACTTCCACACGAATGGGACCTTCCAGAAAGTTCTCCGAAAGTCGTTCTACTTTTGCAGGAAACGTAGCCGAAAACAGCAGATTCTGACGTTTTCGGGGAATTACTTCCAAAATTCGGTTGATTTGAGGCATGAAACCCATGTCCATCATCTTGTCAGCTTCATCCATCACGAGCGTGGTCAACTGCTTCACCACAATCTCACCGCGCAGGTACAAATCCAAGAAACGCCCCGGCGTAGCCACCACAATATCGACTCCTTTTTGCAGAGCTTCAATTTGGGTTTTTGGGCCCAAACCGCCATAAATGGCGATGTGCCGCAAGTCAGTATATTTTGCCAATTCGCCGAGAGCAGCGCCTATCTGCATCACCAATTCACGCGTTGGTGCCAAAATAAGTGCCCGAGGGTGCATCCCCTGCGCGTACTTGATACGCATCAATAGCGGCAATACATACGCGGCGGTCTTTCCCGTTCCGGTCTGCGCAATTCCCAACACATCATGCCCTTCCAAAACAAGCGGAATAGCCTGTTCCTGAATGGGAGACGGCACCTCATACCCCGCATCGGCAATGGCATTGAGCAGTTGGCGATTGAGGTTAAAATCTTCAAAATTCATCTGAAATCAATAAATCAATGGTTGATTGCGAAGCCCACGCCAAAGGCTGTTTTTGCTTCGCCACTTACGCAAAGTACATCAATTGTACGTAAAGCCCAAGTCTAAGGTTAGCAAATTATCCCACTGGAAGGTTCATTAATGCGGTGATTTTCATGAGTTAGTCCGCAAATAGTCTATTTTTGCAGGCTGACCATTTCCCCAAAAACACCAAAAAATGAAGAAACTAGTATTTTTAATATTTATCCCATTATTCGCTCATTCACAAGGAGTTATCAACAGAAAGCTTAAAAAAGCCCTTAATCAACTTGATTCCAATCAAATCAAAGCCCATGTAGCGTATTTGGCCGATGATAAATTAAAAGGGCGTATGCCAGGGCAGGAAGGCTACCAACTGGCGGTGGATTATGTAACCAACCAATTCAAAACCATTGGGCTACAGCCCGCAGGAGAAGAGAATGGATATACCCAAAAAGTGATTTTGCGGAAGTCTATCCTAAAAAAGGAGGGTTTAGCGCTGCGCTTGAATCTGAAAACTGGCGAGACAAAAACCTTAGAATACGGCACTGAATTCCTGATATTTCCACATCCCGAAAAAACTTCGATCGAGATTTCAGCCCCGATGGTGTTTGTCGGTGCGGGGTTTGATAGGCCCGAAATGGGCTTTAAAGACTATGAAAACATTGACGTAAAGGGCAAGGTAGTCGTAGTCATGAAAAAAGTACCGGATAGCCTCGCGGCCAATGTAAAGCTGCACCTCAACTACGCCGCCACCACCCAAGAATATGCGATAAAAAACGGAGCTATCGGCATTATAACTTGCAACTACGCCACCAGCGCGGTACAATTCAAAGCCCAAGGCAGCACCCTGACTTCTGCTGGGCAAACCGCCTCTATGGATGAACAAGGAAAAGTGGTTGGCTCTATTTCGCACCGTGGGTTGCCATTACAAATTGCGGGAGCGATTTCGGTAAAAATGTTAAGTGACTTATTAAAAGCCGAAGGGTTAGATTTTGAAAAAATCGGACAAAGGATGGAACGCGGCGAAAACGTAAGCATTCCTCTTACGTCCACCCTTCAATCAAGCTATACGACTCAACACGAAGACTTCGTAAGCTATAATATCATTGGAAAAATAGATGGCAGCGACGCCCAACTTAAGAATGAATACGTAGTTCATACCGCCCACTTAGACCACCTTGGCATCGGGAAAGCGGTCAACGGTGATTCCATTTATAACGGTGCGCACGACAATGCCTCGGGAGTGGCGTGTAGTCTGGAGATGGCCCGTATATACGCCCATCTGAAGGAAAAGCCCAAGCGCTCGGTGCTTTTTGTGATTGTCACAGCCGAAGAAATGGGGCTGCTCGGCTCGGCCTATTTTGCCGCCCATCCCACGGTACCCAAGGAGACAATGGTCGCGAATGTAAATACCGATATGCCAACCATTATTGCCCCGTTGGAATCTATTTCGGCCTTAGGTGCGGAGCACAGCAGTTTATCGACGGTGGTAGCTCAGGCTGCCAAAGCCCTCAAATTGGGCGTTGAACCCGATTTAGAGCCCAAAGAGGGGCGTTTTGTGCGCAGTGACCAATACAGTTTCGTACGAGCAGGAATTCCAGCGTTGCACGTCAAATACGGTAGCAAAACTTCATTACCAAACTTTAATTTGCTAGAATCGGTCAAAAAATGGCGTGAAGCCACTTATCATAAAACCGCCGATAACTTCAACGGCGGTACGTTTTACTGGTCGGCAGGCCGCAAATACGCCCAACTTAATTTTTTGATTGGCTATCTAGTAGCTCAAAATCCCGCAAGACCCACTTGGAAGAAGGGGGATTTTTTTGAGGTGAGATAGGGTTTGTAAACGAGATACTGTGGGCGCTTAATTCCAATAATACACTCCGCATCAGAATCTTATATGTTTTGATGTAGTAAACCACATTTGCTTTAAAATCAAGTTGACATGAAAAAGAATAAAATAGAAAACCACGTCAAATATGGATTGGAGGCTATTGATGATGGTCTTACAATAGAGGTTAATCTAAAAAAACTCCTATTAATGTACAAGACGTTTGAAGAGTTGATAAGTTTCTTTCATCAACCCGGACATTATACTAAAATAGAAGATATTGAAGAATTCATGGGAAATAAGAATACAGGAATGTTTTCGATTTTAAGTCAAATTTACTACCAAGATTTTGATGGGATTTTGCCCCAAAATATAAAAGACATTTTAGAAAGCGATGAATTCTATAACCCTGTAAAACAGTATTACAAGACTAAGTCGGATCTGCATCCTTCTGATGGATACCCGACTTAACTCATCGAATGATTATTTATTTACGCCAATTCCTTCAACGCTTTCACAAACGTATCCAACTCCTCGGTAGTGGTGAATATGTGCGGGGTCACGCGTACGCCGTGGACGTTGGCGTAGTCTATGGCAACGGTCCAGATTTTGTATTTTTCCATGAGGGTTTTGGCGAGGTCGGCGGGTTTGAGCTTGGTCACGCCCACGTTAGCAATGGCTCCGTGGCGTTTGGGGTCGGCGGGCGTATTAACCACAATACTGAGATGATTTCTTACCTGCGCCGTCCAATAACTTTGCAGGTAGCGCAATCGCGCTTCTTTGCGCTGAATACCGATTTTTTGATGAAACTTGATGGCATCCGCCAATGCTAAGTCGGTATGCACGGGGTGAGTACCTGTGTGATTAAGTTTACGAATATCATCATCGGCGTAGCCTGTTTCGCCAATCAGTGGCCAAATCTGCTTGATTTTGTCTTTTTTTACGTACAGCAAACCCGCGCCCAGCGGACACCCCAGCCACTTGTGCAGACTGCTGCCGTAATAATCGCAATGCAGGTCGGGAATTTTGAAATCAAAATGACCTACGGCATGCGCGCCATCCACCATTACCTCAACGCCTTTGGCGTGGGCCATATCGGCGATTTTTTGCACTGGCAAAATCTGTCCCGTAATATTGATGATGTGACACACCATCAACAGACGCGTTTTGGACGTAATGGCCTGCGCGTACAATTCTACAATTTCTTCATCCGATTTGGGATGATTGGGCACAGAAATGATTTTGTTGACAATGCCGTAACGACGCGCCTGCTGTTTGAACATATCAATCATTGCGCCGTAATCTTGCATCGCCATTACTACTTCATCGCCCGCTTTCCAGTCGATTCCCGAAATAATGGTATCCAATGACTCCGTCGTATTGCGGGTAATAATCACTTCTTCGTGCGACGCTCCGACCAATTCGGCCAATTGTTTGCGCACTGCCAATTTATCGTCAAACTGCCGCGTCCGCATGTAGTAAGACGAAATGGGATTGATGTCGCGGATGTGCTGAATATACGACTCTAGTACTTCATTAGACGCCAACACATAATAGCCGTTTTCAAGATGAATAAAATCTTTCGTAACCGTGAAACCTTTCCGTAATTCTGACCAAAATTCCTCTTTTTGAGCTACCTGCTCAGGTGTTTGGGAAGCAATGGCAGGCAAAAGCGCATCAATGTTGACGGAAGGTAGGGCCGCTAACCCAGTCAGCGATTGAAGAAATTGGCGTTTATTAAGAAGCATGAAGAAGCAGAGATTCGTTGATGAAAGAGTCGGGAGTAAAAATAGAAAAATAAGACGAAAGTACACCTACCAAGCCCAAGGTGGTCTTAACAAAAAAACTGGGCGACATTCACGGATAAATTACCCATGCCTGTCGCCCAGTGATGTGGCCTGTTTATCGGCGCTTGTTTACTTTGGCATTACTACCGTGTCAATCACGTGAATCACGCCATTGCTACCTTTCAAATCAGTAGCTGTTACAGTTGCTTTTCCGCCTTTTTCGTCGGTCAAAATCACTTTTCCACCTTCAATCGAAGCCGTTAATTTTCCGCCAGCCACGGTTGTTAGTACTACTTTTCCCATACCTCCTTTGATGGCCGCCAAAACTTTGGTAGCATCAAGGTTTCCAGCTACTACGTGGTAAGTAAGAATACCCGCCAACGTCGCCTTGTTTGCAGGCTTGAGCAAGGTCTCTACCGTTCCGGCAGGCAACTTAGCGAATGCCGCGTTGGTGG
The DNA here is from genome assembly GCF_003325355.1 of Runella rosea. Taxonomy (GTDB): domain Bacteria; phylum Bacteroidota; class Bacteroidia; order Cytophagales; family Spirosomataceae; genus Runella; species Runella rosea. The sequence continues at coordinate 2,624,840 of NZ_CP030850.1, forward strand.
GCGCAAATACCGTAAAAGGCCCCGCTCCTTTCAATGTGGTTACCAAATCGGCAGCTTTTACGGCCGCTACCAAGGTGGTGTGATCGGCCGAACCGATGGCAATGTCAACAACGTCTTTTTTGTCTTGCGCCATGGCACTTACGGCAAACAGGCTTACTGCAAAAGCGAGAATGGTGTTTTTAACTGATTTCATTGTTGGTTTTTAGTTTTGTCAATAGTATAAAATGATACTACGACTGATGAACAGGTTGTTCGCGCAATTGTTTTGTTAAATTTTTACTCTATAATACCAACCAACGATTATCCCGAAAACGCATCTGTGGGAGGGAATCGGTCTTTATGCTTCTCTATACACATAATGACTTAAGTCATTTTCTGGCGTTAGCACAAAAACTATCTTTATAAAATGCTACTTTTGCACCGTGAAAATGCTTATCTCAAGATTTTTGTTAATCATCTACCTCTTTTCAGCAACGGAACTCAACCAGTTGTTGAAGTTACCGGTGCTTGTGATGCATTTTCAGGAACATCAACAAAAGTGCCCATCCATTTCGTTTTTTCAATTCTTACACCATCACTACGCCATCAATCACGCAGATGACGGCGATACCGACCGGGACAATAAACTGCCTTTCCAATCACACGACAACTGTAGTTCGTTTCAAGCTCCTCTTTACTTCTTTCTGAGTTTTACGCCTTTATCACCAAGCATTACGATTATCAAAGAAGGAAATCCTTCTTATTACACCTCTGCGCATATTTTGGCCGCCCACCTCTCTACCATTTGGCAGCCACCTCGATTCATTTAATGAAACATTTTTGAGATGTATGTCTCCCTATTTATCCTTCATCAAGTGCGATGAGGGTGTTCTGTTGTTTCATTAAATTCTATTTTCATGCTAAATTCAATCATTGAGTTTTCCGTCAGGAATAAACTCATCGTCGGGCTGTTTGTCATTGCGCTCCTTGGCTATGGTACCTACGAAGTTACCAAACTGCCCATTGACGCCGTTCCCGACATTACCAACAATCAGGTTCAGGTCATTACCATTGCTCCGTCTTTTGGGGCGACCGACATAGAACGTCTCGTTACGTTTCCCATTGAGCAAGCCAACAGCAACATATCGGGAATGCACGAAATCCGAAGCTTTTCCCGATTTGGGTTATCGCTCGTGACCATCGTATTTGACGACGCAACTGATATTTACTGGGCACGCCAACAGGTAGCGGAACGTTTGCAAAAAGTGCAATCCGTTATTCCACAGGGAGTTGGTGTGCCTGAATTGGGCCCTGTTACAACGGGTTTGGGCGAAATTTATCAGTACGTGGTGCGTCCCAAAGACGGCTACGAAGGAAAATACAACGAAACCGACCTGCGTACTATTCAGGATTGGATTGTGCGACGACAATTGTTGGGCGTCAAAGGCGTGGCCGAAGTAAGCAGTTTTGGGGGAAAACTCAAACAGTATTCCATCGAAGTGGACCCCGCCAAATTACAGGCCAACAACATCACCATCAACGACGTTTTTAAAGCCCTCGAAAACAACAACCAAAACACGGGCGGCTCGTACATCGAAAAAGCTTCCACCGTTTTGTACATCCGCAGCGAAGGCTTGGTGGGTGGCATGGACGACATCAAAAACATCTCCATCAAAAGCCTCAGCGGTGGCACGCCCCTGTTCATCGGCGACGTAGCCGACGTAAAAATCGGCTTTGCCACTCGTTTTGGGGCTATGACTTACAACGACCAAGGCGAAGTAGCGGGTGCCGTGGTAATGATGTTGAAAGGTGCCAACAGCAGCGAGGTGATTAAATTGGTGAAGGAACGCATTGCCCAAATTCAGAAAACCCTGCCCGAAGGCGTGGTCATTGAACCGTTTTTGGACAGAACCAAAATGGTAAACAACGCCATTGGAACGGTTGAGAAAAACCTCTTAGAAGGGGCGTTGATTGTCATTTTTGTGTTGGTGCTGTTTCTGGGAAATTTCCGAGCAGGGCTTTTGGTGGCATCAGTGATTCCGTTGGCGATGCTGTTTGCCATCATTATGATGAATCTCTTCGGCGTCAGCGGCAACTTGATGAGTTTGGGAGCGCTGGATTTTGGGTTGATTGTGGACGGGGCGGTGATTATTGTCGAAGCCGTCATGCACCAACTCTCTCACAATAAGAAATTTAGCGGGGTGTCGCAACTCAGTCAGCCGCAGATGGATGCTGAGGTAAATCAATCAGCGGGTAAGATGATGAACAGCGCCGTATTTGGTCAAATCATCATTTTGGTGGTGTATCTGCCTATTTTTACCTTGCAGGGCATCGAAGGCAAAATGTTCAAACCCATGGCGCAGACGGTGGCGTTTGCGTTGTTGGGGGCGTTTATATTATCACTGACCTACATTCCGATGATGAGTGCGGTGTTTTTGAGTAAAAAAATAAAACACGACCTCAACTTCTCGGACCGACTCATGGCTAAAGTAGAAAATGCCTACCAAAATGCGTTGAACAAAGTCGTTAGTTTTCCTAAAACGGTCTTAATCGCTACCATTTCCCTTTTTGTTTTGGCTCTTTTTGTGTTTTCGACCTTGGGTGGCGAGTTCATTCCAGCCCTCGAAGAAGGCGACTTTGCCGTTGACACGAGGGTATTGACGGGAAGCAACTTAACCACAACCATTGCCAATACCCAAAAAGCCGCCCATATTCTCAAAAGTCGTTTTCCCGAAGTGGAAAAAGTGGTGACCAAAATAGGCAGCGGAGAAGTTCCCACCGACCCCATGCCCATGGAAGCCAGCGATATGATGGTGATTTTGAAGGACAAAAGCGAATGGACTTCGGCAAAAACATTTAACGAATTGGCCGAAAAAATGGGAATGGCCTTGGCCGAAATCCCCGGCGTGACGGCTGGTTTTCAGTATCCGGTGCAGATGCGTTTCAACGAACTGATGACGGGGGCGCGGCAGGATGTGGTTTGTAAGATTTTTGGGGAAGATTTGGATACCTTGGCGGCTTATGCTCATCAATTGGGCGGTCTCATCAACACCGTGGAAGGGGCAAAAAACCTTTACGTGGAGGCGGTATCGGGAATGCCGCAAATCATTATTCAGTACAACAGAAATGCCATTGCCCAATACAATCTCAACATCGCAGACATCAATCGGGTGGTAAATACGGCTTTTGCGGGGCAAAGTAGTGGAATGGTGTTCGAAGGCGAAAAGCGCTTCGATTTGGTTGTACGCCTTGGCGGTGAGCAAAAAAAGGACGTGACTGCCGTTCAAAATCTGCTGATTCCCACACCACAGGGAACGCAAGTTCCACTGTATCAACTGGCCGACGTTCAAATCAAAGAAGGACCAAACCAAATACAGCGCGAAGATGCCAAACGTAGAATTGTGGTAGGCTTCAACGTTCGTGGCCGCGATGTACAGACGATTGTGACTGAATTGCAGGCTAAAGTAGAAAAGCAAATTCGCTTTCCTGCGGGCTATTATGTGACCTACGGCGGGGCATTTGAAAACCTTAATGCGGCCAAAGAACGCCTGATGATTGCCGTACCCGTGTCGCTGATTCTGATATTTTTACTGCTGTTTTTTGCCTTCAATTCGGTCAAACAAGGTTTGCTGATTTACTCGGCCATTCCGCTGTCGGCCATCGGCGGTATTTTGTTTTTGGCCATGCGTGGGATGCCGTTCAGCATCAGCGCAGGCGTAGGATTCATCGCGCTATTTGGCGTGGCAGTATTGAATGGTATCGTGCTGATTGCGGAATTTAACCGTCTCAAAGCGAGCGGATTGGATGATACAAGAAGCATTATTCTGAACGGCACCAAAGTACGCCTTCGCCCCGTTTTGATGACGGCTTTTGTGGCCTCTTTAGGCTTTTTGCCGATGGCCCTCAGCAACGGCGCGGGGGCCGAAGTGCAACGTCCATTGGCTACGGTCGTGATTGGCGGGCTGTTGATTGCCACATTTTTGACGCTGTTTGTACTGCCCGTTTTATACATGGTGTTTGAAAAAGTGGGGGTAAAACCTCCTAAAATAACACCGGCCGCAACACTTCTGGTTTTAGGATTATCACTTTGGGGCAAACATACTCAAGCCCAAACGCCCATTACCTTGCAGGCAGCCATTGATACAGCGCTGAAAAACAACTTATCGGTAAAAAACGAAAAGCTTATTTCTACCTACCAACAGGCATTGATAAAAACGGCCAAGAATTTGCCGCAGGCCAATGCAACCGCCGAAATCGGGCAAATCAACAGTGCGTATGTTGACTCAAAAATCGGCATCGGGCAGGCGTTCAGTTTTCCGAAAGTTTATAACACCCAAAAAAATCTGTTGAATGAGGAATGGAAACGAAGTCTTTTGGCGGTCAACGTACGGGAAGTTTTGTTGAAAAAACAGGTGACGCAGGTTTTTTACGGCTTGCTGTACCTGCAACAAAAGCGGCAATTGCTGCAATTTGCCGATACGCTTTACACCGATTTTTTCAAAAGGGCCGAATTGCGTTTGTCGAAAGGTGAAAGCAATGTGCTGGAAAAAGCCACTGCCGAAACCCAGTTGGGACAAATCACGACGCAACTCAATCAGCTTTTGCAGGACATTGACATGATGCAGTTGCAGTTTCAGTTATTGCTTAATACATCCACCCCTTTTACCCCTTCTGCTAACAATTTCAAACTCGCAAGAACGGCTACTGAGTTGTCGTTGAACGAGCACCCGTTTATGCAATTGCTGAAACAACAGCAAGCCATTGCGGCTGCTTCTGTTGAGGTCGAAAAAGCACGATTACTTCCCAATCTTTCGGTAATGTACAACAACGGCAGTATTCGGGGCGTGGGGGCAGACAATAAAACTTATTCGGGCATTCACCGATTCCAGTCGGTGCAGTTGGGCGTTGGGATTCCCATTTTTACGGCAGCACAAAAAGCCCAAATCAACAGCGCCAAAGTGCTTCAACTCGTGGCTGAAAGCAATTATTCAGTGGGTTTGCAGTCATTGGATATTGAGTACAAAACAGCTCAAAATCAGTATGATAAATTCGCGCAAACGGTCGCTTATTTTGAAAATACGGCCTTGGCTAACGCCCGTTTGATTACGAACACGGCCAACCAACAACTCTTTGCGGGAAACATCAATTACCTCGAATGGGTACAATTGGTGAATCAGGCCACGACGGTCCGAAACGACTACGTAGAAGCCGTTCGGAACCTGAATGAGGCCGTTATCCAACTCAATTATTTCAACAACAAATAGACAATCACCATGAAAAATACACTCATATTCAGCGCATTAGTTGGCTTATTGACCGCCTGCGGAAGCAAAACAACCGAAGAACAAACCACCACCGCACCAGCCAACGAAAACATCATCCAACTTACCGAAATTCAAATCAAAAACGCAGGAATCGTGACGGGAAGTTTGGAGCAAAAGCAGATTTCGTCGGTGCTGAAAGTCAACGGAAAAATAGAAGTACCGCCCCAAAACGTGGTTTCCATCAGCGTACCGATGGGTGGTTATCTGAAAAACACGGACTTGCTGGTGGGAATGAACGTGCGCAAAGGGCAACTTTTGGCCGTGATTGAAGACCAGCAATACATTCAGTTGCAGCAGGATTATTTGACGGCCAAATCCAAAATCAATTTCTTAGAAAACGAGTACCTGCGCCAAAAAGACCTCAACCAAAGCAAAGCGAGCAGTGACAAGGTCTATCAGCAGTCGGAAGCGGAATTTAGAGGGCAGCGGGTATTGTTGAGTGCCTTGGCCGAAAAATTGAAATTGGCGGGGATTAACCCCGAAAAGCTGGGGGAAAACAATATTTCTCGCACCATTAACATTTATTCGCCCATCAGCGGGTACGTGTCCAAAATCAACAGCAACATCGGAAAGTACGTCTCGCCCACCGAAGTAATGTTTGAGCTCATCAATCCGACCGATATTCACTTGGCCTTGAAGGTGTTTGAAAAAGACGTAGATAAACTTTTTATTGGTCAAAAAATCATGACGTTTACCAACAACCGCCCCGACAAAAGGTATGTTTCGGAAATCATCATGATTGGAAAAGACCTCACCGCCGACCGCGTGAGCGAGGTTCAGTGCCATTTCAAAAACTACGATAAGGCCCTCATTCCGGGTACATACATGAACGCCGAAGTGGAAATCAAAAACAACAGTGCCTACGTATTGCCCGAAGACGCCATTGTGCGCTACGAGGGCAAGCACTATGCTTTTATCAAGAAAGCCTCCAATGAATTTGAGATGAAAGAAGTACAAATCGGCAACACCGAAAACGGCTTTACGGAGCTACTTAATCCCGACAAATCCAATCAATCCTTTGTAGTAAAAGGGGCATATGCGTTGTTGATGAGCCTTAAAAATAAGTCGGAGGAGTAATTAAATCCGACCTACTGTCCGTTGGATTTTGCACAGATTTGTGCAAAATCCAACTATATTTTATGGATCACCCCACTCTTTTGAGTCTTTTGTCATCTTGTGTGAAATAGGCGGATTGAGAACAATATTCATTCCTAAATATTGACTCTCATGATAAAAATAAGATTCTCCGAATAGATGATATGTTCATATGATTTATCACTAAACTTTATAGTATTTTGCCGGAAAGTCAGCTCATAAAAGCCTGTTTGAGGGGAGAATCATTTGCTTATGAACGCCTCTATCAACAGTATGCCCCCAAAATGATGGTGGTATGCAAACGGTATGTGAGTGATTATGAAGACGCCAAAGACCTTTTGCAAGAAGGGTTTATGAAAGTTTTTCAGGAACTGCACCGCTTCCGCAATGAGGGGTCGTTTGAAGGTTGGATACGACGCATTATGGTCAATGTTTCACTTGAACATTATAAAAAAATGGTCAAGCTACATCATCAATTGGACGACATTTCGCTGTTGAACGACCATTCCCAACCCATTGCCGACGAAGATATTGAAAGCCAGCTTTCAGCCGACGAATTATTACTTTTGGTACAAAGCTTGCCCCCGTCCTATCGTATGGTGTTCAACTTATACGTTTTTGAGGGATTCAAACACCAGGAAATCGCCAAGCAATTGGGTATTGGCGAAGGCACCTCTAAATCCAACTTGCAAGATGCCCGCCGACTGCTACAGAAGAAGATTTTGACGATGAACAAAGAAGCTAAAACCCGTTCGATATGAGCGAGCAAGAACCACACAAACTAGACGAAACCTTTCGTTCGATGATTGAACGGATGTCGTTCGAACCACCCACAGCCAACCTGGATACCATGCGGGCCAATGTGCTCCAAATGCAGTTGGGCCGACTCAAAACAGAAAATGGCTGGCTTAAAGCAGCCTTGGGCATAGTGATGATGCTGTTGGGCAGTACTGGGTATGTATTGCTGAAAGGAAACGCCCCCGTACGGACAGAGCCGGTTGTTCAGCAGATACTAAAAGTCAAACAGATCGACACCGTTTATATCACTCGAACGGAGCGGGTTTACATTCGGGTGCCCATTCCTGAATCCATCGACGACGGCCCTGATTTAGCTCAAAATGACTATGAAGAACCTGATAATCAACCTAAAGCCAACAAAAACTCTGAAACCCTACCGAATGAAAAAACCGCTACTTTACATCCTAAAATCGGAATTCATAAAAATAAGTCATTCGATTCAAAAGATATTGTTGAAAATAATCGGTCTGGCAACCGTAAACGCAGCATTTTCAATAACCAAGCCCTCACCCCAAATCTAAGTCGACGAAAACAGGCTGGCAATGTTGAATCTTACGGTCAAAATTTAACAGAGAACAAAACTCTAATTGGAAATAGCGTACCTTCTGCAGGTGGCCTTAACGCCCCCCCCGAGCCCTTAAACGAAGTCGAAACCAGCTTATTAAATCTTAGCCTTTTAGAGCCCTTGAATTATTCAACATCCCCCCACTTACACATTCCCAAGATTCACTATAAATCTAAAAATCCAACCAATGCAAAACCTAGAAAACCTCGTCAGCCTTTCAGCGAGCGGCTTTCGTTATCGGCTTATTATGCCCCAGAGCTCAATAAACTTAATCTAAGAAGAGACAATATTGATGCTTTTGAGTTTGGTCACGAAAGTATTACAGGCACCCAAGTAGCAGGTATACGTGTTGGTATTAAACTATCCGACAATCTAAGCCTGTTGACGGGGCTAGAACACCAAACCATCCGCTTTGAACATTCAGGGCTCAATAAAGAAACCTTGATTGCTCAGAATATAAACGGTCAGCCCACATTTTTCAAAAAAACGGTCTTTGGCATTGCACAAATCCCCGGAGATTTCTATACTTCCAACCCAGCGGTAGGCAGTAGAGTAGTGCTTGAAAGTGACGAAGATAATTTTGTGCAATTTTTACGCATTCCGTTGGCGTTCAGTTATGATTTTTACCGTCAGAAGCTGCACTGGTTTGAGCAAAGAAACACCGTTTTAAAACTCTATACCATTGTAGGTGGCTATTGGGCCACTCCAACAAAGCAGCAAATGAAAGTAGAAATTTATGAACCAGACGGACATGATTTTTATACAACACTCACCCATTTCCAAAATACAAGCGCAAATGTTGGGTTGAATGTGGGGTTAGGAGCAGAAATACGTTATGGCCAACATTGGAGTCTATTTGGAGAACCCTACTATCAAACTAATATGCAAAGTATGGTTCAAAATTTGCCTCTCCGGACGTTTGTGGGCGGATTTGGATGCCATTTTGGGCTAAAATATCAAATGAAAAAATAAGAAATTACCATCTTTTAAAAGTGCCGACCAACAATGTTCGGCACTTTTTTTTGTGGGTCACCCCACCTTTTATTCAAAATTACGCTCTTACTGACGAAAACATGCAATCCCACGTAACCAGAATTTTAAAATGATTAACCAAGAAAAAATCAACCGCAATGCATTTTTGAAGAATTTAGGATTAAAAGGGGCCGCCCTCATGGCTGTCTATTGTGGTGGAAATAGCCTGACAAGTTGCCAAAATGATTCCGCAGTAACTCCCCTAGCGGCCGACATTATACTTGACCTAAGCGACAGTAAATACGCTGCCCTCAAAGCCAATAATGGTTATGTGGTACTTTCTGCCCAAAATGTAGTGGTAGCTCGTACTGCTACCAACACTTACGTAGCCGTAACGCTCATCTGTAGCCACGAACAAAGGCGCGAAATCACTTATAGGTCAGGGGAGTTTTATTGCACTGCTCACGGAGCCCGTTTCGACAACGCAGGAAAAGGACTGAACACCGAAGGTAAAAAGGGGCTGACAGTTTATACCACCTCACTCAATGGCACCACACTTACGGTAAAAGCCGCTTAACTATCATGCAGGCATTCAGTCTGACACTTCTTTAACGCCATAAAATGAAAAAATACTCACTTCTTCTACTGATCAGCTTGATTACGATTGTTGCACACGCCCAAGACGATTTGTTGGACGAACTCAATAAAATTCAAAAGCCGGTTGTAAACTATGCCTCGGCTACGTTCAAGTCAAGTCGTATCGTATCGGGGCATTCGATAGAAACCGTCGCGGCTAAGCACCTTGACTTCAGAATCTCACACCGATTCGGTGCATTGAATTCGGGGTATCAAGAGTTGTTTGGTCTGGATCAATCTCAAATTCGGTTAGGATTTGAATTTGGTCTTACTGACCGCCTCACCGTAGGCGTAGGGCGTAACAGCTACCAAAAAACCTACGATTATTATGCTAAGTACAAACTGTTGCGGCAAGCCTCAGGAGCCAAAGTAATGCCGGTCACAGTGGCATTGTTGGCCGCGGCCTACACCAATACCATGCCCTCTCAGCCCAATGCCCGTTTTTTTAACAATTTAGAACGCCAAACTTATTGTGGGCAGTTGTTGATTGCCCGAAAATTTGGGGAGCGGGTTTCGCTACAGCTTTCTCCTTCGATACTGCACCGCAACAAAGTAGAAACCGAAAATGACGCCAATACTTTGTATAGCTTGGGCATGGGCGGCCGCTTCAAATTGACGCGCCGTACGTCGTTTAACATTGAATATTACTACACTCCTACCTCCGCAGATGAAATCTCCCTACGTGATCCACAGTTTAAAAATGCCCTTTCCATCGGCTTCGACATCGAAACGGGCGGCCACGTATTCCAACTCCATTTTACCAACTCCAAGGGAATGACCGAAAAATACCTCATCGGTCAAACCGAAGGAATGTGGCAAAACGGTGATATCTTCTACGGATTCAATGTATCGAGGGTCTTCAGTTTTGATAAAAGCGCCAAGAAAACTCACAAATAATTTCATTCCAAAAATCAAACAATCATGAAAGCACGATTGGTTATTCCTTTGATTATCATATACTTCATTTCTTTTCAGGCAAAATCTCAGTTGTTTATTACGCAGGGGGGCGAAACGAGTTTTTTCTCCGAAACCCCTTTAGAAAACATCTCTGCTCTCAATAAACAAGTGGCGGCAATTATCAACACTTCGACCTCGGAAGTGGCCGTGAGAATTCAGAATGTAGCGTTTCACTTTCCCAATAAACTCATGGAAGAGCACTTCAATGAAAACTACATGGAATCTGAAAAATATCCCAATTCGACGTTTAAAGGAAAGATACAAGAAGTGATTGATTTCAAAAAAGAAGGGGTATATGATGTATCTGCCAAGGGCATTTTAGAGATGCACGGGGTAAAACAAGAACGAGTCATTAAGGGGAAACTAACGGTTGGAAAAGAGCAATTAACCTTTGTCGGTAACTTCGACGTAAAACTTGCTGACCATAAAATAGAAATCCCGACGTTGGTGATGGCCAAAATCGCCGAGTCGCTGACCGTCAAAAATCATTTTGTCTTTACCCAAAAAAAATAAAGCCATGAAAACGCTTAACTTTTTTCTCTTCATTGGCATTGTCGGGTTATTTATTTCTTGCCTCTACGACAAACCTACCCCCGAAACCTCTTCAAACACTACACCCGGCCCGACCAATCCCTCAAATAGTACAAATACTGCCACGGGCATCACCCTGACCTGCACCATTGTTCCAAACACGACGGCGAGTGACCAAGTATGTTTTAATACCCAAATCCTTCCGCTAATTGTGAGCAATTGCGCCACCAGCGGCTGCCATGATGCCAAAAGTAGGGAAGACGGGTATGAATTAACGAGCTATAAAACCATCACGAGCAAAGGCATCAATATCAGTAAGCCCCTCAGCAGCAAGCTATACCAAGTAATGATTGATACCGGAAAAGACCGAATGCCCCCTTCTACACCGCTCTCCAAAGCCCAAACCGCCTTGTTTCTTAAATGGATTCAACAAGGCGCGAAGGAAACGATCTGCAATGTAAGCGTTGATACGACCAATGTAACCTTCTCAAAATCAGTGAAACCCCTGTTGGACACTTATTGTGTAGGTTGCCACAAAACAGGTGCTTCATCGGGAAGTGTACTATTAGACAGTTATAATAGCGTAAAAATTTACGTTGACAACCAACGGCTTTTTGGCACAATGGGCTCGCAACAAGGCTACTCACCCATGCCCCCCACTGGAAAATTGACGGATTGCCAACTATTAGTAGTCCAAAAATGGATTTTGCAAGGGGCTAAGAATGACTAGAATGTTTTCGATTCCTCTCTATCGATGTTCAAAATTATCTACAAATTGCCTTTCCGCATTTCCTTCACGGCATAATCTGCCGCCCGAGCGGTCAGGGCCATGTAGGTCAGGGATGGATTTTGGGTCGAAGTAGAGGTCATACAACCGCCGTCGGTCACGAATACATTTTTGCAGGCGTGCATCTGATTCCATTTATTCAGCATCGAGGTTTTGGGGTCTTTGCCCATCCGGATACCGCCCATTTCGTGATTTTCGTTGCCTGGCACCCGCTTCGTGTCCATCGATTTGATATTGGTGAAGCCTGCTTTGGTGAACATTTCGGTAAATTGCTCATAAAAATCCTTCAACATTTTCATATCGTTATCATCAAAATCGACCGACATCCGCAATTGCGGAATTCCCCAATCATCCTTTAGGTTCGGGTCGAGGCGTACATGATTGCTTTCTTTGGTCAACACCTCCCCCATCATATTGGCTCCGATGCTCCAACCTTCTTCGGAAGGTCTGGAAAGTTGGTCTTTGAGTTCCTCCCCAAAGAATCCATCTGTCGGAACACCCATTTTTGACGAGCCAATCGAAGCGGCATAGCCCCGCAAAAAGTCAGTTTCTTGTTTTGTAACATTTCTAAAACGCGGCAAATAAGCACCGTTGGGTCGCTTTCCTTCGGTGGTGGTATCGTGAAAACCATCGTACTCGGCAGAAACTCGACCACGGTAATTATGGAATCCAATGTATTTTCCCAACACACCGCTGTCGTTGCCAAAACCGTTTGGAAAACGATTAGAAGTAGAATTAAGCAGAATCAGATTAGAATTGAGTGCTGAAGCGTTCAGGAAAATGATTTTCGCGTAGTATTCCGTCATCTCTTTCGTGTTGGCATCAATGACGCGCACGCCCGTTGCCTTTCCTTTTTTCTCGTCATAAATCACTGAGTGCACCACCGAATGCGTTTTTAGGGTCATTTTGCCCGTTTTTTCGGCCCAAGGCAACGTCGACGCATTGGTACTAAAGTAGCCGCCGTAGGGGCACCCGCGCTCACAAAGCGTCCGATTTTGGCACTTAGCCCGGCCTTGTTGATAGTGAATAGGCTTGGGTTCAGTGAGATTGGCCGTACGGCCGATGATGATGTGCCGATCGGTATAGTTTTTAGCGACCTGCTGACTGAAGTGTTTTTCGACACAACTCATTTCGTGCGGGGGCAAAAACTCCCCGTCGGGTAGGTTAGGCAATCCGTCTTTGTTGCCCGAAATACCCGCAAATTTCTCGACATAGCTGTACCAAGGTGCAATATCAGCGTAACGAATGGGCCAATCAACCGCAAAACCGTCACGGGCAGGGCCTTCAAAATCAAAGTCCGACCAGCGCTGTGTTTGCCGCGCCCACAAAAGCGAGCGTCCGCCTACCTGATAGCCGCGCATCCACGAAAAAGGCTTCTCTTGCACAAAAGGGTGCTCGAAATCTTTCACCACAAAGTGCAGCGTTGGCTCTTTGAAAATATAGTGCCCACTCGAAGCAGGGCTTTTTTGTTTTAACTCCATCGGAACCTCCCCTAAATGCGGAAACTCCCAGGGATTTTTCATCGCAGTTGGATAATCTGTAATGTGTTTTACATCCCGCCCGCGTTCCAAAACCAGCGTTCTTAAGCCTCTTCCAGTCAGCTCTTTAGCGGCCCAGCCCCCGCTGATACCCGTGCCAATCACGATGGCATCAAAGCGATTCGTCGCACCGGTACGTTCTTTGATGGAATCTATGTTAAAGTAACTCATGTTGATTCATATTCCCTCGGCTGTGGACCTCCGAAGGTAAAGTTAAGTGGGTTAGATTCTACACTATAAAAAAGTATGGTCTGTTTTGACTTACTGTCTATTGAACAAAAATAACGGTCTTTTTGCTTTCCTTCTATAAAGTTCTTAAAAACAAACTATATCTCTGAGGCCTACTTCACTTCCGTCGTGTTTTCTAAACAGCAACATCCTCAAAAATATCCATTCATCAAGCCCCTTTTCCGTTGGTTATAATCCCGTTGGCAAGTTTCACCAACACCCCTACATTTGACCCATCAAAACAGCCAAGAACAACCAACAATATTATAATAGCCATGGAAACAAACAGATTATATCGCATTACCAATCAATCAGTTATCGGAGGAGTGGCAGCTGGAATGGCGCATCATTTCGGGATAGACCGCGCACTGGTACGCATCCTGTTTGTGCTAGCTTTTTTCTTCACCGCAGGGTTTCCTACCGTCATGATTTACATTATTTTGTGGGCAGTGCTACCGACCGCCATTAAAGAATCAACGGATACGAGCGTGATTCGTATCTAGGGGTTGAAGTGAAACAGTGTTTGCAAATGAATGCCGACTTTGGAGAGAGTCGGCATTTTTTTATCTTGCGCGAAGGGATGCTTTCATCTTGCCAAAAGCGGGTTCGAGAACCCGCCCACACTACTGTTTCTCCTGTTCAATCAGCGTCTGCACCCAACGAAAGCCCACAAAAGCCGCCAGCATACACCCAATAATAACGCCCCAAAGCGCATAATAGCCGTAAGTAGCGGCAATTTGCCCGCCCAGCACTGGGGCGGCTACCTGCGCAATGGCGTAGCACATGGAGTACAATGCCGAATATTGCCCTCTGTTTTGGGGCGTAGAGCGCTCCATCGTAAAAGAGTTCATGAACGGCATGGCCAACATTTCGCTCAATGTGATGGTGATGACCGCAAGGGGCAAAATCCAGACAAACCCCTGAAAAACAATGAACAGTAAATAACTGAGTCCGCAAAAAAGTACACCCCAACTGATAAAGGTGAGTTTAGGACGCAACGGCTCAATGTAGTAAATCAAAATCATTTCAAACGCCGCTACCAGCAGTCCGTTGGAACCGAGAAGTAAACCAATGTAAAATTCGTTGACGTGGAGTTCAGTTTTCCAAAAAACGGGCACAATGCTAAAAAACTGCATAAACCCGATGGCAAACAAAATGGTAAATACCACAAACCGCATGTAAATACCATCCCGAAAAGCAGATTGTTTCGGCACGACAACCGCATCTTTGTCGTATTCAGCGGCGTGGGTTTTGTCCCGATTTTTAACCAATAAAGCCAGCACCACCGCCGCCGAAATATTGGTAATACCATCGGCAATGAATAAATATTTGTAGCCAATCGTCGCAAAAAAACCGCCTAACGCGGGGCCAATGGCCCAACCGATATTGATAGCTAAACGGTTGATGGCATACGCCCGTGTGCGATTTTCGGGGGTGCTGTAAAACGCAATGGAAGTAGAATTTGCGGGCCGAAAGGCTTCACCTACCAAACTCAAACAAAACGTAGAAATACACAAAGTGGGCAACGTACGCATTTGCATCAGCACAAAAAACATCAAACCGCCCAATGCCAAACTTGCCATTTGGACGTAGTAGTGCCCCACTTTATCGGTCAGTTTACCGCCAAAATACGTCCCCAATATCCCTCCCGCACCCGCACAACTCACTACCAAACCGGCATTGGGCAAACTGAAATGTAGCGCCTGTGTCAGGTACACGCTCATGAAAGGAATCACCATCGTACCCGACCGATTGATGAACATCACAAAGGCCAAAAGCCAGATTTCGCGGGAGATACCGCCGTACGCATTTCGATAAAGAGTGGCTGTTTTTTGTAACATAATGCAAAAGTAAAGAGTCAGTCGGAAAATTTCCGACTGACTCTTAAGAATCTATTGTGCTATTTTACCGAATTACAACGAAACGCCTCGTTTCCAGGGAATAAAATCATCTTGTGCCAAGCGTTGGGCGTGGGTAAGTTTGCCACTCGCAACTTGGATAATTTCTTCTAACAACGCATCAGCATTTTGTTGAATGGTCTGCTCGCCCGTCACCACTGGACCGCAGTCAAAATCAATCACATCCGACATTTTTTGAGCCAAAGTAGAGTTGGTTGCCACTTTCATGACGGGGCAAATCGGGTTGCCAGTCGGCGTTCCTAAACCAGTAGTAAACAGAATCACCGTTGCACCCGCCGCTGTTTTACCAGTGGTGGCTTCAACGTCATTGCCAGGCGTACAAACGAGTTGCAAGCCTTTTTCGGAAGATATTTCAGTATAATTGGTTACGTCCTGAATCGGCGCTGAGCCGCCTTTTTTGGCTGCACCCGCCGACTTGATGGCGTCGGTGATGAGTCCGTCTTTGATGTTGCCGGGTGAAGGATTGAACGCAAACGCCGAGCCGACCGCATCGGCTTTGCCTGAATAATCCCGCATGAGACGCTCAAACTTGGCCGCTTTTTCTTCTGTGACGCAACGGTTTAACAATTCCTGCTCCACGCCGTGCAGTTCAGGAAATTCTGCCAACAACGTTTTCCCCCCCAAAGCCACTAGAATATCCGACACTTGCCCTAAGACGGGATTGGCCGAAATGCCAGAGAAACCATCCGAGCCACCGCATTTTAAGCCTACGACCAGCTCGGTAATGGGCACATCTTCGCGCTCGTGTTGGTCGGCCTTAATCAGCCCCAGGAAAGTCTGCTTGATGGCCATCGACATCATCTGCGCTTCTGTACCCTGCTGTTGTTCAAAAATGTACAGTGGCTTATCAAAATGAGGACTGCGTTTATGAATTTCGTCCATCAGAATCTTCTCTTCCGAATTCTGACACCCCAAACTCAACACCGTAATTCCGGCCACATTGGGGTGAACTGCATACGATGCAAACAACGAGCACAACGTATGCGCATCCTGCCGTGTACCACCGCAACCACCTTCGTGCGTAAGGAATTTAATACCATCTACATTCTTAAAAGGTCGCTTAGTTGTGGTTGAGGCATCTGCCTTGGGAGTGGCTACGCCGGCGAATGGCTCAATCTTTTTGATGACATCCATTTGACCATGCTGATACAAATGCAAAAATTCCCGGACCTGATCGCGGTAAAGATCGGGTTGAGCATAGCCCAATTCACGCTCAAAAGCGTCTTTCAGGGTTAACACATTACGGTTTTCGCAAAATACCAGCGGTATTACCAACCAATAATTATACGTCCCCACCTTACCATCTGAACGACGGTAGCCTTTAAACGTTCTGCCTACCCACTTGCTTACATCGGGCGGCGTCCAGCTATAGGGTTGGCGTTTGGCCGTGCTGTACGGCTCAGAATCATGCTTTAAATTATAAGTAGTAACTGGCTCACCCCGCTTGATGGGTTGCGAAGCACGACCCACCAACACACCATACATCATGACGGCGTCGCCGATGGCTAAGTCTTGGGTCACAAACTTGTGCTTGGCATAAACGGTATACGGCAACACGTAGCTTTCGCCCTCAAAATCAACAACTTCTCCAGCGGCTAAATCACGGAGTGCAACGATGACATTATCGTTTGAATTTACTTTTAAGACTTTATGTAACATGTTGGCAGGTGGTAAAAAAATGAGTTCGTGTTCTTCTAAATAGAAAACCCTGCAAAAATAGTTCGAAAAATTTCATACCTCAACGCAGGAGCATCAACATTCCTTTGTACACATGACCGTCGGGCTTTGTTTTGATGTGATACGCATACACGCCAACAGGGAGTGAAGTGCTATTATAATAGCCATCAAACGGTTTTTGATTCGCTCCCTTGGTATGGAAAATAGCTACTCCCCAGCGGTCAAAAATAATGACTTCCGCCTCCGGATATTCTTCAATTCCTTTTAATTCCCACGTATCATTTTGCCCGTCGTTATTGGGCGTGAATGCATCGGGGATATATACTCCCTGCGTCACCTGAATCGTAACGGCGGCCGTTGCCAAACAGCCATTGGGGCCCGTGGCACGCAGGGTATACGTCGTCGTACGGTCGGGGGTGGCGATGGGCTTTGCACCGGTGGCATTGTCCAAGCCCGTGGGCGGAGTCCATTGATAACTGTAGCCAATTCCCAAATCACCGTTGAGCGTCACACTGCTTCCCCGAAACACCTCTCGGTCTTTGCCCAAATTCAGGGCGGGCGGGGCGGTAATGGTCACCACCCGTTTGGCTTCTCCATTCAAACAATCCAAATTACCCTTTATGGAATAAGTGATTGTATGTTGCCCTACGCCTGCGGCTTGTGGTGAAAACTGATTATTGACCACCCCGGTTCCCGCATACACTCCCCCGGCCGGTGTTCCTTTGAGCGCCACGGGCGGAAAAGCCGTTCCGCAAAAACTCGGAATCGAATCAAGCGCAACCGTGATTTTTTGAACCAGCGTTAAGGCCGTTCCCGACGAAGTGGCCGAACAGCCGTTTGTATCGTTGACACTAACGGCATAATTTCCGGCTTGCGTGGCGGTCAATGTGTTTTGAGTAGCTGCGGGTAGGTTTTGCCCGTCGCGCTGCCATTGAAACGTTTTTAAATTGCTGCCGTTCGCGGTCAACACCAAAGTACTTCCCGTGCAAAGTTGAGTTCCGGCCGACGTTATGGTTACGGTCGGGGTATTGGCTTGCAGTACGACAAAAGGAGAAGAAGTGGTTGAACACGTATTGGTGGCTGTTATTTTAACCGAAAAATTACCCGGTTGGGTTACCGAAAGAACATTAGTTGTGTTGGCAAGCGGTTGTCCGTCACGCGTCCAGACATAGACAAAACCTGTTCCTTCGGTCGCCGAAAGTGTCGTGCTTTGGTTGGGACATATTGCTTTTTTGTTGGACGTAATTTCCGCTTTGGGCGGTGTATTGGAAACCACGTTTTGAGGCGCTGAAAGATTGGAACAACCGTTGGAATCAGTCACTCGTACGGTGTAACTGCCCGATTCTACCGCGTCAAATGTAACAGAAGCAGCACCTGTAACCAAGGCATTTTCACGCAGCCATCGGTACTGCGCATTGACGGCATTGGTAGCCGCCGTCAATTTTACACTTCCTCCCTGACAAACCACTCCGGAGGCGTTTCCTACGGTAATGGAGGCCGTAGGTTTAGGGAAAAACACAATAGTAACGGGAGCGGCCGTCATGGTTTCGGGACACAGATTCAGCGTTTTGGCCACACAGGTATAACTTCCTCCCTGATTGTTTCTAACCACTAAAATCGAATCCGTTGCCGCCGTTACATCGCCATTATTAAGTCGCCATTGGAAAGTACTTCCTTTGGTAAAGTTCCTAAGATTGAGTTGTACCAAACTGTCCTGACACATACCTGTCGGAGCGGCCTCATTGGGTTTACCCACTTTAGAGACAAAAATCAGGGGTTGCGAAGGCGCTCGACAATCACGGACAATTAACCGAAATTCACTGAATACGCTACTGTAAACGACTCCGTCCATTACTCCTTCAAATTTTATCCGATACGCATATACCCCCGGTTTTTCAGGGATCCCCGAAAGCGTAAACGTATTGCCGTTTTGGGTGAGTTGAAGCGGCGTTGCGTTCCCGTTAAAATTGGTGGTAGTCAATCCTGTTTTCCAACCCACATTTGCAAAGGGCTGAGCGGTGGCAGCATCCGTGATCGGCTCCGCAAATCCCGCTAACCGCGCCGACAGGTTTTGCTTGTTTCCCACTCCAAAATTCACGGTTACGTTCTGACCGGCGCAGGATTCAATGCGGGCGGGCACACTCACATTCAACAGGTGTCCTTTGCCCGATACGGCATTCCATGCCACTTGGTCCGCCCCATTAAACTCGGCGTAATTCACCATTTTGGTATCTGTTCGGGACAGGTTATCGGTATTCACGCGGCAACAGATCGGTTCTGTCACCACATAATACCCCCCATTGGTGGCGCCGTATTGAGCCGCCGTCATGGTAAAATTACCCGTGTCATACCCCACCGATTGCAAGGTGTCGTCGCCGGTGCCACAGGCGCGGGGGAGAAAAATCCGAACCTCGCTGAAGGCGTTTCTTCGTAAGGTTATTTCTTCAATTTTCAGGTTATCACGTTTTCGGTATAACGTAGCTTTGATAGAAGCCGGCATTTTCGGCAAATCGGCAATCGGAATATAATAATCCGACCGAAACGCAAAATTATTCCACCAAGGCTGTACAAAGGAACCGCCTCCCGGTGAGGTAAAAGGACTTTGCAAGCTACCGCCCACGATCGACACATTTCCTCCCCCGGCTTGACAATCCACAAATAATGGATTGAGCGTAGTTGTTTTTTCAGTATTACAGGCCCCGTTCTTTTTCACCGTTGCGTAGTAAGCCCCGCTTTCACTCACCACCAACTCAGGCTTGTTCGCGCCGGGTATCAGTTGATTATTTCGATACCATTGGTAACTATCATTCTGAGGAAAACCGCCTTCGGTATTGAGCTGCACCTGTTTGCCGGTGCAGACGGTAGCACTCAACAACGCTGATTTATTACCGACTTCGGAGATCGTTGACCCGCTCGCAATCACTGTTTTGATACAATCGGTCACTTCGATTTGCCATTCTCGGTAGTTTTCCGCGATTTTGACGCCGTTTCGGCGATGTTCAGCCACAAACGCCACCGAAAAAACACCCAAAGCAGGTCCGGGCGTGTTGATAGAAATGGAAGATACCGAACTGCCGTTTCCCCACGTAGGATTGGCATTGACAATCCCTACAGTACCTATCCCCACATTGCTGCTGCTGAATCCTGCTTTCCAGGCCACTTCCTGAAACGGCAATGCGCCGTCGGTTAAAGGAAGTGCATTTTTTAGGGTCAGGTTAAAAGTTTGACTGTTTACCTGCGTTTGAGCGGGGATTGCGGCTACCCCTACGATAATTCTTCCCTGATTTTTACAAACGAATGAATAACTCTCCGGCACCCACCCGGAAAACAACTCCCCATCGTTGGGATTGCTTGGTTTTTCAAACAAATAAAGGGGAGAAAACCAATGATAAAGCACCACATTGGACGACTGCACATTGACCGTTGGGTTGCGCGGCCCTACGGGGTCATTGACAACGTAATAGCCCTCGGCATCGTTAAACTCCGTCGGCGTAACGACCATATCGTAATTATACCGAACAAAAAAGTAATCCAGTTTGGCAGGCGCCCCCGCTGCTACGCAGTCATTTACTAGGGCTCCAGCCTGCGTATCAGCATCTTTGTTGGCTGTATATTCTTTGACGACAGCATTGTCTTTTTTACGAATGATTCTGAAGCGTAACGTAGCCGGCAGCGCATCACGGGCGGCGGCATCGGTATAAAACGTGCAGGCAAAACGATAGGCGAAGGGAGTATCAAAGAGGGGTCCTACGGGATTTCTACGGTCAAAATGGCCTCCGTACACTTTTTGACCATACATTTTATTTACTCCAAACAACAAGAGAAAAAAAAGGGGCAGAATTTTACTCATACGTTAAGAATCAAAGACTTATGTTCTTTCAAAATACCGTAAAACAGCTATTTTTTCCAAATCATATCTTTGTAACTTACTTAACGGTTCACTGCGTGTCAGAACATTTCAGGTCAGCTTTAAAAATCAGACATCCAAACCAATGGCAGAGTTATTCAAATGGAGTAATGAAACCGTACAATTTACTTTTTGCAGCATCTCGCAAAGTCATTGATTTGTATTTTTTGGTAATTTTTGAGAGATTATGATTTCTATCAAAAACGATTTAGTGTTTTGTGTTTACTTTTGCAACCTTGTGCATGAGTTCAAAACGCTCCCACAAAACTCACTAATTCTCAAACTCACTCAATCAAAATAATGGAATACCGTATCGAAAAAGACACCATGGGCAAGGTAGAAGTACCTGCTGATGTGTATTGGGGCGCACAGACCCAGCGCTCTATCATGAATTTCCCGATTGCGCAAGATATTAACAAAATGCCCAAAGAAATCATTCGGGCGTTTGCCTACCTCAAAAAAGCTGCCGCTATCACCAACTTTGAAGCGGGCATTCTTCCCGAAGACAAGAAAAACTTGATTGCCCAAGTATGCGACGAAATTTTGGATGGTAAACTCAACGACCAATTTCCGTTGGTAGTGTGGCAAACAGGCTCTGGAACCCAGTCAAACATGAACTGTAATGAGGTGATTGCCTATCGTGCGCACGTTATCAATGGCGGGTCATTGTTGGATGAAAAGAAATATTTGAATCCCAACGACGACGTCAACAAATCGCAATCTTCGAATGATACTTTCCCAACGGCGATGCACATTGCGGCCTATAAAATTTTGGCCGAAGTAACCATTCCGGGCATCGAAAAACTCCGTGATACGCTCCAAGCCAAGTCGGAAGCCTTCAAAGACGTGGTAAAAATCGGTCGTACCCACTTTATGGACGCTACGCCACTGACACTGGGTCAGGAATTTTCGGGCTATGTTTCTCAATTAAACCACGGCTTACGCGCCATCAAAAATACCTTGGCGCATTTGTCAGAATTGGCATTGGGCGGAACGGCCGTAGGTACAGGAATCAATACGCCCAAAGGCTATTCAGAAAATGTAGCAGCCCACATCGCTGCGTTGACTGGCTTGCCTTTTATCACGGCTGAAAATAAATTTGAAGCACTCGCCGCTCACGATGCCATCGTTGAAGCCCACGGTGCACTCAAAACAGTGGCAGTAAGTTTGATGAAAATTGCCAACGACATCCGGATGCTGTCGTCGGGGCCACGCGCGGGTATCGGCGAAATTCACATTCCTGACAACGAACCGGGCAGCTCTATCATGCCTGGCAAAGTAAACCCCACGCAGTGCGAAGCCATGACCATGGTGGCCTGTCAAGTGATGGGCAACGATGTCGCCATCAACATTGGTGGTTCAAACGGTCATTTTGAACTGAACGTTTTCAAGCCCGTCATGATTTATAACTTCCTGCACTCGGCGCGTTTGATTGGAGATGTTTGCGTGGCGTTCAACGACCATTGCGCGGTAGGTATCGAGCCATTGACCGAAAATATCCGCAAACACGTCAACAATTCACTGATGTTGGTAACGGCTTTGAACCCCAAAATCGGGTATTACAACGCCGCCGCCATCGCGCAAGACGCGCACAAGCGCGGGATTACGCTCAAACAGGCTTCTCTCGAATTTGAACTCAAAGGCTTGGATTTCACGCACATGACCGAAGAGCAATTCGACGCATGGGTACGCCCCGAAGATATGGTGGGAGGCTTGAAGTAAATGCTTATTTAGAACTGAAAAACGTTAAATGTATAACCGAAAAATATAAAAGTTCGGTTCTTCAAACAAAAGAAGTCGGCTGCGTTTGTAGCCGACTTCTTTTGTTTGCCTTAAAATATATACAAATTTGTATATATACGTTTTTGTATATATTTTTGTATGTATAAATTTTAAAACAATGAAGAATCAAGTAGGCCCTCCGGTAACGGGCAATGACTTTTTTGGACGTAAAAAGGAACTTCTGCAAGCTTGGGATTTGCTGGACAATGGAAATCACCTACTATTACCAGCTCCAAGAAGGGTAGGTAAAACGTCTTTTGTGCTCCAACTGAGAAAAGATGCTCAAAAGCACGATTGGAAGGCCATCTATTTTAATGTGGAAGATGGAAGCGATGAAACAGGTTTTATGCGAATGTTTGTTGATGCCCTCAAAAAGGAAGAAAATTGGTTCAAAAAAAATGCTAAAAATACGTTTGATTCCATTGGCAAAATAATGTCGTCGCTGGAAGCCGAAGTAGAAGTACAGGGAGTAAAAACAACGCTCAAATGGAGCAATGCCGCTAAAAGCGACTTAAAACGTGAATTGGAAAAGCTGTTAGAGGATACCGGGAAATGCCTGATCATCATTGATGAACTTCCCGTTTTACTTTCACGGTTAGCCAATATTCCTGAAGGTAAAGGACGAGTAGGTGATTTTCTGCATTGGCTGCGGTCGTTTCGGCAAAATCCTGATTCTGAAATACGCTGGATTTTTTGCGGCTCTATCAGCATGGATACTTTTGCCGAACGGTTGGGTATCACCAAAACCATCAATGATCTGTATTCTTTTTCGTTGGGCGCTTTCGGGGAAGAAGAAGCACGACAGTTTTTGCAACAATTGGCCACTGACCAAAAAGTTGCGATGTCAGCAGAGGTGCAGGAGGCCTTGATCAAAGCGGTAGGATGGCCGTTGCCATACTATTTACAACTACTGTTTGCTCAACTCAGATTCATTCATAATCAACCAAATGGACTGGTTCTTACTCCCGAGCACGTCACCACAGCCTTTGAAAGAGCCTCCGATTCTTCCAACCTAAACACATGGATTGAACGTCTGGAAGAACAGCTTGCCCCAACGGATGCCAAATGGGCCAAAAACTTGTTGGATACACTTTGTGTAAAGGAAAAAGGATTTAGGCGTGACCAATTAGAACAGGTATTGGTTAGGAATAATGTAACTCCGGAAGAGGCGAAGGACAAAACAGCGTTTTTGCTCAAAACACTTACTCACGACGGCTATCTGATTGAACATACGGGCGAATACGGTTTTCGTTCCCCACTTTTGCGTAATTACTGGTACAAACAACGTTTACAATGAACGACTCACCTTCCTTTTTACCCATGCAACGCCTCAGCATTTTTATGCCGAGTCGGTTGAGCGACGATGAAATAAAATTACTGTTTTATGCCCGCAAAGACATATTTGACTCACTCTTAGACAGCCTGATTCACGAAGAAAAGGATAGTATTCCACAACATCATTTGATTGTAGGTCAGCGCGGTATGGGAAAAAGTACACTGCTCAAAAGATTGGATGTAGCCCTGCGTACGGCTCCGCTCAACGCCCAATTCATTCCGTTTTCGTTTCCCGAAGAACAGTACAACATCGACCGTTTATCTAAATTTTGGCTCAACAGTCTGGATGCTTTGGCGGATACCCTCCAAACCGAAGGTCAGGAAGAAAAAGCAGTTCAGTTAGACGAACAAATCGCTGATTTGAGTCGCCTCAAAAATGAGCAGGAATTGAGCCAAAAAGCCTACGATTTACTACAAAATACCACTCAAGAATTAGGTCGCCGGCCCGTTTTCCTGCTGGACAATCTCAATTTGATTTTTGAACGTTTGGCGCAGATCGAGCAATCCAAACTCCGAAAACTCATCACCGTTCCTGGCGCGCCCATTTTTATCGGGGCCAGTGCCGACCTCCTCAACGGCGACTATACGGCCCCGTTTTACGATGCATTCCAAGTACACTATTTGTACAAACTTACCTTCCCGCAAACGCTTGAATTACTCCGGCATTTGGCCGAGATTACCAACAATCCTGACTTTAAGAACCAATTAAATCAAAATATTCCGCGTCTCGAAACCTTGCACGCACTCACGGGAGGCAATGTACGCACCGTGGTGATGCTTTTTGCGTTGGTTTCGCGCGGGTTTTCTGCGGATGTTTTTCAGGATTTGGAAGCGTTGATTGACCAAATGACGCCCCTGTACAAAGCCCGTTTTGAAGAACTTGCACCCCAAGCGCAAGTGGTCATTGATGCCGTGGCGTTGAATTGGGACCCGTGTAATCTGGAAACTCTACGCGAACGTACTTCTCTGGAAAACAGTCAATTATCCATCCAACTCGACCGCTTAGGAAAAGCGGGGTGGACGGTAAAACTGGGTAAACGAAAAGCCGCTTTTTACGAAATCAGCGAACGATTCTTTAACATTTGGTACTTATTGCGCCGCGCCAGCCGCCGCCAACGCCGCGACTTGGTATGGCTTTCGCGCTTTTTACAAGCGTGGTTTACCAAACCCGAATTGCAAGACCACGCCAAGGAATTCGCACGTATTGTATACGAAAAAGAAAAAATTCATGATTTATCCTATGGCTTGGCCTTAGCCCGCGCAGTGGGTGGCAAACGTGGTGAAAAGCTCAAAGAAAAAGTTTATAAGCGCTTACTGGAACTGTATGATGGCGACGAAGTGAAATTGGAAAAAACGATGGGAGTGATTATGAGTGAAGTGAAGGAGGAATGGGTGGAAGATTTTAAGAAAAGTAAAGCATCAAACTTATTATATGAAGGACTTTGGCTGGCAACAAGTGAAATGTATAACGAAGCTGAACCTTATTATCGTGAAGCTTTAAGATTAGACGACACCTCTGAATTCGCATGGTACTTATTAGGCGAATTACTTGAAAACTTAAATAATGAAGACGAAGCAATAAAATCTTATGTAAGAGCTTTATCAATAAATCCGCTGAATTCAAATACTTGGACGAAATTAGGTGATTTGTGTTTTCAGCAACAAAGACTTGCAGAAGCTGAAAATCATTACCAAAAAGCCTTAGAAATTTCTCCCAAAAATGGCTCTGCATGGATTAAAATGTCGCAATTTTTCTTTTACCAAAAAAAGTACAAAGAATCTAAAAATGCACTTTTAAAAGCAATTAAAGAGGATAAATCTGTCGTAAATGACGTAAAGCTTTTATTGGACATTTATGCTTTTTATGTTGATGAATCAAATTGGGAGTTAAAAGAAAATGACGAAAACGCCTATCAAAAAGCTTTAACAATAGCCCCAAATAATACCGACGCCAAGGAAGGGTTAATGATTTTATTACGCGATAAACTCAACAAATCAGCAGAAGCCAAACAGGTTTTTGAAGAATTAAAGATTACTCATACCGAGTTATCACCAGTTGCAGCACCTACTTTGCACGAAGCTGTTTTTGCCGCCTATGACCAAAATTGGGGTCAGGCTCGGGAATTTTGGAGACACGCTTTACTACAGATACAGGAAACTCAACCAACGGAAAAATTGCAAAATTGGCATATTGCGGCTGCCGTTACCGTCAGGTTAGGCTATGGTGACAAGCTGGTGGCTCTGTTTCGGGAAACGGGGCGTGACCGCGTGATGCGCCCTTTGCATGAAGCCATCAGAGCCCTTAACATAGATTCGGAGGAATATCTTGCTACCCAAGTAGCCGCCGAAGTACGCGAAGTAGCATTGGAAATTTTTCAATTTATGAAAGCCTATAATCAACCAGCTGCTGTTTCTTAAAACATTTCAATAATTGATCTTGGTTCTGAATACAGAGCCACCCCAGCCGCAACGACTATCCACACGCCTCTGGCCTTGCAGTAATTTGCTTTGCCGATGCAGTAGGAGGTTTCAAACGACACGCCGCCTGCCTCGCATCCTTTTCATTATTTTTTTGGTGGGGATAATGGCCCATCTGAACGTTCTTGAATATCGGCGGTTGGTAGGGTATTTGCGGTTGGGCGTGAGGTTGTTGAAAACGAGCGCCACCGCCAGAAGTATAAACACCCCCGAAGCAACGGGCGTAAGCACAAACCAATAACCAAGGTCTTTTATTTTTTCAGAACCAATGACGGCTATCAACGCCGTAGCACCGCCCGGCGGATGCAGCGTCTTGGTGATTTGCATACTGATAATAGACAACCCTACCGCAAGTGGGGCTGTAAGCCAGATAATATTGGGGAAAATTTGGTAGATGGTCACACCCAGCAGCGCAGAGATGAGATGCCCACCCACGAGGTTGCGGGGTTGGGCCAACGGACTTTGGATGGCACCGAAAATGAGTACCGCAGACGCGCCAAACGAGCCAATCAAAAACAAATTGTCCGTTTCGGAGAGGGCACTTTGTAGAAAGGCAATCAATCCTACCCCCAAAAAAGCGCCTACAAATGACCAAAAATTCTCTACCGAATCAACGAGTGTTTCTTTATAAACGATGTACTTGGCTATCCTGTAGCCTCTTCTAATTTTTGACTTTACCATTTTTGGAATACAGCTTCTCGCGCGTCTTTCAGGGTGTGGAATACGTCAGATACGCGATTTGTACTACAAATATCCAAAAGTTATATCGTATTTTCAGCGTTTTTGGATGGGAAAAATGCGTAAAAAGGCAGGCAGCTTCTCTCCACATGCAGACCGCCGTCTCGCTCCAAATGGTAAACCTACCGCCTCAGGGTCATAGAACCGCACTTGAGTTTTTCTTTTTGGAAAGTAGGCACGCAACAAAATAGCTTTGTGTAAACAATACAAGTTTTTCGTACTAATGCTATGAACCTCTTCGCAAACCTCGCACTTCTGTTAGCCGTTATTGGCTATTTTAGCCTTGCATCTATGGCGGGCAAACCCATCCCAGGCGGAGACTACGGCGTAGGGCACGCGTTTGCACTGCTTTTTGCGTACGCCGCCGTGGCCATTGGTATCAGCATTGCCACCGCCTTTGTCTTATGGAAAGGTGGCTTTGATTGGGTAACCGAAAAAACTACTTTGCGCAACACCTTCGTGATTTCAGGGTTAATTGCGCTGTTGATTTTTAGCTTTTTTGCCGCAATGAACAACGGCGGCGGCGCACCTTGGATCATGCGGATTTTAGGAAAATATACCTTTGTTTGGGCCTTGCCCCCGTTGTTGTTGGCAGGTTTTGTATTGGTCAACACCTCGTTACAAAACCACGTGCCCGCTGCGTTTTGGCAGTGGGCACTGAAAGGCGTTGTGCTGATAAGCGCGGTAAGCTGCATTTTGATGGTGGGCGAATGGCTCGTCAATATCCCGATTGAAGCAGCACAACATGCCGAAATGAGAGATGCGGAAGACGCTCGTCGTCAACAAGAGTTTTTGGCACAAATTGAAAAGAATAACCCTAAGACCGAAATGGTCTTGATTCTGGTTTTTACCACCAAATACCAAGACAAAGCCGTGCGGGAGGCCGCCCTTTCCAAAATAAAATCAAACCCTGAATGGCAGCAATATCTCGTTAGTCGTCTACAAACACCGTGGGCAAGTGAGGTTTTCCCATTTTTGGCCGACAATGACGTTGAAGACCGACGACTTTTTGCCGAGCCTATCAAGACAGGCATTTTGATGATGGCCGAAAAATTTAAAGACAGTATGGAACGAACCCATACATTTTATGACGGGCAGTTTTATTCCGAAACGCAAGCTATCCTTCAAACCATCGCCAAATTTCAAGACTTAGGCGTTGACTATGCCCCTGCCGTACGAAAACTGCGGAAAGCACTAGATACGCCGCTGAAAAGTTATCAGCAAGCGGCCAATTTAAAATGTATTCCTGTATTAGACAACTGGTTGAAAAAACATGAAAAAGAGAAATAGCGCTACCATCCCAGACATCGGGCGCTTTGCGGATAAAGGCGTTGCTTTGGGAGATTTAGCAACCCACTTTATAGTACATTGCCCCAAATGTGGGGGGAAAGCACAAATCAACCCCACCAAAGAGCCTGCTTCAACAGCGGACTTTCGACTCATTTGCCCTGATTGTTTACACGTAGAGACCGCCGGCCATTGGTATGGGGCCGCAACCGCGCACGTTTCCGTAAAATGCCGGGAATGTTACCAACCGTTGAGCCGCTCAGCTCCGTGGAATGGGGGCTGGAAAAAACTCGCCATGCACTGTACGCACTGTGGCGACAACTGCGAATACGAAGCAAGCATCTCATACGGGTATTTTCACGAAAGCCGTATAACCGACCCCGTCTTCGGCCTGCCGTTGTGGTTGCAAAAAGACTTTCGCAGCGAGTTACTTTGGGCCTACAATTACGAGCACCTAGAAATGCTCCGGGAATACATTGGCGCAAAACTACGTGAACGGGGCATTGACCCACGAAACACCATTCGCAAGAACAGCTCAATGGTCAGCCGGCTGCCGATGTTTATCAAAAAAGCATCACATCGGGAGGAGCTATTGAAATTGATCGCGACAATGCAGTGAATTTTCAGCCAGTGATACCATTCTCTATTTCTTTACGCCAAAATAAGAAAAATACAGCCCTTTTGTTGGTTCTGAATGACTCACCGACAACACTTTGGACGTCACCTCTTTGTCTTTTTTATCGTCATACCAGCGGTCGTCCTGATAGCTGCCTATTTTGGTTTGTCCGTAGTACAGCTCATACCCTTTTGCGGTGGTTTGGGCGGTAACTCCTTCCAGCTTTTGGGTTGATATTTGAGGAATATAATTGGTTCTCAACAAGTCGAAGGTACCATCACTTTTCTTAGTGATTTGTAAGCTTGGGAGTTGATTGTCGTCCGTAATGGCAATGCAGAGCGGGTCCAAAAAGGCATTGGTACGGTAGGTGCCTTCCAGTACATTGGGATCTTGACTGATTTCGTCTTTGTTACAGCCCCAAAAGACACAGAGCGCCAGCAGAAAAATGGAGAACTTTTTCATAGCAACAATTGGATGATGGTTTTGGACAAAGACGCTCACTCATTCTCAATGGTTGGAATGTAAAAACAACTTCTCAACACTCCTATTTACAAAAAGCGCCAAGGAATCAATCCTCAGGCGCTTTTTTGTATATTTTCTTGATTTACAAACTATACGTCGCAGATAAGGACGCATTTTTTCAAAGACTCCAACATCCCTGCTTTGTCTTTGGCTTTAGGTACAAATTCCTGCCCAATGTAGCCTTTATAGCCCGTTGCCACAATCGCTTTTACGATGGCTGGGTAGTAAATTTCTTGAGTTTCGTCGATTTCATTACGTCCCGGATGTCCTCCCGTGTGGTAGTGACTGATGTACTTTCCATAACGCTGGATATTGCGAATATGGTCTCCGCTCATGCTTTGCATGTGGTAAATATCGTACAGCATCTTGAACTTTTCAGAACCAACCATTTCACAAAGTACCGCACCCCATTCAATGTTATCACACTGATAATCAGGGTGACTGGCGCGCGAGCTCAACAATTCCATCGTGAGCGTTACGCCGTATTTTTCGGCCAACGGTATCAATCGTTTTACTCCTTTTTGGCAATTGAGCAAGCCTTGGTAGTCACCCAAACCGTTGCGATTTCCTGAAAAACAAATGACATTGGTCACGCCCGCCGCTTGTGCCTGCGGCAGCAACTCTTCGTAGCATTTATAGATGGCATCGTGGTTTTTGGGATTGTTGAGGAAGCTCGTCAAGCCTGTTTTCTCAGGCCAAGGATCGGCCCAGCCCATGGCGGAGGTGAGTCCGTATTTCTTCATAATTTCCCATTCCTTCGGACCAGTGAGTTCAATCGACTCAATGCCCATGTCTTTGGAGGCTTGGCAAAGCTCCTCAAACGGAATAGAGGCGTAGCACCAGCGACTAACGGAATGCTTGATATTGCCTTTTAGTTTCAGCGGTTCGGCAGCCATGGCTTCATTCGTTAAAGCGGTAGATAAGGTTGCCGCCGACGCCCCAAGCGTTTTGATGGCATCACGGCGGGAAAGAGTTGGTTTCATTGGAGATTTTATTTTAGGAAAGTAACTTACCGGCGTTTTCTAACGCACACCCGGGACTTTATCGTATATATAATGTGTAGTGCGTTTCTCAGCACCGCCTCTCTTTGGTGACCGTTTGATAAGAAATAAAAATAATCGTTGCAATAGGCACTTCAAATGCCTACTTTGACCTCAATTGCCCGATAACTACTTTGAAATAGCAAAAATTCGCTATTTTTTGAGGAGAACCGAGGGCGTAGTTTTGCATTAAAACACGATGTTGCTGACATTTATCCAAAATACTGTAATGAAAAATTATATTCCTTTAATCTTTTTAATGTTTAGTTCACTTATACTATTGGGGCAGGATAGCCTAACCTTGAGTTATAAAACCTTGGGATTACATTCAACCCGTTCCGAAATAGATGTACCTGTTGTTTTTCGAAATGGAATAAAAGCTGTGTCTGTCCCAAGTGTTTATACACTTTTAGGGACCCAGCCATTCGCTAACAATCTGGTTCAGGAGTTTTCAAGAAAATTTCCCAATTTCGATTCGGTAGATTTACCAGATTGGTTATTAGCGCAATTTGAGCAGACAAAGGATCAATATCAGGGTATCCACCTGTTTTTTGGATTACACGACAACCAATTGCAGGTTATGATTTTCGAAACCAAAGTAGATACATTAGAAGTTAATAAATATTTAGAAAAAGTATTTACTCATCAAATTCCGGATAACGGTGCTGATGCACGTCACTATAAAGCAAATTATAAATGGGCTTATTTTTGGAATAATGAAACGAGAACATGGAAGTTGGTAGAAGACGAATACAATACCATTACTATTCCCGGAGGTCATCCACCCGTTCAAAAAGTTTTTAAAGGAAAGCTAAAAAGCGATTTTTTAACAATGAGAGGCAACTTTCTTTTTCGTACTAAAGGTTATTATATTTCAAAAGCCTTATTGTTTGATATTTGGAATAATTCTGCT
This sequence comes from Runella rosea, assembly GCF_003325355.1. Taxonomy (GTDB): domain Bacteria; phylum Bacteroidota; class Bacteroidia; order Cytophagales; family Spirosomataceae; genus Runella; species Runella rosea. Next base: position 2,656,464 of record NZ_CP030850.1, read on the forward strand.
ATTCCATCTTTAACTATATTTCTGGGACTGGCAGGCAATAAAGTTACCCTTTTTTTACCAACATTCCCCAAAGTAGATTTGAATAGTACCCGGACAGAAATAAATACAAGCATTGATTCTTCCAGAGATTCATCCAGACAAAATGAAAGCGTCCATATTCGTTTTCTTACCTATGTCACTCATTTAATGGGGACAAATCATCTAACAGTCCGAACCTGTCCCAGTTACTGCGGTGATAACTAAAATATAAATAATGGACTTTAAATACTTATTGATTGACCTTTCAAATTATATAGGTGCTGTTCCCTGTATGATAGGCATCTATTGTTGGAATAATTTAACAAGTCTAATGAAGGGTTATCTGATAGGTGTCATTATTAATGCCTGCATTGGAATACTATCAATAATCAGTGCCAAATTGGAGATAAACAATCATTTTGTTTTTCCTCTCTTAGCTATAAATACAGGCATTTTGTACTGTTTTATGTTTTGGCATTTGTCAGAAAACAAAATAATTCGCTACTCAATTACAGTATTTTATTTATTTTTTATCTTGTATATCTTTTACGATCTTATCACCAATAATATTAAATATTTCAACTTTCAATTGTTCACATTAATAGATATTTCAAGCCTTATTTTATCCGCTATTTGGTTAAACAAAATAATATCCTCACAGTTTAATATTACTAAAAAACCTCTGCTTTGGCTCTTGTTTTCTATATTTTCAGGGGCGTTATATGATGTGTTATTGACGCAACTAAGTGGGAAAATGGCCCTATATTTTACAAATAAATGGCAAGATATATTCGCATTGAACATCAGCCCGATTTTTCAAATAATAAAAATGAGCATTTTGGCCTATGCCTTTTACTTGGCTCGCCATCAAAAGTTTAACTCCAACAAAATCCCCGATTTAGAACAGGGCCGATGAAGCATTTTTTTACTTTAATTGCTTGTTCTATATGGATTGGTCATGCATTTGCCCAAAATATCCAATTTACTTCGTTTACGGCTACTAATGAGTTCCAAGATTCAAGCTACAACATTCATAAACCCATTGCACTCAATTTTAGGGAAACCCATATTTTAGCGAGTTTCAAAGATGCGACTGACAGTCTCAATGCCAAATACGCTTACTGTTTGAAGGGTCTAGATGGCAAATGGCATCCTAATGGCAAGGGCGAATCCGTCAATTATGTAAATCTTTTCGGCGGCGATTATGAATTGCAGGTCAAAAATCTCAACTATCCCAATAAAATCATTTCTTTAAAATTTCATTTAGAAGAAGCCTTCTGGCAAAAAAACTGGTTTATTCCCATGCTTGCTGCCTATGGGTTATTGGTTGTAGGCGTCATTTTTTATTTCATCAGAATGTACAGATTGCGCGGTCAAATCCGGCTCCAGCAGGTTCGCAACGAAATCGCTTCCGACCTCCACGACGACGTAGGCAGCACGCTGTCCAACATCAGTTTTTTGGGAGAAATGGCTAAAATGAAACTTGTAAAAAAACCCGAAGAGGTATTGCCCATTCTGGAACGAATCATGGAGGAATCCAAAGAAATGGTTCAAACCATGCGCGGAATGGTATGGACCATTCAACCCGATAACGACAGGGCCGTTGATTTCATTGATAAAATACAGGCCTTTGCGACAGAAATGCTCCAAAACCGCGAAATAGCATTGCAATTCAGCAATGAAATTCCTGAAAAACAACTGCTTACCATTGAGCAACAGCGAAATTTGTTTCTTATTTTTAAAGAACTTATCCACAATATTGCCAAACACTCAACTGCCACAAGGGTTACTGTTTCTCTCAAAAAACACGAACATTGGCTATGGGCGAAGATAACCGACAACGGAAGCGGTTTTGACATGACCCAACGCTCCGAAGGAAACGGCTTGAGAAACCTGCAACAACGCATCACACAGTTGGAGGGGAAAATGGAAATAGAATCAGAAGTCGGCAAGGGTACGGTGACCAAAATGATGATACCGCTCTGAAAATCACTTAAATTCGCTATTGTCTTTCCAAATTGAATATAAGACTTTTACGCCGTTGGGACAGGGCGTAAAATGCTCCCCTTTTTATCTGCTGAAAATATGATCAGAGTAGCCATTTTTGACGACAACAGCGCTTTTGCCGGCAGTTTGGAACTGCTCCTGAAAGACAGTGACGATTATGTACTCGCCGGCGCTTTCCCCAATGCCCTCAACGCCCTGCAAAAAGTGGCCAAATCAAAACCCGATGTAATCATCATGGACATCAAAATGCCCGAAATATCAGGCATTGAGGCCGTGCAGATCATCAAAAAAGAACACCCCACTATCCAAATCATGATGCAAACCGTCTTTGAAGACGACGATAAAGTGTTTGCGGCCATTTGTGCCGGCGCATCAGGCTATATTTTAAAGGGAACTTCGCCGGGCAAAGTTTTGGAGGCGATTGCCGAGGTCTACACGGGCGGCTCGCCCATGAGCCCAAGCGTAGCCCGCAAGGTGCTGACCTTTTTCCGGTCTCATCAAACCGTTCAAACAGAGTTTTATGATTTATCGAAGCGCGAAAAAGAAATCTTAAAATACCTGGTCGAAGGTTACAGTTACAAAATGATCGCGGAGGCCTGTTTTATCAGTTTTAATACGGTCAATGCCCACCTCCGCAAAATTTACGAAAAACTTCACGTTAATTCTTCTCAGGAAGCCATTTCGAAAGCTTTAAGGCAAAAGCTGATCTAGCCTCACCGTTCTTTTGTCTTCTATAAAAAGCCCTCTCCTTATAAAGCAGAGGGCTTTTTATTGTTTGAAAATAGCAAAAATTCGCTATTTCACCGGCCTCTCATTCATCGCAACTTTGTCGTGATCAATACCGAACGAACAAAGCCTGTTAACGCATGAATCCACTTCCATTTATCAACAGCCCCATTCTCGACTTGGTAAGGCAATTACCCAAAGACGATATCATGTGGTTGGAAGGTGACCGCAACTACACCTATATCCACTTTTGCAACGGCGGGAAAATGATTTTCAGCAAAACACTGCAACTCATAGAAGCTCAATTGCCCAACGACGATTTCAGCAGAATCAACAAAGGGGCAACGGTCAACCTACGGTTTATCAAAACCATCAACGTACGCCAAAAGCACCTTCAACTATCCTGCGGCCTTACGCTGCCTATCTCACGACGTCGATTGCCCGGCGTAAAAACATGGTGGCGAGGCAATAAATCCCGATGAATACCCGCAAAAGTTTCTCCAACCATATCATTTTATAAAAAACACAACTGATGAAAAAATTACTTTTACTGCTTTTCGAGGTGATTTTCATTTCAACAATGGCACGCGCTCAGTGGAACTCCAACCCCACCAACAATATAATAACCGCCGCAAATTTCTCACAGAAAAACCAAAAAATGATCCCTGACGGCAGCGGAGGCGCTATCATTGTCTGGGAAGATGACCGTAATACCAATACGACGAATACGGATCTGTACGCCCAGCGAATCAACGCCAACGGAGTGGTGCAATGGCCGGTGAACGGTGTAGCCATCAGCAATTACTCCGGTAACGACCTCTACCCTCAACTTACTTCCGATGGCGATAATGGAGCGATCATCACTTGGCAACGCGATGGCGATATCTATGCACAACGCATTAATGCGAGCGGGGCAGTGCAGTGGACAGCCAATGGAATAGCCGTTTCGGCAGCAACAAATACTCAAAATTTCCCTCAATTGGTCAGCGATGGTAGTGGTGGGGCCATCATCACTTGGGAAGATAATCGCGGCGGAATCTTCCCGCCAAACGGCCCCGATATTTATGCTCAGCGGATTAATGCAGACGGTACAGTGCCGACGCCGTGGCCTGCCAATGGTGTGCCCATTGCTGCAGCCGGATTATCACAGCTTAGTCCTCAACTCGTTTCCGACAACAGTGGCGGCGCCATCATTACTTGGGTAGACAGTCGCAGCGGCACCACCGTCACGGATATCTATACCCAGAGAGTCGATACAGACGGTGACGTACAATGGCCTGCCAACGGAGTGCCTGTTTGTGAAGCAGCAAACGGACAATATCTTCCCAAAATAGTTACCGATGGTTTCAACGGAGCCATCATTGCCTGGGACGACAACCGTAACGGCAACTATGATATTTACGCGCAACGAGTGAACTCAGGGGGTACAATGCAATGGACGGCCAATGGTACTCCCGTATGTAATGCCGGCAATAATCAGGAAAAAAGCCATATGGTCAGTGATGGCAGCGGCGGGGCCTATTTGGTTTGGGAGGACCGGCGCAATCATATAGCTTCTCCCAACAATTATTATTTTTCCGATATCTACCTGCAGCGTATCAATGCATCGGGTGTAGCTCAATGGGCCGCCAATGGACTGGTTATCTGTAATCAACTTGGTTACCAGACACTTCCCAAATTAACTGCTGACGGTACTGCGGGCGTGATCGTTGCCTGGGCGGATGCCCGCGAGTATTATGATACAGGCATCAATCCGGATATATATGCTCAGAAAGTCAATGCGGCGGGAGCAATTCAGGGAATTTCGGATGGGAATCCCGTTAGCAGCGCAATTAATGCGCAAACCACTCCCGAACTTGTCAGTGATGCCTCAGGCGAGGCTATTATTTCTTGGGCTGACCTGCGCAACGGCAACAGTTTAGATATTTATGCCTCTCAGACCTCCTTTGCGCCGGCCTGCTCGGCTTCTGCACCTACTTCAGTATCGCCGTCTTCTCAGGCGGTTTGTTCCGGCGAAGCCGTAACTCTTTCGGCTTCCTGTGCGGCGGGGTATACGGTACAATGGTATGAAGGCACTACCCTGCTCGGTACCGGCAGTCCGCTTGCTTATTCTGTTACATCGAACGTTTCTATTTATGTGAGTTGCAAAAACAACGCCTGTGAGTCAGAGCCTGACACTATCAACCTAACTCTCTCCAACTATTTGAGTTATGCCTTTATTGGCGGCGACCTCAACAACGACGCAGTACTTACCTTTCATGGCTGCCCTTCCGGAACCGTTCATTGGAGCGTGTATCAGTCCGAATCCAGTGATGAAAACGGTCCCATTTTTACGTTAAAGGATTCTATTACAGGAAATCCCGCTACAATGACCTTAAAAGGGATTTACCGCCTGTCGGCTACCTGCTCCAACTCCGCGTGTGCTGCGCCGCCTGCACCCGTTGAGGTATACAATTGTTACTGGATCTATCATACCCTGCTGTCTCCCAACGACAATTACAACCAAGGGCTGCATATCATTCAGTCAAGTTATGGCGGCACTATTGAGGCAACCAATAAAGTAATGGGTACTTCACGAACGTGGTACGAAGCCCAAAGCATTGAATTGAAACCGGGATTTGAGGTCAATGCCAAACCCAACGGAGCGGTATTTACCGCCAAACCCGGCGGGTGTTTGGGTTCTTAACTTCTTTGAAAAAAACATCATAAAACCTTATTCATAAGTATTTATAACTGTCCAATATCCATGAAAATCATTCTCCAACTTTCTGCCTTATTATTTACCATTATGGTATTTTTATATGGCTGTAATGACAAAAAAGCCCCTGCTTCTCCCAGTGCTGTTCCAACGTTAGGGACAACCACATCGGGGGCCATCACCGAAAACTCCCTTGCCATAAGCAGTGCCATTCAGACCAATGGCGAAAACTCAATCATCCAACATGGCTATGTATATTCAGAAACGAATAAAACACCCACCGACGCCGACAGCAAGATCACTTTAGGAGTAAATGCAGGACCCTTTCCGGCCACTTTTTTCGGTACTATTACGGGCTTGAAAGCCAACACTACATACCATATACGCTCTTATGCCACCAACAGCAACGGTATTGGTTACGGCTCAGCAATCGAAGCAAAAACCTCCGTAGAGACCAAAGCACCAACCTTAGAAACAGCACCGAGTGTTGAAGAAGTGACCACCGGCTCTTTTAAATTAACCGCTTCCATCAAAGACAATAATGGCAACCCTATTTCGCAATATGGCTATGTATATTCGGAAACCAATAAAGTACCCACCATGGAAGCCGACAGCAAAACAGAAATGGGTGCTCACGGCGGTCCCTATCCGGCTTCTTTTTCAGGTACGATTATCAATCTTAAAGCCAATACCCTTTATTATGTACGGCCTTATGCTGCCAACAGCAAAGGAACCGGCTATGGACCGGCAGCGGAACTAAAAACCAAGGCGGAGCTAACCGTTCCGACAATGGAAGCCAATGCTACAGTTGAAGAAATAAAAACCAACTCATTTAAGGTAACAGGCACAATTTTGAACAATGGCGGTTCAGTGGTTATTCAACATGGACACGTTTACTCTTCTACGGATAAAAACCCCACAACTACCGGCCCTAACACCCAATTAAAGGCTAACAACGGGCCTTTTCCAAGTAAATATGTGAGCACCATAACTAACCTGTCAGAAGGAGTAACCTACTTTGTGCGTTCGTATGCTACCAATGAGAAAGGCACTGGTTATGGTACTGCAATAGAAGTAAAAACGGTAGCAACTTCAGCTCCGATATTGGCCGCCAACATGGTTATAGATGCCATTACTTATAATTCCATCAGCGTTAGCAATACTATCAATTCCGATGGCAATTTGCCCATTACCCAACATGGCCATTTACTGTCCGTTAAAAATAACCCAACCATTGAGACGCTTTCGGGCAATGGGGTAAGGACACAAAAGGGAGAGTATACAGGAGCTTTTCCAAAACCGTTCAGCAGTACATTTTCTACCGGGCTTGACGAAAATACCACTTATTACCTGCGCCCATATGCCATCAATGCCAAAGGAACCACTTATGGTACTACGGTTCCGATCAAAACTCAGGTGGCAACTCCAACTTTTACAAAGCCGACCAATTTTGAAGACGTTCCTGTTTATAGTATTATTTTAGAAACCTCCACCTCAACCATCGATGATGGCGACACTGACAGCCCGGTTTCGGTAGAATTCAACCCCAATATGGGAGGTACAGAAAATACCTTCTTCTTAGACCTCGGCAAGTTATCTTTTGGCGGCAGCAATGATTATCCGGCGCATAGCGAAGATGACCGGGAAAAAGGGCAAGTACAAAAGTATTATATCGCTACTCCCGCAGTAAAAACAATCAAGGATATCATTCATTTAACCCTGCGGATTCACGGAGATGACGGATGGGCTATTTCAAAGATTAGATTGATTGTCAATGGGTATGAACTTTTTACAAAATCGTACCAAAATCATTGGATTGAAGATGACAAAAGCAGTAAAAATCTCCCTACGCTGACCATTCCTTACAATGAATTACGTACATCAAAATGGTCGTATGCCGGAGCTCCGAGCATACATATAGCTTCTCAACAAATCAAAGCGCAGGAGTTGGTACGTCTGATGGAAGGAATCATGGGCGACGAATTGGAAAGCGGAGGCTACAAATCAGGATCAGTGGGTGGTCTGTTTAACGGCACCTTGGAATGGGATGACACTGAAGCTGTTAAAATAGTGCCCAACAATAATTCAGTCTATGTCCGATTTGACTTTGCCCTGAAACTAAAGCGGAAAAATACTACAGATACAGATGGTACTTTCAGCTTTGCCCTATGGAGAGAGTGCCAAAATGGCTCAGTTACCTTTAAAATTACAGATTTACAATCCACTAATAATAATTTTCCGGCGGGCTCTTTCCGAAAAAACAACATCGAAAACGCAATAAAGGCTATTCTTACGCGAACCCTAAACATTCCCTGCAAAGCAGCCTTCAACTCAGCCGGCGATCTTATTTATTGGTAATAGAAGGAGTTTAATGCTGAGTTAGTGTTCAGACAGCTCATCATTATGAAGACCATAAAACACTTTGAAAAACCATTTATCATGCTTTAAACAACAAAACATGGAAACTTGTGACATCGCCAATGATCTGGAACAATATGGCAGCCTTAAAAACGGCAGTAAGGTAGTCATTGATAAAAAAAAGGACGAAGGCAGTTGTTGGGAATTTGTAGAAATGGCCCTGCGCGAAAAAGGTTATCAAAACCATGAAAAAGGTGGTCTTGGTGACCTGTATGTCTGGGGAGCACCCGTTGATGAGCGCTTAATCAAAACCGGGGATATTCTGCAATTTTATAAACATGAGTACAAACTAAAAAACGGAACACGGTCTAAAAGAGGGCCGCTCCACACCGCTATTGTATCCTCCTACAATGATGACCGGTCTATTGTGAGAGTATGGGAACAGCATGTGACAAAACCGTCACGGGTAGTGAGAAATAAGGTGTATCTCAAGGCTACCGGCGACTGTGAGGAAGTGATAGGCGAAGTAAAGGCTTTTCGTCCTGTCAAAAGATTAAGATAATACTTCTGCTGAGAGCCAAGGGCTGTGTATGCACAGCCCTTGGCTCTCAGCTCTCTCGTCCTACCAAAAACTCCGCAAATTCAATCAGCGGTTTTTTACGTTCTACTGGCAATGGGAGGTTTTCCAACGCCTCAAAACCCTTGGAAAAATACGCATCGGCCATCGTTTGGGCGAGGGTATCAAGACCAAGTTGCGTATAAATTTCGGTGACAGCGGCTACTTTGTCAGATGTGTCGTAAGTGCCCTGCTCAAGACTTAACCAGTTGTTCAAATCGTCTTTGGTTTTTCCTTCGGCTAGCAGCAGCGCTTCGATGAGCATGAAGGTTTTTTTATTGGCAATGATGTCACCTCCTACCTGTTTGCCAAACTTTTCGGGGTCGCCGTACACATCCAACAAGTCATCTTTGAGTTGAAATCCTAGCCCCATATTGACGCCCGCGTCGTAGAGCAATTGGGTGGTTGCTTCGTCAGCCCCCGCAATCATACCCCCTAATTCCATCGCAAAGCCCAGTAGAACCGAGGTTTTGAGGCGAATCATGCCAATGTATTCTTCCTGAGAAACATCAGCACGTTTTTCAAAATTCATGTCTAGCTGCTGCCCTTCACATACTTCAGCAGCGGTGCGGTTGAAGCGACGGATGACGCGCGGCAGTTGTGCGGGGGCCACATCCAACAACAATTCATAGGCATTGACCAGCATCACATCCCCCGACAAAATAGCGGTATTGGCGTTCCATTTTTCATGCACCGTAGGCTTGCCGCGCCGCAGCGGCGCACAGTCCATGATGTCGTCGTGCATGAGCGTAAAATTGTGAAAAACTTCAACGGCAATCGCTGGCTTGAGGGCTTTTTGCCAATCATTAATAAAAAGATTGGCCGACAAAACCGTCAGTAAAGGCCGTAAACGCTTGCCTCCCAACGACATAATATAACGAATGGGCTCGTACAATTCGGCAGGCTCCTCGCCGTAAGCAGTATGTTGAATTTGTTTTGAAATTGCTTCCAGATAGGGTTGAAAAGTCATCAGAATTTCGGGTTGTCTGTTGTCGGTCTTTTGTTATTGGTTATTATACGTTGATTAATAGAACTTTGCAAATAACGGGCAACAAATAATGATTAATTTTAATGGGTTTTGAGCCAAAAATAATGGAACTTATGGGTATAAACGGTCAGCTGGCGAAAAAGTTTTGAGTATCTTGCGCGAAAAGCCCGACTCAACCCATGCTTCTTATCATTTAAACCTTTATACAACTTCATCTTCTAACTACCCACAATCCTTCACATCATGTTGCGCTCTTTACACGCTTACCTTTTTACTTTCTACTGTTGTTTTTTACTGAGTAGTTGTGCGTCTTCACAGCCTAAAACAGCCGTAGCAACGCCTCAATCCACCAACAAATGGCGTGATTTAGTGGCCAATTCGCCCGTTTTTCGCCAAAGCCACGCTGGATTTGCGCTTTATGACCTTGAAAAACAAGAAACCGTAGCCGAGTATCAATCTGACCGTTATTTTGTCCCCGCTTCCAATACCAAATTGTTTACGCTGTACGCTGGGCTTTGTCTTTTGGGCGACTCTATCCCCGCCCTACGGTACACCACCACGGGCGACTCCCTGATTTTTTGGGGCACAGGCGACCCAAACCTGTTGCACCCAGACATGCCGTCGAGCGGGGTTTTTGACGCGTTAAAAAATTGGCAGGGACACCTGCTTTATTACCCGCACAACTACATCGGCAAGCGGCTCGGGCCAGGCTGGTCGTGGGGTGATTATGCCGATTATTATCAGGCCGAACTCTCTGCACTTCCGTTGTATGGCAACGTGGTACGTTTTACCAACAGCAACGTCAGTCCACGGATTTTCAAAGATAGCCTGCGCACGGCGGGCTGGTCTGATGAGTTTAAACTGTCGCGCGATGAGTTCAATAACTCATTTTTTTCTACGGGCTGGCCCACTAAATCATTTACAGAAGATGTACCCTACCGAACTTCGCCAGGATTGAATGCTCGGTTATTGGCCGATAGCCTAAAAAGAGAAGTGAAATTAATTCATAAGCTACGGCCAGGTATTTCGTATCGCACTTTGAAAGGATTACCGATTGATACGCTCTACCGCCGCATGATGCACGTCAGCGACAATATGTTTGCCGAACAAGTGATGTTGATGTGCGCTTCGCAATTGGATACCAACAACATCGGCTTTGAAAGCAAACAAAGCATTGATTACGTCAAAAAACAATTATTGACGGATTTGCCCGATGAACCCATTTGGGAAGATGGCTCGGGATTGTCGCGTTATAATTTATTTACGCCCCGTTCGATTATCAAATTATTGCAAAAAATCTATGACAAAGTCCCTGACCAACAGCGGCTCTTTGGGATGATGGCCGTAGGTGGAAAAGCTGGCACCATCAAAAACCAATACAAATCGAAGGAACCGTTTGTTTTTGCCAAAACAGGCTCTCTATCAAATGTTTACTGCCTGAGTGGTTATTTAAAAACTAAAAAAGGTAAAGTATTACTTTTTAGTATGATGAACAATAATTACATCGTTAAAACTGCCGAAATTCGCCGAGAAGTAGAGCGTATTTTAACAGAAATACACGAGAAATATTGAGTAAAACAATAATTACGCAGAGACCTTGTTAGATAAATCATCCATAGAATCAGCTACGACAATGACGGCAATAGAACAAATAAAACAATACAACGCAGGCCGCAACGCGCTGTTGTTGGCGCACAAATACGAGCGCATGACGGGAGATTTATATCGTTTTTTTCGGGCAACGGGCCATTTGTTTTATAATGATTTTGCGCAGCACTTTTCGACCGTTGATACCTCACGGGTATGGGGGTGCGGTGATTTGCATTTGCAGAATTTCGGCACCTACAAAGCCGAAAATCGGCTGGTATATTTTGATTTGAACGATTTTGATGAAGCTATGCAGGTGCCAGCCACTTGGGAATTGAGCCGGATGCTGGTGAGTATTCACTTAGCCGCCGAAGAGCTAGACTTGGAAGAAGCCGAATGCAACCTGCTAGTCAAGTCGTTTTTAAACAGTTATACCCAAACACTTTTGAGTGGAAAACCCATTGACATTGAGCGCCGTACGGCCACAGGAATGTTGCAGGCATTCATGGAAAAATTGGAAAAACGGCGAAGAAAAGACCTGATCAAAGAGCGCACCGTAAAAGTTGATGGCGAACGAAAGCTGAATGTTGACAACGAAAAGGTGGTGAGTATTTTGCCTGAACAAAAAACGATGGTGGAGCAAATGGTGATGGAGTGGCAACAACAACACCCCAACCCTTTTTTTAAACGTATCTGTGACGTGGGTATCCGAGTCACGGGTACGGCGAGTTTGGGGCTGGAGCGCTACGTTTTGTTGGTAGAAAGTCCCAACGAAAAATTGTATCTCCTCGACCTCAAAGAAGCACGGCATTCTATTTTAAGTCCACATATTCAGTTGCCCCAACCCCTTTGGGAAACGGAAGCACAACGTATTGCGGAAATCCAAAAGCGTGTAAACAATGTACTTCCTACCCTCCTGAACCCCATCGCCAACGGCACCAAATCGTACATCCTGAAAGAATTACAACCCGAACAGGACAAATTTGACTTTGAATATTGGGATGGAGAAATGGAGAGCCTGGAAAACCTGATTCGGACTATGGCCATGCTGACCGCCTCTGGACACCTTCGCAGTGCAGGGCGGCAGGGGTCGTCTATTGCCGATGAGCTCATTGCTTTTGCGCAGGAGACGCAATGGCAGCAGGATTTAATTTTCTATTGTAAAGCCTACCCCACCAAAGTACATCAGGATTATTTTGATTTTTGTGAAGCCTACGAAGAAGGTTTTTTTGAGGAATAACGCGGTAAGCAGGAAATACCAAAAACCTCTTGCCTTTCGTTTGATGATAGCAAGCTGATAATTCCTACTTGAAAAAAAGGTATTTTCGATTAAATTTGTTTTAACCCAAGCGCAAGCCATTACTGCCAAAACCCACAAGGAGTTCAGCAAAAGTTTAATGAAGTTTTTATCAAAACGAATCGTTTTCCCGTATATAATGCTAAATGGATAAGTGATGCGTTTAAAATGACACATCATTATTTTGAGGATTTTATACGCCGCTAATCGCCCCGCCATGACTTTGTACCGAGTATTATTGCTTCTATTACTGGGCACTTCTGCGTTTGCGGGAGGGATTCGAGGTGTTGTTAAAACTACGAAAGGTGAGCCGCTGGCTTATGCCGCCATTGCCGTAAAGGGCACAAATTTGGGAACAATGGCCAATGCCGAAGGACGTTATGAATTGACATTGCAACCCGGGCGGCATGAAGTTATATTTCAGTATTTAGGGTTTAAAACCATTCTCAAAATCGTGGAGGTAACGACCGATTTTCAAATCCTTGATGCCACCCTCGAAGAACAAGCACTCAACATCAACGAAGTAAAAATAGGCTCCAAAAGCGAAGATCCCGCCTACACCATCATGCGGCGGGCCATTGCAAAATCACGTTTTCATGCTTTGCAGGTGGCTTCTTACAGCGCCCGAGCTTACATCAAAACGACGGGGGTAGCCACCCAAATTCCATTTTTTGCCGAAAAAGCGCTCAAAAAAGAAGGCATTGAAGAAGGTCGCCCCATTCTGAACGAAAGTGTGAATGAAATCACTTTTCGACAACCAAACAATTATCAACAACGCATTATCTCGACCCGTAACAGCCTGGACAACAGCGCACCTAGCCCCAATGCCTTTGTGTTGGCCAGTTTCTATGACCCTACCGTCGGCGATGCTGTGTCGCCGCTTTCGCCCAAGGCCTTTGGGTATTATAAATTTGAATACGAAGGTTCGTTTCGCGAAGGAGATTTGGAAGTAAACCGCATCAAAGTCATTCCGCGCTCCTACGGCGAGGGGGTTTTTAAAGGTCGGATTTATATCATCGAAAACACCTGGGCCATTCACAGCCTCGACCTCCAAACCACGGTTCAGAGCCTCGACGTAGACGTCAAGCAAGTCTTTAATCCTGTGCAGCAAATATGGATGCCTACCAACTTGCAGTTCCGGTTTGGTGGCTCTATGATGGGTTTTTCGGGTGAATTCAAGTACATTATTTCGATGACCTACAAAAACCTCATCGTCAATCCCGCCTTTAAGGAGTCGGTGACGGTATTGGACGAAAAATTTGAAAAACCCACCAACGACCTGACCAAAAAAGACCTGCGCACCAAGAAACTCAACGAGTTGGCCAAACAGCAAAAAGAAGTTTCGACCAAACAGATGCGCAAGATCATGAAGGAATACGAAAAACAAGAACGACAGGAGCGTAAAGAACAAAAGGAAGACCTCAATGTAGTGCGTAATGATTCCATCATCATTGATTCGATGGCCAACAAACGCAGCGATACTTTTTGGAATGAGATTCGCACGATTCCGCTCACCGAAATCGAAACCAAAAGCTACAAACACTCTGACAGTCTGCGGATTGTGAAACAAATCGAATTCAAAGCCGATAGCACCAAAGCCAAGAGAGATTCTTCCAAAGTAAATTTTATCAGCATTCTAACGGGGCGCTCGTTTCGACTTTCCAAGAAATGGGTGCTGGACTATGAGGGGCCTTTTCAACCCCAAAATGCCACCTACAATACCGTCGACGGCTACGTGCTGGAAAGCAGTTTTAATTTCAAGCGGCAATTCAACCGCGACAATACCTATTACATCAAACCACTCGTGCGCTATGCCTTCGGCCGAGAGGCGGTTTCGGGAATCATGACCACGGGTTGGGCCGGACGCCGGCGCGGTATTTCGCTGACGGGCGGGCGGTTCGTGTCACAATTTAACGCTGACAATCCCATCAGTGCAAACGTCAACACGACTTCTACGTTGTGGTTCGAGAATAATTTCATGAAAATTTACGAAAAGGATTTCGGGAAATTATCTTTCAACTACGCTCGCTTGGCCGACGTTTTTAGCATCAAAGGAAACCTAGAATACGGTCGCCGCTATGAGCTAATCAACCTCGAAAACGCCCGCCCGTGGATTCGATGGAATCAATTTGCTTTTTCGCCTAATGCTCCTTTTAACCAAGAATATAGCAACAAATTTGCCGCTAAAGAATTGAATTACCGCTTCGAAACCCACGAAGCTCTCACTTTTGACCTTTCAATCACGTGGCGACCCGGCCAGCAATACCGCATTTACAACGGCCGCAAAAGATACCTAAACAATAAGAATCCGTCGGTCATTTTGAAATACTCGAAAGGAATTCCAGACATTGCCAACAGCGTAGTAGATTATGATTTGGTAGAGCTGAGTCTAAAGCAGGATGTACAGACGGGCGTGCGGAGCGAGCTGCATTATATTTTTTCGGCGGGTACTTTTCTCAACAATCGTAGCGTGTATTTTATGGATTATAAGCACTTTATGGGCAATCAGGCATTCGTACAATACGGTGATGCTTTTGCGCAATTCCGTGCCTTGAATTATTATCGATACAGTACTTCCGAACGTTTTCTGGAAGCCCACGTCATCAACGAGTCGCGTCGCCTTTTGCTGACCCGCATTCCTTTTGTGCGCTTGGCAGGCTTGAAAGAAAACCTCATGGTGCATTACCTGCTCACGCCTACCCTCCCACACTACACCGAGCTCGGCTACGGACTGGATGGTTTGATTCCGGGCTTCCCCTTTTTCAGGGTAGAAGCCGTGGCCGTATTTCAGGATTTCAAGTACCAACGTACCGTTTTTAGAATCGGAACCACGTTGAAATTTGGGCGATAGTAAGGGGTAGTACAGTATTATAAAATATTTGTCGCACTCGTTAAAAATGGCACACTGATGATGCGGATCCTGAATCCCAACATTCATCCAGACGGGAATGCTGATTTCCGCTGATTGAGCCGTTTCATTATTTTTGCTAAATTTTTAATACTCAGATTTTATTAAAATGACTAAAGCAGAACAAAAGGTATTGGATGATATTGAAAAATACGGGTATCATATTATCAATGTTGCTAATACTGGAGATGAAAAGGACATTGAATTTTCGTATTCAATAGGACTTTTTACGACTTTTCATAAGCCTGAAGTTTTAGTTTTGGGTTTATCCATAGATATAAGAAATATCCTAATTGAAAATGTAGCTTATGCTTATGAGCAGGGAACAGAATTTCGAATAGGTGAGTTTAGTGGAGAAATAATCAATAATTATAACTGCTTAATTATTGATGTTGAAAAACATTTATACAAAGAATATGTAGGTTGGGCAATGTGGTATAACCACTACAAAGACTTTCCCATCATTCAAATTATCTACCCTCTTAAAAGCGGTCTTTTTCCATGGCAATCGGAGTTTCCCGAAGAATTGAAGTATCCAATTCTGAATATCAACTATGCCAATGGCTGCAATGATTGGGCCTAGCACCGCCTTGTCATTTTGCAAAATCTAACGTTGGCCGCGTCGCGGTTTTAGATGCTTACCGCATAACAAATTTATTGGCTACTACCGCCATTACTTTCTCCGTAGCACCTGCATTTTTCTGCACGTATTCGCGGCAAATATCGGACTTTTGCTTTTTTAAGACCTCATTCTCATACACTTCTGTAAAGGCTTTGATAAACTCATCGGCATTGGCTACGGTCTGCGCGCCGCCAAGTTGGAGTAAATCCAGTGCTTCCTGAAACTTCTGATAGTAAGGCTGTCCGAAGAAAATTGGCATACCAAACACCGCCGGCTCCATCGTATTGTGCAATCCATCGCGGTAGCCGCCGCCCACAAACACAAAATCAGCGTAGCGGTAAATAGAAGAAAGCATACCCACGGTATCGAGAAAAAGCAGCGAAGAAGAACCCAAAGCGCCTTGTGAGAAATTTACGTTCTCCGTTTTCCTTTCATCCATTTGCCGTCCTTCATTTTCACCTTGTTCCAGCAACTGACTGTAAATAAGCGATTTAGTTGTCACTTTCTCTTGCCAACTTTTAATCTGTTCGGCTTTGATTTCATGCGGGGCTATAATTACCTTGAGAGGTTGGTTAAAGTTATTCAGGAATGAAAAAATCACTTCTAAGTCATCGGGCCACGCGGAGCCGACGATGAGCAGCGGCGTGTTGGATTTGAATTGTTCAATCAGCGGAAAGGTTTTGGCTTGTTTGGCAATTTGTACTACTCGGTCCAAACGTGTATCGCCTGCAAGCGTAACCTGCTCATAATCAATTGATTTAAGCAAAGACTCAGATTCATGATTCTGAACTAAAACATGGTCTAAACAAAAAAGCACATTTCGGTAAAAACCGCCGTATCCTTTAAAAAACAATTGATTGGGCCGAAAAATGGCCGAAAACAAGATAGCTGGAATGTTACGCTTTTTGAGTGCAAAAAGATAATTCGGCCAAAATTCGTACTTGATAAAAAGCGCCATATCGGGCTGAACGGCATCCAGAAAACGGGATACATTGGCGGGAGTATCGGCGGGTAAGTAGCAAACAATGTCCGCTTGGTCGTAGTCTTTTTTGTTTTCATAGCCCGACGGCGAAAAAAATGTCAAGACGATTTTGGCGGTGGGATATTGCTTTCGACACGCCTCAATCACGGGCCGCCCCTGTTCAAACTCACCCAAAGAAGCCGCATGAAACCAAATGGTGGATTTGTGATTTGTGACGGTCCGCCGCGCGGTTGGTGATTGGTGATTGGTGATTGTCCGTTCTCCGTTCTCCATTCCCCGTTCTCCTTCCTCCGATTTCCTACTTCTAACTTCTGACTTCTGACCTCCTTTCTCCGTTCTCCGTTCTCCATTCTCCGTTTTCCTACCTCCTACCTCTGACTTCTGACCTCCAGCTTTTAGCTTGTGACCTCCAATTAACGTCCACGTCTGTTCCTGCCCTTTGACCCACAGGCGGGTTTTGGCGTGAAAAAGGGCGGCTAATTTGGCAATGCCCTGCGCAAGATAAATTCCAAGGGTATAGATGAAAGCGAACAATTTTTGGATGAGTTACGTTATTTCCGTAAAAATAATCACTCAATCACTAATTCGCTCATAAATAAATGAATTGGCATCCACTCAATGACAGTGCCCAGTTGGAGGAAATCAAAAAAGAATCCCACCATTATCCCGTTTTGATTTTGAAACACAGCACGCGCTGTTCTATCAGTTCCGCCACGCTCGGGCGGTTGGAGCGCAGTTGGAAGAACGAAGAAGTAGGCGATTTAAAACCTTATTTTTTGGATTTGATTGCGTATCGTCCTATTTCTAATCAAATAGCCGAAGAATTTGAGGTAGAGCACGAGTCGCCGCAGGCACTCATCATCCGCAACGGCGAAAGCGTCTACGACGCCTCCCATTTTGACATTTCGTTTGACGACCTCAAAGCACAGGTCGCGGCTTTGGTCTGATGCTAATTAACGTAGAGCCGCAATGTTTTGCGGCTCTACTGTTCAATTGCTGCGAAATATTCCTTGATTTTTTGGGCCTTGTCTTTCCCCACAAACTGCGCGATTCGCTCAACGTCTGCCTCACGAATAGCCTTTACACCTCGAAATTCTTTGAGCAAATTAGCAGCCGTTTTCTTCCCGATCCCTTCGATATTTTCCAGCTCACTTACAAACGCACTGCGGCTCCGCTTATCGCGGTGATATGTGATAGCAAAACGGTGTGCTTCGTCGCGAATCTGTTGAATAAGGCGCAATGACTCTGATTTTTTATCGATGTACAACGGCAGCGTATCTTCCGGAAAATAGATTTCTTCCAACCGTTTGGCAATGCCCACAATGGGGATTTTGCCGTAAAGTTTCAACGCCTTGAGCGCATCGCAAGCCGCGCTGAGTTGGCCTTTTCCACCATCAACTACTATCAAATCAGGGAGTTCGGCTTGTTCTTCGAGCAGACGCGTGTAACGGCGCGTCACCACCTCGTGCATACTCGCAAAGTCGTTGGGTCCAATCACGGTTTTAATACTGAAATGTCGGTAGTCTTTCTTCGACGGGCGGCCTTCTTTAAAACAAACCATCGCCGCTACGGGGTTGGTACCCTGAATGTTGGAGTTGTCAAAACACTCAATATGGCGCGGCAGGCTTTTGAGTTGAAGGTCGGCTTTGAGCTTAATCAACACCCGGTCGCGGCGGTTGGTGGTGGCGCTGGATTCAATCATCTGCCGCTCCGCTTTTTCTTTTCGGAAAAAGTGCACGTTTTTAAGCGCCATTTCCAGCAAGCTACGTTTATCACCAATCTTCGGAATAGTGATTTCAGCTTTAAAATCGGTGGTAATGTCAATGTTAGAAATGATTTCTTTGGCGTCGCTTTCGTACGTGGTGCGCATTTCAAACAGCACCAACGCCAGAATTTCATCGTCGGGCTCGTCAAGTTTTTTCTTCACTTCGAGCGTCTGGGCAGCCATAATATACCCGTTCACGATTTTAAGGTAATTCACGTAGGCCGCGTCTTCGTCGGACGCAATCGCCACCACATCCACATTCCCGATTTTAGGGTTGATAACCGTTGATTTAGATTGGAAACTTTGCAGCGTTTCAAGCTTCATTTTCCATTCATGGGCCTTTTCAAATTCCATTTTCTCGGCCGCCGCAATCATATTTTCTTTAAAATAGTTTTGCGGAATGCTCAGTTGCCCCTTCAAAATCTGGTGAATTGAGGCCACTTCGCGGTCATAATCTTCCAGCGACTGTCGGCCCTCACACGGCCCTTTACAGCGCTTAAGGTGGTATTCCATGCAGACTTTAAACTTACCCGCCTCGATGTTTTCGGGGGTCAGATTGAGGTTACAGGTACGGAGCGTATACAACTCCCGAAACATATCGAGCAGGTTGTACATGGAGCGCGCATTGGCAAACGGCCCATAAAAAGTCCCCGTTTTTTTATCGAGCCGTCGAGAAGTCTCAACCCGAGGAAACGGCTCATTGAATACCTTGATAAAAGGGTACGTTTTATCGTCGCGGAGCAAGATGTTGAAACGCGGCTGATAGCGCTTGATGAGTTGGTTTTCGAGCAACAGCGCGTCAAATTCTGTGTGGACAATGGTGTATTCAATTCGCCGAATCTGGCTCACCAAACGCCTCGTTTTGCGGTCGGGGTGGTTTTTGACAAAATAACTACTGACGCGATTTTTGAGATTTTTGGCTTTCCCAACGTAAATAATCTCCTCTTCTTCGCTAAAATAACGGTATACTCCCGGCTCAGTCGGGATTTTAGCTAACTCTGCTTTGGCTTCAAAAACGGACATATTGGCTCAGTTTTTACTCACGACAAAGTTCGCCAAAGTTTGGGGAAAGAAAAATTGGGGAAGACACATATGCGTTTACATTGATTTCTCTAAAAAAGTAATCGACTACATTAAATCCTATACTCCCAATTTTTTCTGACAACGTTAAATAATTCACGATTCGCAAATTGCGAATTCTTGCCCCTCTTTTTACTTTTATCACTTACTTTGCGTCTTCATTCATTACAAATTTCAATAATCAGTTTTCAAAACACAACAGCCAATCAAAATCCCGTATTATGAAAAAGTCTCTTATTATCTTTCACTTCTTACTTTTCGCTTTCGGGGCAATTGCCCAAAACCAAGATTATCAGAACGTTGTTAGCGTTCAATCGGGCGTAAGTCTCTTTTCTCCCTTCCGGGGCACCATCACGGGTTCACAAGAATCGTCGGATACAACCGTCTCTTTTTCGTCGGGAAACGCCAGTAATTTCCCGCAAATCAACATCGCTTACGACCGTGGCATCAACAAGTGGTTTTCGATTGGCGGTGCCGTTAGTTACAATAAAGGCTCAATGGATTTGAAGAATGTAGTCTATAAGAAAACCGAAAACCTCGGCGATGTCACACTCAACGTATCGCGCATTACCATTGGAGCCCGTGCGTTGTTTCACTACGGCAACGCCAACCGCGTAGATATGTATTCGGGCGTTCGGTTGGGCGTCGGTATTTGGGGCGTAAATGCCAGTTCAAGTGCCGTCGACGGTAAACTCGACGAGGTTTTCAACGAAGCGGGCGGCAGCGGTATCTGGCGTACCGTACTCGGCAACAAGCTTAGAGGTGGATTTGTAATGCCTCAGGTACAGGTAATTCTATTTGGTCTGCGCGGCTACATTACCGAAAGTATCGGCCTAAACGGCGAACTCGCGGTAGGGAGCCCTTATTTTGCCTCGATTGGTATCAATTATCGTTTCTAATTAAAGTAATCTGGGGTCAGACGGTTTAAAAACCGTCTGACCCCAAAATTTCACAGTCGTCGTTTTCTCTGTACCAAGTGGTTGAAAAATTTACAACGCACTCTTATTCAACTGCGAAACGAATAGGTAAAAAATACTGAACTCGTAAGTTTTTTCCACTTTGACGACCCGGTTTCCATTTCGGAAATTCATTAAAAACTCTTAATGCTTCTTCATCACATCCGTATCCAAGACCGCGTGTGATTTCTGCGTTAGTGATACGACCATCTGCCTCTATTATAAATCTCAGATGAACCACTCCCTTAATTTTTGCTTCACGCGCCGCAGCAGGATATTTTAAATGGTACTTTATAAACCTCATCAAGGAATCTTGACCACCCATAAATTGCGGTGGTTCTTCCACAAGTACAAAAACCATTTCTTTTTCAGTTTGCTGTGCCCACCCTGACAAAGAAAAAAACAGGAGCGTTAATAGATACCATTTTTGATGTTTCATTGAGGAGCGAGTTCTCATTAATTATTTATTGTAACTACCTTAAAGTTGAACTGTACCTAAGTATCGGACGATTTAGACTAACACTTACTATTTACTCCAGTGCAAATACAATCGGCATCGTAAATTTTACTCGTACGGCCCGTCCAGATTGCTTGCCCGGTTTCCATTTGGGCATCAATTTCATCACGCGAATCGCTTCTTCGTCGCACCCAAAACCAATACCCCGAATCACGTTGATATTGGACAACGAGCCGTCTGGCTCTACCGTAAACGTCAGGTACACCCGCCCTTGGATGTTGCTTCGTTGCGCGGGGCTCGGATAATGCAGGTTTTTCATTAAAAAGGTCCGTAAGCCCTCATTACCACCTGCGAATTGCGGGTCAATTTCTACTTTTTCAAATATTTCAGGTGCTTTGGCTTCCACCTCGGCAGGTTTTGTATTTTCAGAAACTGGCAAATCTTCGGGAGGCGCTATGATGGCTACTTCCTCCGGGCCCGTTCCTTCAATGGTTTCCTGACCCGGGTTGGCTTTCGCCAAGTCTTCAACGGGAGGCGGCAGCTCTTCATGCGGAGGGTCTTTGAGCACTTCCAACATTCGATAACGCACGGAGGTCTGCTTCGGGAGTTCTTTGGGTTTCTCCAATTCAGGAAGCGGCTTTTCTTCTTTCGGAACAGGTTTTATGTCCATAACTTCGAATTCACTCATGGAATATTCAGTCTCCTGAGGGGCCAGACTTCCGTAGAGTATTGGCCCAATAAACAGCAACAGAAACAGGCCAATGCCCAGCAAAACGGCATTTCGAAGCACTTTAGGATAAGATTTTCGGAGATCATACGCGCCGTAAGCACGGTGACGATTCATAAAAACGATGTCGTCCAACGTCATAGCTTCGCTACTCTCAGCCAAAGCTGGGAAGGGGTGTTTATAATTACTCATGGCTATTTTTAGTTTAGAATTAGTATTTTTCAGTTCTACAGAAAATGGCTTTTTATACCTAGCCCCTCATAATCATTTGATTTTCAACAACTTTAAACTTTAAAAAACGAGACATTGAAGGAAAAACTCTCTTGTATATACGCAGACGATTTACAGCTTTTGACAACGTATGTATTTTAGGTATAAGAACCGAGCTAACAAAGGAGTAAAAATGAAGGATAAAGTTACGAGCTATACGAGCCAATGGCACAACACCTCGTGATTGGCGCAAGCAGGGCACTCAAAAAAAAATGATGGCTGTTAAAAGGCAATGCTACGCTAGAAAAGCCAAAATGGCTTTCTCATTCAGCGAAAAAAAGCTGTTTAATCCTAAAATAGATGGTGTACGCTATCAGGCAGGCACCGCATACCGATGGGGCGATTTCCTGAAAAACCACGTCCCCAAAGAATACGCTACCCCGCAAACGCCCACCATCCACATCATTCCGGCAGTAGAAAGAAAACTCCACGACCCCTGCGCCATACCCGACAGAAATGCCATGAGCATCATAAACAGCCCGACGCCCAATATCAGCGCACTGCGCAGGGCAAACGGATAAGATTGACGGAGGTCATAGGCACCGTAGGCTTTGTTACGAAACTCAAAAATAATATCATCCAGCGATGCATTTTCGAGTTGCTCGTCGGTCATTGCCACTTCGTGTTGGTACGTTTCTCGTAGATATTTAACCGCTTTTGTATTGGCTTCCTGGGTGATTTTTTCCAGGGCTAAATCAAAGTTATACCCTTTCCAAAGGTATTCCTCGGCTTCGCAGGCTAAATGATCAAGCAATTCAGTAATCAGGGCGTCGTTGGTACTGTTGCCGAGAAGGTGGTTGTGCAACCTGCTTAATTGTTCGGGAGTTAGCTTTTTCATCTCAAAAAGTCGTTGGGTATTAGTCGCTGATAATCATCCAATTCATTAGGTATTAACAACAAACTGAATAAAAAAATTGATTATTTTTTAACCTATTGACAGTCCTTGTTGGGGTTGAAGCAGGATTTGCATTGCTTCCACAAAACGCTCAAATTCAGAGACTTTTTGGATGGCAGTTGCGCTCCCACTCGGTGTAAGGGTGTAGTACTTGCGCAACCGCCCATCTACTTCCTCTGATTCGGTTAGCAAAAAACCTTCCTGCTCCAATTTGTGTAATACCGGATACAATGCTCCGAAGGTCAGAGTGATTTCGCCGTTGGTTCGCTCCTTTACTGACTGGGTAATTTCGTAGCCGTACATACGTCCCTGCTCGGCCAACAATTTTAACACAATTGTCTTGAGAGTTCCCCGTAAAAATTCGTTACTTGTTGCTTCCATAAGATTTAAAGAGTGATTTATGAGAACAAATATATATAAGTTTTTTATATATTAAAATTCTACACTGATTTTTTTCAAAATTAATTTAAAACCTAACGAAAACTGCATCATTTTGATTTCATCGCACGTTAGTATGATATAGAAGAGGAAAACTTTAACGGTCTTTTTCTCTTTTTCGAACCACGAAAACAGAAAACCGTAACAAATATGAAAAACATACTGCTGTACACAACAGCCGTCTCTTTGCTGATTCTGATTCAATCCTGCAACTCAAACCCCGACCCCACCGAGCGCAATTCACTCACCTTGACGTTCGACCATCGTGTTGGTGACAAAGCACTTACTTTAGGAACCGACACCTATCAAAACACATCAGGAGAAGACTTTTCGGTGACAACTTTCAATTATTTCATCAGCAATATTTCTCTCAAAAACGCAGACGGCTCTACTTTTGTCTATCCGCAGGATTCGAGTTATTTTTTGGTCAGAGAAACATTTCCTGCCTCCAAACAAATTACCTTGAAGCGTATCCCCGCTGGTGATTATACCGCCCTTACCTTCACGATTGGCGTGGACAGCCTCCGAAACACGATGGACCTCAGCCGTCGAAAAGGAGTCCTTGACCCAGGTGATGTCTCGCACGAGGGAGATGGCATGTATTGGTCATGGAATTCGGGCTATATTTTCCTAAAAATAGAAGGAAATTCTTCTAAAATTACCCCAGACCCAGCTGGCAATCAGAAATTTAGATACCACATTGGAGGGTATGGAGGCTACAACGCCAAAACGTTCAACAACCTCCGAACCGTGACTTTGCCGCTCGGAAACATTCCCGCCAAAGTCGGCCCTAACCAACAGCCCGTTATTACCATCGTTACAGACGTGTCGAAGTTATGGGACGGAGTACAGAAAATCAGTTTGGCTACGACCCCTACGGTTATGTTTTCGGACTATTCTACCACCGTTGCCAATAATTACGCAGCTATGTTTCGGGTTTCGGCGGTCAAAGAATAAAGGAGATTATCAATGAAAAAAACATTCATCATCGGGTTATCGTTGGGTCTCTGGGGATGGGCCGCGTGTAATCGTACCAACGAAACTCCCACCCCAACCGACCCCGACCCATCCACAGATAAAATAGAGGTTCCTCAACCAAGTTATTTTCCCAACAAAGTGTACGATTTATCTTCCAATCCGGTAACATCCGCTGGATTTCAACTGGGAAAATCCTTGTTCTATGACGGAATTTTGTCGCGCAATGGCACCATCGCTTGCGGCACCTGCCACCAACAAGCCGCCGCTTTTACCCACCACGGGCACGACCTCAGCCACGGCATCGACGACCGAATCGGGGCCCGCAATGCACCTGCCATTCAGAATTTGGCTTGGACCAAAGCGTTTTTTTGGGACGGTGGTGTGCCACATTTAGATTTATTTCCAATCGCACCCATCGAAAATCCGGTTGAAATGGACGAGAAATTACCCAACGTCCTACAAAAACTGCGCGAAAGCAAAAACCCCAATTACCCCGAACTTTTTAAAAAAGCATTTGGTAGCCCCGACATCACCACCGAGCGATTCAGCAAAGCACTCTCACAGTTTATGCTGCTTATGGTTTCCAACAATTCCCGCTATGATATCTACTTACGCGGCACCACCAACGCCCTTACAACCACTGAAAAAGAAGGACTTACAATCTTTAAACAGAAATGTAGCAGTTGCCATTCGGGAGAACTATTTACGGATCAAAGTTACCGCAACAACGGGTTGAGCACCGACCGAAACCCCGACCAAGGGCGTTTTAACGTTACCCAAAACCCCGACGACCGATTTAAATTCAAAGTTCCTAGCCTGCGAAATTTAGGCTATACTGCCCCCTACATGCACGACGGGCGATTTACGTCATTGGAGCAAGTATTAGAACATTATTCAAAAAATATAAAACAAACACCCACCCTCGATGGTTTACTTCAACAGGATGGAAAATTGGGCATAGCACTTACGGAAGAGGAGAAGCAAAAAGTCATTGCCTTTCTGAAAACACTATCCGACGAACAGTTTGTTCAGGATACTCGTTTTTCAGACCCTGGCTTCGGACATTCTTTCTAGTCACCAATTATTGAGCGAATTACAGATTATCAATAATCTACAATTATTCACTTATCCCCCCAAAAACAGTTATTTTTAAGTTATATTTTTTGAATTAAACAGGGAGTAAAAATGTATTCAACGTCTGCTTTTGCCAACATGATACGAAAGTCTTACGCCAAATCGGAGGGTGATTCTCCGCTGTTTTGCTGGGACATTGTTCAGCTGTACCGGGCAACGTCAACCAATACCCAACACGATGTTTCTACGTTGAAAACCCTCATGGCAACGCAACAATGGTCGTTGGACCTCAACTTTGATGATTTGTTACAAAATGAATTCACCATCGTTGTGACCGATACGCGTCAAACAATTCAATGGGTAAGCTCGTCGTTCCAGCAAATGACTGGGTATAGCAAGCACGAAGCCATTGGCCAAAAACCCAGTTTTTTGCAGGGTGCAAATACCAACCCACAGCAACTTGCGTTTTTGAGAGAGCAACTTACGGCTGGT
Organism: Runella rosea; assembly: GCF_003325355.1. Taxonomy (GTDB): domain Bacteria; phylum Bacteroidota; class Bacteroidia; order Cytophagales; family Spirosomataceae; genus Runella; species Runella rosea. The sequence continues at coordinate 2,682,403 of NZ_CP030850.1, forward strand.
AACAAAACCCAGACCGAAGTGGTGAACTATCGTAAAAACGGTGAGGAATACTTGTGTTGGATTGAGGCCTTGCCAGTCATGAATCGCAAAGGCGAATTAGTCAACTATTTGGCCATCGAAAAAGAAGTAAAACAAGTTGGATAACCTTTCAACCCAACCCCTTCACTCCTGCCCCCGTTGCCACCAGTCGTTTGAATGTACGCCCTATTCAGCGACGGGCTGCGTATGTTTTCAGTTTAAGATTCCCCCTCAGGTTGCGGATTTTATAAAAGCGAATTTCGACAGTTGCCTATGTCCAGCGTGCCTTACGGAATTGATTGAAGCGGCCACCCCGAATTAAACCATTTCGTAGAAGAATTGTCTCATTAGCAACATTCTGGGAAGTAAAAATAACGTATCTTCGACCCGTAAAAATAGCCCTGCATCTGCATGAAGACCTTCAACGCTTACTATGCCACATTATTGACTGCCATCACAACGGCGCTATGGGTAGGTTCCTGCCAAACCAAAGAGGCCGATGTGCTTGAAGAAGGTTCTTTTAAACTCATTCAGACGCAGATTTTTGACAAATCTTGCGCCACTTCGGGCTGCCACGCTTCAGAGCAAGACGCCTCCTTTCGTCAACACGGGCTGGTGTTAACCGCCGATGTTTCTTATACCAATCTGATTAATAAATTTGCAAAAAACACCGCTGCCAACGCTGATTCTATGCGTTTGGTCACGCCTGGCAACGTCGCCAAGAGCTTTCTTTACACCAAAATCAATTGCAGCGCCGCGTCGCTTTTGGCAGGAAAACAGTACGGAAACCCCATGCCTCTGGGAGCCAACGGGCTTTCGGTTGGTGAAATAGAATTTATTCGTAAATGGATTGAATCAGGAGCGGCGCGTTCGGGTGGCTCAGTCGATGCCTCTTTGATTACCAATTCAGTCCCGTTGTGCGGCTCTAGCTTCGGAAGTACCTTTACGGCCCTTGCTCCGCCCAAGCCAAGCGAAGGCCTACAATTACATTTGGAACCATTTGAAGTAGCCAATACGTACGAGCGTGAGATTTTTGTGCGTAAACCCGTCAATAATGCGTCCGAACTATACATCAATCGCGTTCAAACACGCATGAGACCTGGCAGCCATCATTTTATTCTATATAACTTTAAGAATACCAACAACTTACCCACTGAGGGGCAAGTTCGTGACCTCCGCAATTCCGATGGAACCAACAATCTGCTTACTTTTTTAAGTATGCAAAATCACGTTTTCTGGGCAGGTACGCAAACACAGGAGCATGATTACCAATTTCCCGAGGGCGTAGCACTCCGTATTCCCGCCAATTATTCGTTTGACTTTAACTCTCATTATGTCAATAAAACAGCGGGAAAAATCCCTGGTGAAGTATATGTAAATCTCTATAAACTGGAGAAGGAAAAAGTGAAAATTGTGGCCAATTCGCTCAATTTAGGCCACGAAAGCTTTAGCCTTCCTGCTGGACAGCGCACAGTAGTGACCAAGAGCTTTATCTTTTCAAAACCCACCAAAGTGCTGATGCTAACTTCTCATACGCACAAATTGGGCGAGAAATACGTCATCAAAATTGTGGGTGGTCCCCGCAACGGAGAGATTGTCTACGAAAGTACCGACTGGGAACACCCCCTTATCAAAACATTTGTGCAACCACTCGAATTTAACAAAGGAGAGGGCCTGATGTCGGAAGTCACCTTCAATAACACCACCACCAAAACGGTCAAATTCGGTCTTACCAGCGAAGACGAAATGGACATTATCTTCGGATATTATTACGAACAGTAATTGGTAAAATTGAGACCTTGTTTCTATCGAAGTAGTACTCTTCAGTGCCACTGTCTGCCGCATTGAATTTCGACAACAAAAAGTAACAAACATTTTTGCCTGTATTATTGGGGAGGTTTGCATTTAAACGCTCTTTTTGAGTTATTAATCAAAATCTTTACCAGCATACACCATGATCAATCGTCGTACTTTCATTCAAAATACTGCTGCGGGTGCGGCGGTTACCTTATTTTCTCCCTACGGAATCGCCGCGCCACGCGCCACCAAATATCGTACGGCACTCATCGGTACGGGTTGGTGGGGTATGAATATCCTGCGGGCTGCCATGGCCGCAGGGCAATCGAAAGTAGTGGCGATGTGCGACGTTGACCAAAACCAAATCGGCAAGGCAGCGGCCGAAGTGGAAAAACTAAACGGTGATAAGCCCAAACAATACCGCGATTTTCGGGAACTCTTAGCAACCGAAAAACCCGAGATTGTGATTGTAGCTACCCCCGACCACTGGCACCCGCTGATTTGCATAGCGGCCGTGCAAGCTGGCGCACACGTGTACGTCGAAAAACCCATCAGCCACACCATCAACGAAGGGAAAGCCATGGTGGCGGCGGCCCGCAAAACGGGCAAAGTGGTACAAGTAGGAACACACCGCCGCGTATCACCGCACAATATTTCGGGCCGGGATTTTATCCGTTCGGGCAAAGCGGGAAAAATCGGAATGGTGCGCACTTTTGTGCATTACGGCGGCGGCCCTGGTCAAGTAACCCCCGATAGCGAAACCCCTCAAGGAATGGATTGGGACATGTGGTGCGGTCCCGCACCGCTACGCCCTTTTAATACCAAAATTCACCCGCGCGGTTTTCGTCAATACCTCGACTACGCCAACGGCACGTTGGGCGACTGGGGCATTCACTGGCTCGACCAATTGTTGTGGATAATGGAAGAAAAATATCCACGTAAAGTGTTCTCTGCTGGTGGACGCGCCATCAAAACCGACAATACCGACGCGCCCGATCATCAAGTGGCCGTGTATGAATTTGAAAATTTTACCGCAACTTGGGAGCACCGCCAATTTGCGGGAAATAACGCCGAAAAAACGCACCCACAACAGGCCGTAGGTTGCTATTTTTACGGAACGGAAGGTACTTTTCACATGGGTTGGCTTGATGGTTGGACGTTCTACCCAACCGACTCCAAAAAGCCAGTCATCCACGAAGACGCCAAACTGGACCTGCCCGACCAGCAAAACATTGCCAACCTTTGGGCTGATTTTCTGGACTCCATTGAGAAAAAACGAACTCCCGTTTGTGACATCGAAATCGGCCATCGCTCTAGCAACATGGCACTGCTCGGTATGCTCTCCATGAAGGCAGGACGAAGCATCGAATGGGACGGTGAAAAGGGAATCATCAAAAACGACCCCGAAGCCAACAAACTGCTGGAAAGAGCGTATCGGAAAGGTTGGGAATATCCGAAGGTGTAGCTATTTTGAGCTGAACAACCGAGCAATAAGCCCTATAAAACCGCAAAAGTATCAATATCATTTTTGCGGTTTTATATTTTAAAAACGAGTACCATTGATTCTACCATTTACTGATGAAAAAAATCATTTTCTTCTTTCTATTTCATGCTTTTGCGCAAGCCCAAACATTCAAAAACCCCTTGCTTCCAGCAGGAGCCGACCCGTGGTCGATTTACAAAGACGGTTTTTACTATTACATGCATACGACCGGCAAAGATCTGACCATCTGGAAAACCAAAGATTTGTCGCAACTCGCCACGGCTCAAAAAACGGTTATCTGGACTCCGCCTGCCACAGGCCCCTATTCAAAAGAAATCTGGGCACCCGAGCTGCATTTCTTACAAAATAAATGGTACATCTATTTTGCCGCCGACGACGGTCGAAACCGCAATCATCGTCTGTACGTATTAGAAAACTCCTCCCCCGACCCCACCCAAGGCACTTGGGCTATGAAAGGACAACTCAAAACACCCCAAGACAAATGGGCCATTGATGGTTCGGTTTTTGAGCACAATGGACAGATGTATCTTACATGGTCAGGCTGGGAGGGCGACGAAAACGGTCGTCAGGATATCTTTCTGTGCAAAATGAGTAACCCGTGGACCTGTGTCGGCAAGCGTATTCGAATCTCTGACCCTCAGTTTGAATGGGAACACCACGGCCTGCTAACTCGCCCCGGACCTGATGACAAACCCATGGTATTGGTCAATGAAGGCCCGCAGTTTCTGAAAAGCCCAAACGGCAGAATCAACATCATCTTTTCGGCGAGTGGCTGCTGGACAGACTATTATGCGTTGGGTATGATTCATGCCGCTCCCACTGCCGATTTAATGAACCCCCAAACTTGGAAGAAGCATCCGACCCCGGTTTTTTGGGCAAATAACGTACAGGGCACTCATGCTGCTGGGCACAATAGTTTTTTCAAATCACCCGATGGAAGCCAAAATTGGATTCTTTACCATGCCAATTCGGAAGCTGGCCAAGGCTGCGGCAAGCAAAGAGCGCCCCGTATGCAGCCCTTTACCTTCACCGCCGACGGCGTTCCCGTCTTTGGAAGTCCGCTGTCGCCAGAGGTCGAAATGTCGATTCCGAAAGTGAATTAATGGTAATTTTATTTTCCGCTAAGGGAAATTAAGAAAAAGACATAAATTTTAGCTACATAAATGCTAAGATTGCATACATGAGTAAATGATGGTGATATAAAACGATTGTATGCAAAAATCTATTCATATTCTCATTGCCGACGACCATCGCCTTTTTGCCGATGGAATGAAGTTTATTCTTAGTTTTTCTATAGAGAATGCTTCTGTAGATACCGTCGAAGATGGGGAAGCTGTACTACAATATTTACAGCAAAAAGTACCAGATGTAGTATTATTAGACATTCATTTGCCGAAGATGTCTGGTATTGATGTTGCCCGATACATTCGCCTACATCATCCTAAGGTACGGATCTTGGCCGTATCCATGGCCGACGACCGCGAAACCATCCAGGCCATGTATGACGCGGGAGTGTTGGGGTATTGTCTCAAAACAGCAGGCCAGGCTGAGTTATTAACGGCACTCGATAAAGTGAGTCGAAATGAGCCTTATTTTAGTCCCGAAATTGTCCCTATTTTGTTACAGCCGCGTCCTATTGAGAAATTAAATGCATTTATTGAGAAACTCACCGCCCGAGAAATCGAACTTATCCAATGGTTGATTCAGGGGCACAGTGCCGCACAGATTGCCAAAAAACTTTTCCTCAGTACCTATACCGTCGAAACCCACCGAAAAAACATCTACGCCAAACTCAATGTCCACAGTTTGAGTGAATTGATAACCTTTGCCCTAAAACATAACCTTGCCTAACCACTATGCATCTACTGCGTTACATCAAAGTGTTGTGTGCGGTGTTGGCAGGTGGCTTGCTTCACTACCGAGCAGAGGCGCAAAAGAAGTATTATGTGACGCAAATAGACAGCGAGATCGGGATGCCTCAATCCACCGTCTACGCCATGATGAAAGATTCCAAAGGCTTTGTTTGGTTGGGTACGGCGCAAAGTTTGAGCCGTTTTGATGGCAGTAGAATACGAAATTTCACCACTACAGGCCTGGGCAACACTCGTAAAGTGTCAGGACGGCTCGTCAGAGCAATTGTGGAAGATGCCGATACCCATTTATGGCTTTCGATAAACGATGCGCTGGTCAGATTTGACCGTAAAACAGAGCGCTTCACCTTTTTAAAACAACGTATAAGGGAAAATTTGGAGTATGTATTTGGGTGGCCGATAGCTGTTAAAGGCACCAAAGTTTGGTGCATAGCGCCCAACACCAGAGAGTTGTTCTACTATGATTATCAAACGCGCAAAAAAAGGGTCATTTTAACCAACATACCATATTTTAACGATACTTACCTTCTCCTCAACCGCAGTTCTTTTGACGGTAAATCAGGCATTTGGGTTCATCTTATGGAAGGGCTGATGTACTTCGACCTAAATACCCTACGTACGTCTTACTTTTTCAGTAAACACCCGCAGAATATGGCAGGTCCTCCGCTCTCTGCCAATACATTTACGGTTAAAAATGATACTTTATTAATAGAAACCAGCAGTGGAGCCTTAACCCTGCACATATCTTCTCGACGCTACGGGGTTACTCAAAAAAAGTTAGCTTTAGGTATTACACCTAATTCAGTCATTTCCTTCCCCCCAACCAGTATAGTATCATCCACCGATTTTGGTGATGGAATTATTTGGGTTCAACACGCAAATGGTGTCTACAAACTCAGTCCCGTTTTGCCAAAATTCAACAAGATCACCCCAGCCAGTCACCCTGAGTTTAACAATAACCCCTCCATCCACTCCATCAATTCACTGAGTGACACCACAATAAGAATTGGCACAAGACAAAACAACTACCTATACAATCGTCGTTCGAAACAATTTTCACAAACGTCCTCTGCTGATATTTTGATTTCGATGCCAGGCAGGCTAATTCCAACTTCAAACGGCGATTATTGGCTTTTGTCTTCAAAAGGACTGTGTCTCTACACTGCCCGCACCCGCACTACTGAATGCTTTACAAATCCTGACACCCTCACACCCGAAACAAAGTGGGCAAACTCCATCTTTAAAGTAATTGAGACGCCCCCCAATGCGTTGCTGGTATCGACCGAATCGGGCCTATTTGTATTCAATAAACAGGATAAAAAATACCAGCGAATACCCTTTTTTGGCAACCACCCTACCCGCTTTCCCGTTAAAGACCACGAGGGTCGACTATATATTACGATGGACAGTACCCTCCACATTGGCCGCTTGAAAGGTACCAATTGGGTGCCCCAGACAACCCCAAAACAAGGGTATTTCTTTAGGAATGGCTTTGAAGACACCCTGCACCAAGTCATTTGGGGCGCCGCCTGGAATGGATTGAAGATGATTCGGAAGAAGGATTGGTCGATAAAAGTTTGGACAAAAAAGGATGGACTGATTGATTCCTATATCTACGACGTGCTCGTTGATAAAAAAGGCGATGTCTGGTTCAGTACCAATAAAGGTATTTCGAGACTAAATTTAACAACTAAGAAGGTAGACAATTTCCGTCTTTCTGACGGACTCCAAAGTCTTGAGTTTAATTCCAGCACCGCCCATATTACCGCCGACGGGGAGTTCTTTTTTGGAGGGGTGCGCGGTTTTAATCATTTTTATCCAGAAGAGATAACAATCAATAAACAACTTCCCGTCCCGATTTTGACCGATTTTAAAGTGCGCGAACAACCCTTTGAGCTACCCTCGAAATTAGGTGAAACCTCTGATATTCAGTTATCAGCGGAAGACAACACCTTTTCAATTGATTACAGCGCCATTGATTTTTTTAGCTCCGGTCAAAACACGTATCAATATCGGCTGGTGGGACTGGATGACCAGTGGATCAACGCTGATGGCCAAACGACCGCCCGGTTTGGTCAGGTGCCGCCGGGCAGCTATACGTTTGAACTGAAAGTCGCCAATAATGACGGGATATGGAACAACACTCCCCGGCAGCTTCGCATCGTCGTGCCTCCCCCTATGACTGGTACGTTATGGTTTCGCGCCCTAATGATTCTCTTATTGCTGGCCGGTCTATACGGCCTATACCGTTACCAGCTTTTTCAGGTGTACCAAAAGCAGCGGTTGGAATTGGAAGTAACCATGAAAACGCAGGAAGCAGAACGTCAGCGTTTTGCCATAGAGCTGCATGATGGTATTGGGGCAAATCTGGCAACCCTCAAACTCTACCTGAGCGCCCTCGAAAATCCTAAGTTTCCGTCTAAAGAACTTAGTCAACGTGCTTCTCTGCTGCTGGATACCTCATTCGTTGAGTTACGACAATTAATTCATAACCTAAGCCCGCGGACCCTGACGCAATTGGGGCTTGTGGAAGCTATCCGTAAAATCACTGCCGATATTTGTCAAAGTCATCAGCAATTGCACATTGCTTTTGAACACGATGAAATGCCAGAATCAATGGAAGAGATCACACGCATAAACCTGTACCGAATCATTCAGGAGTTACTCCAAAATACCCTCAAACACGCCCAAGCCACGCAAATTTCCATTGAACTTAGGCAGCTGAACCACCAATTTCAATTGTATTATCACGACAACGGACGAGGTTTTTTATCCACTCAAACTACTCGCGGCAACGGCCTGACAAACATTGAAAGCAGGGTGATGCTTCTGAACGGCAAGCTGCACATTGATACTGCCCCGGGCCAAGGATTTACAATTCTCCTTAAAATACCGTCATAATTTGCCTCAAAACAATTGCGTATATACACATACGTTTGATTGTAACACGTAAAACTACGCAGTCATCTACCCTACTTAGGGTATCAAAAATACCGCACTCAGGGTATTGTACACTGCCTGAATATTCCTCAACTTTAAAGTATATTTTTCTGATACATGAGCACCAATCCTAAACCTATGCGGTGGTGGCCTATTTTGTTTTTGGCCGTCATTGCAATATTGATTGCCATCATAGGTTTATTGTTTTTCTAATACCCCTACCCGAATTGGGGGGAGAGAAATAACCTATTTTATGCAAGTTTTGTACCGAAAAAACGTCTAAACATGCCCTACAATGAATTTACTTCCTACCGCTCGCGGCAGTGAGGTACAGCTCCCCTATAATACGTGTATTGAATTAACTTACCCTATTAATGAACACTACTGACCGAATCAAAATATTGCTTGTTGATGATCATCAAATGATTTTAGAAAGTCTAAAACTCCTCTTTAGACGAATTCCCAATGTAGAGATTGTGAATACCATCAGTGATAGTCGCCAAGTTCTGCCGTGGTTAAGTACCAATAAAGTGGATTTGATCGTGTCTGATTTTAACATGCCCTATTTGAGCGGGGTTGATTTAACCCTTCAAATTAGACAGCAACATCTCGCTATCAAAGTGATTTTACTCACCATGTTAGAAGATGCAGCTCATATCCGTGAGGCGATTAAGGCAGGAGTGAATGGGTATATTTTAAAAAAATCAGAACGAGAAGAATTGGAAAGGGCCATTGAGTTGATTATGCAAGGGAAGCGATATTTTAGTCCGGCGATTATCGATGAACTCAGTGCTTACACGGATGAAGACCAAAACAATGCTCAGCCAGCAACTATTCAAAACCTCACAGAGCGTGAAATCGAAGTTTTAAAGCATATAGCAATGGAGTACTCAAGCCCTGAGATAGCCGATAAACTCTTCATTAGCCTCTCAACAGTAGAAACTCACCGACGGAATTTGTTTCATAAATTGAACGTCAAAAGCGCCATTGGGTTGACCAAATATGCTTTGAAGCATGGGTTAGTAGAGTAGATTATCCAGCAAAAATAGTGCTTACGGCAATTTCAAAATTGGGTAATACGAGTGCGGCAGAGCAAATGTCGTTTTCAACGCAATAACCTTTTAGCATGAAACCACCAAAGGCTCACGGTTGTGATTTATGAAGTAATAGGAACGACGATCTCGCTGCTCATACCTCCATCGGGCAAGTTTTGAATGTGCCATTTTCCGCCCAAACTCTCTACACGTGCCATTATGTTTTTCATGCCTTTTCCATCAGAGTCATTGTCAAAAAAACCTCGCCCATTGTCGGCGACGGTTAGCTGCACTTGGTTTTGCTCTCGGGCAAGGGCAATAGAAGCCTGAGTAGCGTGGGCGTGTTTGAGGATGTTGTTGATGAGTTCGAGGCAGATACTGTAGAGTTCAAACTCTATTTTTGGCGAGAGTCGTCCTAATTGCGAGTCAATGGAGAGGTCAAATTGAATGGTTTTGGTTTGGTTTATTTTACGGATAAAGTGCCTAAGTGCTTCCGCCAATCCCTGTTTTTCAAATTCTTCTGGCAGTAGGTTGTGAGAGAGGAGCCGGATCTCATTGTAGGCGGTATCAAGCATTTGTTTTAAGTGCCGATAGACGTTCTTCTCATCATGGTCGAGATTATTGGTATCAATGGCATTGACGGTATAAATCAGCGAGGACATGGTACTGCCGAGGCTATCGTGGAGGTCCGCCGCTACGCGCTTGCGCTCAATGGTTTGGCCTTGGAGGAGGGCGGCTTGCAGTTCGGTGTTTTGCTTGAGTAGAGTATTCTGTTTTTCTTCGGAGAGTTGTTGAACCTCTACCAATTTCAATGTCAAAGATTTACTTGTTTGAGCAAATTCTCTTGCCAAAAATAAGGTTATACTTAATGGGACACTTACAGTACCAATGTTTGTAAAAACATGTCTTGGAATTACACTTTCATAGGGAATAGATGAAGCGATTGTAAAAATTACATAGAGAATAGCCCCACCCAAAATTATCCATGAACCATCTTTTTTTCTTTGACGGGCTATTATTGAAACTCTGGCAACATCTAAAAAGATTAAGGATGAAGCAATCAAAAGAGGATGTGTCGAATTAATATACGTGGCCATTTGTGGATTAAAATACCGAATAAATATAATAACAAATACCACCAATGCTATAAAGTTAAAAATAAATCCCCTACGAACAGAGAAAATTAAATAAACTGCAATTAGAAGAAAAAAATAGCCAGAGAGCCGAATAAGGAAATAAACATTGAAGAAATTCTCAAAGTCTGATACATAATAGACATATTTATAAACAATACTTTGGTACAAAAAAAAGATAAATAGAAATAAGCACCCTAAACCAAAAAATAAATTTGCTTTTTGGTAACGATATAAAAAATAAAAAAACAAATGCAAAACACATAATATAAAGAAAAGTCCAGCTTTAAAAGCATCTAATGAAGTGGCATCAAAATCACCCCTTTGTTCATAGTTATTAAGATGAAATGCATCACGCTTTTCTGGATTTTTAGGCTCAGTTCTAAACAATTTTATTCCTAAGCCTAAACATTTTTGATTATTGGATCTTTGATAAATTATAACATTTTGATAGGCAAAACGTACAGCCAATACTTGCTTTGTTTTATCGCCAGTGTAAAGATGAATTACAGGTTTGTAATAATCCATGGAAAAGAAGCCTTGTACATCTTTAGGGTTACTGCTAACTATTCCCAAATTTCCAATAAAAATACCATTTTGATAAAATTCAGCGGCCAAGAATTGGTTCGTTTGAAGACTTAGAATGGTATTTTTCAGAGACGAATCTACATTCAAATTTATTCGAAACCACCCAATTCCAGCTTTCTGTATTTGGGGTAAATCATCTATCTTTTTGTTAGGGTCAATACGCTCCCATTTACTATCATCAAAATCAGGTTTTGCAAAATCTGGGTTATCGCCAGCGTGCCATTTCCAGCCCTTGTCGAGCAAAATGCCCTGTGTAGGAATACTGTCAATACGAAAAACCTCACTTTGGGCCCAACTACTTAAATGAATACTCGTTAGGAATAGCAGCGTCAGGAGTTTTTTCATTGCTTAAATAGGAATAGAAATGGCTGAAGAAGTACCTATATTCTGTTTTGAATCATACTGCCAGGTTCCGTTGAGGCTTTCTATGCGGGCCTTTACGTTTTTCATACCTTTGCCGTCGGAGTCATTGTCAAAAAAGCCGCGCCCATTGTCGGCGATGAAAAGCTTCACTTGATTCTTTTCATGGGCAAGTGAAATAGAAGCCTTAGTAGCGTGTGCGTGTTTGAGGATGTTATTGATGAGTTCGAGGCAAATGCTGTAGAGTTCAAACTCTGTTTTGGGCGAGAGTCGTCCCAATTGCGGGTCAATGGAGAGGTCAAATTGAATGGTTTTGGTTTGGTTGATTTTTCGAACGAAATGCCTAAGTGCTTCGGCCAGTCCCTGTTTTTCAAACTCTTCGGGCAGCAGATTGTGGGAGAGGAGTCTAATTTCGTTGTAGGCCGTATCGAGCATTTGTTTTAAGTGCAGATAGACGTTTTGCTCCTGGTCATCGAGGTTTTTGGTATCAATTGCGTTGACGGTATAGATCAGCGAAGACATGGTGCTGCCGAGGCTATCGTGGAGGTCAGCCGCTACGCGCTTGCGCTCGATGGTTTGGCCTTGGAGCATAGCTTGGGAGATTTCGGTGTTTTTCAGCCGAAGCTTTATGTTTGAATAATAGACATATCCAACCAACCCCAACAAAGAAAGTAGTAATATTACCAAAAAGAACCCCAAATTTGACTGTTTTTCAGCTTCTTTTTTGAGGTTTTCATTTTCAAGAGCACTAATTTTAAGTTTACTCTGCTCGCTTTGGTATTTGATATTGAACTCAGAGATTTCTTTTGTGTGAACTATATTATTAACTCTGTTTTTCGTTTCTGCATACTCGTTCAGAAAATGATACGCTTTTTTATAGTCACTTTTTGCCAAATAACACTTGTGTACTATTTCAAGGAAATCCAATCTGTCATTTTCAAAATCACTTCGATAGGTATATGTTTTTCCATTGTTATTTAAGTGTTCTAAACTTTTAAAACAATGATTTAATGTTTCATCATAATTTTTAGCTTTAAAGAAGAAATTTGCCACCGCTTTAGCATAAATCATTTTTACATATTGAATATAACTGGGGTCTTGATAGGACACTTCATTGTTGAATAATTCTTCCGTTTTTGAATGATAATATGCCGCTTTTTTAATATCTTTTTTGTTGATATAACAAGCTGAAATGCTTGAATAGATGGTTGGTAAAACGGCTTTGTTAGGGGAAGAAATTTGTGTTTTTTCTGCTATTTTTAAATATTTTAGCGCACTATCATATTGTTTTAGAGATAAATAATATTCTCCGATGTAATCATAGGCACGAGCTATTTCAAACATTGATTGGGACTTTAATGCTAATTGTAGCGCGTTTTGATAATAACCTAATGCAATCTTTTTGTCATTGGGGTGAGACAAAATATAGTTGTAAATAGCCCCAATTCTCATATACGCATACGCAGCTTGGGAGAGGTTTTTCCTCGCTTCTAACCTCTTCGCAATAGCCGATAAGCGCTCTATACTCGTTTTTCCGTTTATTGAGTTTACCCCTTTGTCAGCTTCTCTGATTCCCTGCATGAGACAGGCTAACTCGCTGTTTTTGAGATTACACCGAAACCTTACAGAATCCCTCCACTTTTCATGGTCAAAAGAAGCTGATTGGGTCAACAAGTAGATGGCTTCGAGTACCATGCTGTCCCGCACAATAGGGTTTGAAATTTTCCTCGCCTCAGCCAATTGCCTCAGTAGCACTTCCTGTGCTGTGAGCGGTAAATCGGAAAGGAGGAGTATGATAGAAAAGTAAATGATTTTCTTCATCATTTTGATAAAAGGTTCATTCCTAAAATTCACTTTTTGAAACCTTAATTCAAAACGTTTTCCTAAAAAAGCACAAATATCATGGTAAACCATGAGAACAAAATCAGGGTTTACCATGAGTTAAAATCAGGGTAACTGATGAAAAATGGTTTGGGATAGAACCTGCACCTTTGTATCAACTAATTCACCCTGTGCTAATGCTCACTAAACGCGAAATGGAAGTACTGCAACTCATCGGCCAAGAACTGACCACCGAACAAATAGCCACCCGGCTGCAGGTGAGCATCTCGACCATTGAAACCCACCGCCACAATCTGTTGCAGAAGCTGGGAGCTAAATCAGTGGTGGGAATGATAAAAATAGCGTTCAAACAGGGGCTGATAGACTAATTCCCGAAAAAAACAATGGAATTACTTAAACCATAAACCAACTATTCTCAAATGAAAAAACTACTCCCTACTCTCGCTATTTTACTCCCTCTTTCTTTTGTCATGCTGACGACAGGAAGCACCTACGCCCAGACCGACCTTAAAACCGCTTTTGAAAAAGGTATGGCTGATTATGACAAAAATCCAACGGAGGCCGTCCAACAAATGGATGACAATATCCGCTTTGTGGCAGGGCATGGCGGGCAGTTTTACGACAAAGCCGCCACACTTACTTTGGCTAAATCTCGCCCCGCTGCCAAAAGCGAAACCCAAATGAGCGACCTGCGCGTGAAACAATCGGGTACTTTGGGCGTGGTATCGGGCATTAGAAACCACGCTTTGGTACTACCAAACAACCAAAAAATGACGTGGAAAGATGCCTTTACCTACACATTTGAATGGAAAAAGAATAACTGGGTGCTGACCGATATACACCACACCAAGATTGACTATCAAACGGGAGAAGAGACTGCCGTTCGGCAGGTAATTGATGCCGAAACCAAAGCGTACCACGAGGCCAACTTGGCTGTATGGCGTACCAACTGGGCCACTACCCCCTACATTGAACGGCAAGACGAAAAACTCAGAAAATTAGCTAATACACCTTATTTGAAAGGCGAAGCCCTCCAAAAAGGCTACGAGGAGTTTGCTAAAACCCACAAACCTACCGGTCTCAACCCAGTAGTGAGCGATTATGAGTCGCATGTCGCAGGCAATATGGCTTGGGCTACTTATACCCAAGAAGATAAAAAAGCCGATGGAAGTGTGGGACAAAAACAACGTTCCCTGCGCATTTTGGAGAAAATCAACGGCCAATGGAAGATTGTGATGATAAGTCTTACGGGCTTTTAGGAGTTTGTCGAGCGCACAAGTTCACGGATCGTTTTTACGAAGAAGCCATGAAACTACCCGAATTGGGGGGAAGCAAATGACCCAATAGTGACAAGTTTTGTACCGAAAAAAAGTCTAAACATACCCTACAATGAATTTACTTCCTACTTCTCCCGGCAGCACCGTAACGCTTCTCAAAGATACCCCGGGTACAATCTCTCTGCTGCGCGGAAGTGTAACGATAGGCTACGATGACATCGTCCGGCTGGAAGGAGAATCCAACTATACCCGCTTTGTACTGGCCAACGGCCGTACTCTGCTTACCTCCCGAAACATCGGTTTTTATGAGTCACTACTTCCCGAAAACTTTCTGCGAGTACACAAACGGTGCATCCTCAATCGAGCTTATGTGACCGAAAAATGCAAAGGATACGTGCGGATGAGTGATGGGGCGGAAGTGGAGGTAGCGCGGAGAAAGAGGCGTATAGTTAAAACAAGAAATGCCTGATAAAATATTAAATAGACCCTGTACAATCATGAAAAGCATCATAGCCCTACTCCTGTCTTTACTGTCAATCAGCTCTTTGGCCCAAAGCCCTACCGAGCCTACTGTTTATATACCTGTGGTGGTGCATGTGATCGAATCCGGGCAACCAACTCCTTCAAATGAAGATATACTTGCTAAAATTGACCTTTTAAATAAAGTCTTTGATGGTTCTGCTCCTTTTTTGTCAAATCCTTTAAATATTGGCATACAGTTTAGGTTAGCAAAATTATCACCGCAATGTGCTCCTACCAATGGAGTTAAAAGACATGATTATACAACAAAAAGTCTATTATATTTATACTATGGTGTTCAACATGAAACCAAAAAAGGATTGCCGGAAATAGTGTTAAAAAAAGAAACACAATGGGATGTGAATCAATATATGAACATATGGATAGTTGATAAAATAGATAGTTTAAATACAGGTGCGTTTACTTATTTACCCGAAGAAGCTGGTAGTAGAGATGGAATAGTGATTACCAGTAAAGATTTTTCAGAAAGTAATTCCCCCATTTTAATTAATCAAGTGGGTAGATTTTTTAATCTTCTAAATGTATGGGAAAATAAAAGCCCTTATTCCAACTGTGGGGATGATGAAGTTGATGATACAGATCCTGTAGAGTTTTATAGTGGTCAGCCAAGAACAGGTATTAATCCATGTACTAATACAAGTTTTAAAGATGCAACAGAGAAAAATTTTATGTCTTTTAACGATGTGAGAACACTATTTACAATGGAGCAAAAAAAACGAATGATAAAATCGTTAAAACTTAACAACCGTAAATCATTGGTTAATTCGATTACTGATGAAATTAGTTCCTGTTTGTTTAATAGTTCTAACACTGCGGATGTTTTTAAACATAATGATTTACCTGTAAATTCTTTCAAAACTTTGGGTGTTGGAAAGGGGGGGTATATTTATGCTGGAACAGCGAATCAAGGTCTTTATAAATTCAATGGAAAAGTTTGGTCAAAATTATCAATCTTATCAAACAATAGTGGAAGTAATAACATAAATGATATTCAAACTGATAAAAATGGAGGAATTTGGATTGCACAATATGGTCATTCGTTCACACAAGCTATCACAGGGGGCATAAACTATCTACCAGACTCAACAGAAATTGGTCACATTTATTATACACCTTCTACTTATGGATTACCTACTCGAAACTGTCGAGGTTTATTTATTGATACAAGTTCAACTCAAACAACTCATAGAATTTGGTCTGCTCATTCAGGTCAAACAGGGACAACAGAAGCTGCTGGTGCTATAGGTTTGGGTGTTTTTTCAGCTGCCCCGGCTTTCAATATAATAACAGGAGGAATTGACCAAACATTGCCAAATATTGGTGTGCAATCGATTGGTGGAGATGATACAGAAGTATGGGCTTTTGCACCTAACAATTTTGGCAATAATGAGATATTAGTTTATGACGCAAAAACTACGGCTTATAAAAAAAAATATGGGATTGTTAATATTGGGCACTCATTTCCAGCTAATTTTTTGGTTAAGTCTATTCATTTTGATGTATTTGCCAAGAAAAATTTATTAATTGATAGGCGATGGTTGGGTGTATCTAATGGTGGATTATTGATATTTCAAAAAAATACAAACCAAACGGAAGGACTATGGTATTACTTTAATCAAGAAACATTTCCAACAAAGTTTCCATCTGGTGCAATTATCAATAACAATAGCATTACAAGTGATGACTCTGGATATGTATATATGGGAACAAATCAAGGGTTAGTAGTTTTTACAGGTGGTGAGATTGCTGATTCATCTAATTATCAGCGGTTTACGATGGCGCATGGTTTACCATCGAATAACATTCTTGATATTGTTTCTTCTCCTTACTATAATAGAATGGTAATAGCAACTGACCAAGGTATAGTTTTTTGGGATAAAAGCAGAATTAGAAAAAATCCTGAGAAAATCAATATTACTGATATTTCAGAGGATTTTAATCAATCTCATTACATTGTTCCTAAAGAGTCTATTGTTCATCATTATTTATCTATTAAGAATAATCTTACAGGTAAACCCAAAAAAGATTGTTATATTCTATATACTTTGAGTAACCAGCCTCCTTTGACGTTTTTTGCATCAGAGTTAAGTGATGATAAGGGACTAAGCGATTTGAAGATTCCAATTGGAGGTTCTAATCCTTATTCCCCTAATGATGATTTAATAACATCAGGGGAGTCAAATGTAACAGTTAATTTTTTTGACATTGTTGACATAAATAATGACAATATTGAAGTTGAGACAAACTATTTTAAAAATACATCTTTTAAAATCTCAGTAATTGATAAAGCGAAACCCATATCGAAAGAAATGGGAATGGGGGCAAGTTTTGAAGCTGGTGGAGGAATAATTGGTGGTGGAGAATTCGAGGTTGTAAATTGGAAGTTAAAAGGCTCTCTTTTTTCAGTAAACGGTGCCTACATTGCGAAACCTTCTATCACAGTAAATGAAGATGAAGACAATCCTCATATTTGGCACACAAGACTCAGATACCCTAACGGGATTAAACTTGAAGGAAATCTGGGACCGAAAGTTGAAGGTCAATTAGGTAAAGTTAAAGTTGAAGGTGGTGCGGAATTAGAGTTAACTGCCTCTGGATCTTATGTTGAAGAGTATGAATATGCCTTGAATCTACAAAATCAAGCTGACAGATTTTTTCTTGGAAATGCTCTATTTGGAATATCATTAACACCATATTCTCTGTTGATGCAAGCCTATTTAAGAAACCTTAATCTTTTTTTTCAAGAGGCTGATGCTATCAAAACTGGGATAAATCTAAATATTGAGAACGCAATTGAAGGTGGGTTAACATTTGTTCATGAAACTGATTTTAAAGAATGGCTGGATCCTAAAATAGGAATAGAGTATGGCCCAAAATTGTTTTCTACTGATATTGAAATAAGTTCAGAAAATTTAAATAATGATGTTATTAGTCATGACTTAGTAGCTTCCGCAAGTATTGCCAAAAATGTTGGAACTTTGGTGGGTATTTTACCTAATGAGGCTATAGAGCCTGGACTTTGGTCTTACTTTTTAAATAAAATAGATACATCCCCAAAGACTTTCACAGTAGCTTTAAATAGAAAATCAAATAGAAATACTGAAAGCTTAATTAGCACATCCGCATCATTTAGCGACTCAAAAGATGTCATAATTCAAAACGAAAAATATACTCTGACATACAAAAATAAATTTAATTACAGGAATGATGCAGTGGAAAGTATTGGTATTATTCCTGTAAACTTTATTTCTGGATTTTTTAATAATCAAAATGTATGGACTTCACCTTTTACTATGGCGGCCTCAAGTGCAGCAGGTTTTGGCGGCCCTGTATCGCAAATTAAGACTTATCATAAAAGTATTTTTGTTAAACCACAAGGGACATTTGGAACTAAAGCAATTGAAACTAACATAGAAAAAGAGTACAAAAAATCAAATGAGACAATTGCACTAAGTTTTGCTTTAAAAAGTATATTAGGTGTTGATTTTGAATTAAGCTATAGCGACTGGAATAGCTATACTCATAAACATAAAGACTTTGTATATTCTTCTGAATATCATAAAATGCTGCCTACAGTAGATATGCCTGAAATTGAAACTAATTCTCCATTAGCTTCATCCGTTTTCCAATCAAAAGCAAATGGAAACATAGAGTTACCTGATCAAAATCCAATCGAAGGTTTTATTCAAAATTTAATAACTGAATTAGAAACATTACCTACTTCAATTATCGAAAATGCTCTTTCTTTCATAAAGCAATTTTCTCAATTTGTTGGTACAAGTAATATTTCTTTCTCAAACACCCAAAATGGTACAACTCAACGTTTAGGTTTAGATGCAAAACCTGTCAATTCTAAAGGCGTAACTACCACTTCCGCCCCAAGTATATTTACATTCAATGTACTAGGGGGAAATGCCGCTTTCGATACGGGCAACGAAGTACTATTCAAGTACTACTACCCCGAAAACCAACTTGAGGCAAAAATCGGAACGAACACATATCGTATAGTCACAGACGTATTTTTCTTGAATGCCCGCAATGGTACTACTAACCTGGTTTCGGCTCCCAACGGCAACTTCACCCTCACTACACAGTTTAGTTCTTATGAGTTGGAATTAGCAGGGTTGCCAACTACTTTAATCCCCAAAGTACTCTTTCAAGCGAATGGAACCAATACTTGGGAAGTCGTAGGCAATGCCAACGAAACCATCAATTTTAATCGTTTAGGGGTATTTGCCATAGGAGTGGATCTTCAAGAAGATTTTATTCCTCCAACCATTTCGGTTACACCACCTGTTTCATTTGTAGATGGGCAAAATTTTCAATTTACTTTGACTGATAATTTATCAGGTATAGATTGGAGTAAAACGTATTTTATCTGCAACGGTACAGTAATGCCATATCAAAGAGTAGGAACAAGTAGTACCATCAATATCCCCATTGCCAGCCTTCATGTAAGTGGCACGCCACTTCCTGAGACATTTTCGATTCAAATTCGTACCATTGATTTGTCTTACAATCAAAAATCATTCTCTCAAACTTATCCATGTGCTAAGTCCATCAAGCTATTAAGTGTTTTGGGCAGTGAATCTGTTCTCCCCAACAAACAGCAAGCCCTCGAAACCATAGAAGCACAAGGATTTGCGGCTACACGTCCACCCTTGGAATTGAAGGCTGGCAAATCTATTTTACTCAAACCAGGCTTTGAGGTACTGCCCCAAAACAGCGGTTATTTCAAAGCCGAAATCGGTGGGTGCAATACTTCCGGTGCCCCCGCCCAACCTGCCAATTTTACGGCAAGTACCGCTACCGTTTGCAAAGGGCAAGCAGGAGTGGTATATGCTGTACCTACTGTAAGTGGTGTAACCTACAACTGGTCTTACTCAGGTACAGGCGCTACCATCAACGGTACCGGCAATAGCATTACGATAAACTTTGCCGCCAATGCCACTGCCGGGACACTTTCCGTAACCGCTGCCAATGGCGCGGGTACAAGCCCTGCCCTCACCCTTGCTATCACCGCAAACACCCCACCTGCTCCGCCCACTGCCCCCAACATCAATAGTGCAACGGGTGCAACAGCCTCAGTTTTGGCCTCGGGTTGCACAACTTACAAATGGTACGACCAAGCCACCAACGGAACATTGCTGTTTACGGGTAATCCGTTTATTTCGCCTATTTTAAATGCTAATGCGACCTATCATGTAGCGTGCGCTGATGCACCCTGTGCAGAAACGACTCGTACAGCAGTCACCGTTAGCGTAGGAGCAGTACCTGCGCAACCCGCCGCTATTTCCGGCACCAATGTGGCTTGTCAAGGTCGATCAGGACTCAATTATTCTGTCCCTGCGGTATCGGGAGCTACCTCTTACACATGGACTTATTCGGGTACAGGTGCTGCCATTACGGGCAATACACGGCAGGTGGTAATTGATTATGCCTACGCTGCCACTTCCGGTAACCTAAATGTGGTAGCTAATAACGCATTTGGTTCAAGTGCGCCAAGAACCATGGCTATCAGCATTAGTCCAGCCCCCCCTGCCCCAACGGCAACAGGAGTAACAATATCTTCCGGGAATTCGGCCAACCTTACCGCTACCGGGTGCTCAATTTATAAATGGTACCCCCAAGCATCAGGAGGGACAGCATTTACCGGGCAAAACTTTACAACTCCAACCTTAAATAGTACTACGACCTATTATGTAGCTTGTAATCCCGGCACTTCCTGTGAATCGTCCCGTGTACCAGTCGTGGTAACAGTCCAATAAGTCATTTTCATCATTTGCACGAAATACCCATGAAAAAGCATCTATTCATTTGCTTCTGCCTGCTATTGTTTCAAACAGGATTTGCCCAACAATTCCCCACCTTCGATTGGGCAAGAGTGGCCAGCGAAGGCTATCCCTCAATTCCTTTGGTTGGCACTAATTATAGTTCTGACATACGGCTCATCAAACGTGATGTTGCCGGTAATATTTACATAAGCGGGCAAATCAATAAAGCCATGAAGTTTGCTAATCAGGATATTTATGCTCAAAATTTTAACGGAAGCAATTATGGAAATTATTTCATGAAATTAAATCCGACGGGCGAAACTATTTTGTGGGTCAAAACCATGGTCTATGCAGGAATTTCAGATTTTGAAATTGACAATGATGGTTTCATTTATGCCGTTTCTGAAGGAGGTGGTGGCGGCACAATAAAGTACGGTGATGCCACTATTGCCGGAGGAGATGCTTATCCTAATCTTGAAGTAGCTAATTATTATAAAATAAACGCTAATAATGGTAACGTCGTTTGGATGAAAAATGCCGGAACGCCCGGTTTTGCACCTTCTATCTATCCTTTTGTTGAAACAGATAACAATGCCCTATATATGACTGATTGTTTGGGACCCAATGCCAACAATAGCACTACTATCCGAGGGTATCGTTTGATAAAAATTTTAAAATCAGTAGCAAATGCAGACCCCGATGAACATATCGAAAACAAAGCATGGATATTAGATAAAGACTGGTTTGCGGCCAATGTTGACCCTTTGTTTGAAAACTTTATTTTGGATATAAAACTCACCAATGATAAACAGAATCTTTGGCTTTATTTGAAAACCGGTGATGTTTGGATTGATGACTTTTCCAATCAACAATTCGATACTCGTGATATGATTATGGTACGGTTGGACAATCTGAACAATGCCACTCCGACCGTAGGTTTTAAGAAAAAATTCAGCACCATCATTTGCCCCGACCAAGGTGATTTACAAATCGACAGCCAAGGAAATATTATTCTGACCGGAGCCTTTCATACCGACCCATTACGCTATACCGCAAACGCAAACGGCAAAGCTGAAGTAATTTTTGGAGGAATTACTTTTGAGTTTCCGATGAATATTCACAAGCAATTTATAGCCAAATTCTCGCCAACGGGCGCTGAAACTTGGATAAAATTTTATGACATTCAATCTCCATATTTGTTCCGTAGCCTCACACTTGATGCAAACAACAATATGTATGTAAGTGGCGGTTCAATACCCAGTTTTCCGACCATTGGTTCATTTACCAGTATTAATGACCCTTGGTGGGTTATGAAATTAAAACCCGATGGTGACCAAGTTTATATGTGGTCAAACGAAGAAGGCGGTTCAAATAACAGTGACCCAGTCTTATGTGCAACAGGTGGAACTGATGTAATAATTGGTACAAATGGTGGTGGTGGTAAATATGGAACAAAAGAGATTGTAGGACATAGTAGTTTTGTATTATCAAACCTTAAACATTCAGGTACTGCCAAGCCATTTGAAGAACTTAAAAAATTGAAGGATATCAATACGGGGGCTGATGTGTTGAGTTTGTATTCTTCAAATCCCAATCGTTTTACCGAATTGGGTGGAGGACTTACATTTTTTGGATGGATGTTTGAAACAACCAATCCAAACCAATCCGGGCATTTGTTGAAAACGGATGGTACTGAAAACGGTACGGTATCGCTTGCAAAAGTAACCTTGCCGAACGTAGGTGATGGCTATGCAAACGAAATGAACAATACCTCGCTTAAAACACCGACGCATCTCTATTTTGAAGGAAGCAGCAATGATGCAAGTAATATACGGCAAACAGATTTGTGGAAGTCAGACGGAACGGCGGCCGGCACCGTTAAGTTCAAATCTTTTGCGGTGGGATCGGTAAACTCAAATGGCAATGGATTGCATAATTACGACATTCAAAACATGGTTTTTGCCAATGGCTTGGTTTTTTTTACGATGTCTGATGCCACCAACTCAAAGGTGGACCTATGGAAAACAGATGGTACAGAAGCGGGAACGGTAAGACTTTATGAAGGTTGTATTCCCGAATTAGCTCCCTATAATAACTACGTTTACTATTTTATTAAGGGTGTGGCCGACCAATTTGGCAACATTCCTTATACCTTACGCCGACATAATGGCACAAGCGGAGGTTTCGTAAAAAACTTTGCTACTACTTCTTCAAATGCTACAAATATTCCTCGTTTTTTTGGCGTAGTCAATAACCAATTATTGTTTTCGGCTGATGGTACGATTGTACTAAATAGCAACAATGTAAACTCAGGCATGGAATTATGGAGAACAGATGGAACAAATGCTGGTACAACTATAGTAAAAGATATTAACCCCGAAACGACTTCAACATTTCCTGACCCATTCGGAGGTGGAAAAAGCTCAATTACGTATGGTACACAAGACCACCCATCATTCGGAAACATCAAAATATCGGCTTTAAATTCAAGATTTATAATTTATAATAATACGCTATATTTTGGAGCCGATGACGGAGCTAATGGAAGAGAGCTTTGGAAATCGGATGGTACAGAGACAGGTACAATTTTAATAAAAAATATATATGAGCCCTACAATACTGCTTATGAAGGTAGCTCTGACCCTGTAAGGTTTTACGTATTTCAAAACAATATAGTCTTTAATGCAATAGGTAGTACCATTAATGGTAATCCTGTTTATAATTTATATAAAACGGATGGTTCGGAAAACGGAACAACTGTCTTAAAAAATGGTGGTCTTTTTGGAGGTTCTAGTTACGCAGTTTTAAACAACATACTTTATTTTTCAGCTTTTGACCAGCCCAACTCTTTGATACACCCAACTTATAATGAACCAATTACACAGGGCATTGAGCTATGGACAAGTGATGGAAGTATAGAAGGTACTAAGCAACTGAAAAATATGATGAAAGGTTGGCTTTATGGTCCACCTATCCATCTTACCACATGGAATGGAAGCCTTTACTATACCTTTTATAATGTGGTAAATCCGTATCACCAAGTACCTAGAGTTGAAGCTGAGCCATGGAAATTTACTCCAGCTCCATGTACCAATCCGGCACCGGCAGGGCCATTAGCTACTGCACCAACTATTTTGGCAAGCTATCCTGCTACCATTAAAAGCAATGGCTGTCTTGGTATTGTAAAATGGTACGCCGATGCATCGGGAGGCTCCCCCATTTTTACGGGAGATAACTATACAACGCCACTGCTCAATACAACTACTACTTATTATCTTTCCTGTACGTTCAATAATTGCGAAAGCCAGCGTAGCCCTGCCACAGTAACGGTCAATCAGCCCAACTGTACTACGCTCCCCTCACCCCCTACCTGCAACGGCGGCAGTGTAGTAACCGGCAACAGCATCACCCTCACGGCATTGGGCTGTACAGAGCAAACCCGTTGGTATAATCAACCCGCCGGCGGCACACTTTTAGGGCAAAACAGCACATTCACCACGCCCAATCTCACTACCCCCACCACTTACTATCCCGTGTGTTTTGTGCAGGGCTGCGAAAGCCCCCGAACATTGGCGGTGGGTATTACGATCACCCCATCAAGCGGCCAAGCCCTAGATTTTGACGGAGTGGATGATGTGGTTACAGTACCTGCAAATGAAGGCTTTAATCCGCAATCATATACAATAGAAGCATGGGTAAGATTTGATATTAATAACCGAAATCAAACCATCATGGATAACAGCCGAAGATGGATGTACTACAATTACGCTCAAGCTGGAAGTTCAATCAAATTTGGATTTGAAGACAATGGGTACCCCAGAGAGGCAGGGTTTTCATTTACCCCAACAGCGGGTATCTGGTATCATTTAGCTTGTAGTTTCAACAATATTTCAAAAGAATCTTATTTCTACATCAATGGTGAACTTCAAGATGTTCAAAACATCAACTACGCACCAAGTCAGACTAATTTTGAAATGAAAATTGGCAATCATTATACATTTACTGGATGGGAATTAGACGGACGAATTGAAGAAGCACGTTTTTGGAACATTACCCGAACAGAAGCCCAAATCGGGGCAAGTTATAATACCGAATTGAGTGGCAATGAAAGCGGCTTGGTTTTCTACTATAAATTCGATGGCGAAGCCACTTGCGATGTACAAGATTGTTCGCCAAATCAGTTGCATGGTACGCGTAACGGTACCACAGGCACCAACACTAAACCCCAATTTGTAAATACAAGTGTTGCTTTGACCGATGTTGCCTGCGGGGTTTCGAGTGCCTGTACATTGCTCAACCCCTGCCCCACTTCTCTGCCGATTGCCTCCCCCAACTACACCACAGAAACGCTCACTCGCCAAGCCAATGCCATCAATGGTGCAATTACGGCCCTCAACCAAATCACCAATACCGCCAAAATAACGTACGAAGCTCGCTCAATTACGCTTAATGAAGGTTTTGTAGCGCAGCCCACCAATACAGGGTATTTTAAAGCACAAGTGGGTGGGTGCAATTAACAAAATAGCCAATACTATTTTTCAAACCTAAACCATTCAAAAAAGTGAAAACCAACACATTTATCCTCATTGTATCTGCTTACAGCATATTGTTGAGCTTACCGGCCATTTTTGCACCCGGTCTGGCCATCGAGTATTTTGGCGGGACCGTAGGTGACATGAACGAACATTCTTCCATCAATTTTATCGGCGGTTACCAATTGGCCATGGGTTATCTGGGTTTTATCGCTTATCGTTCTACCGATAGCGCGGTGCGCCGAGGGTGGTTATTGGCCGTCACGTTTTTGACCCTTTTTGCCATTGCCGTCTATCTTTTCAATCTCAATGTCAGAAACATGCCACCCACCCAAACCCTTTATTTTGACATGGCTATTTGGGCTGCTATGACTTTGGGGGCTTTATATTTTAGAAGTAAAGAGTGAAAGTCTGCAAGGTGTTTTCTATTCAAAATCACCAAAAAAGAATGAAAAAACCTCCAAACAACTTTTCAATACACGCTCACATTTTAAACTGTCAAACCAATGAAAACTTTCTTCACCCTACTGTTATTCCTTCCAAATTTTCTCTTTGCGCAGGGCAATTTTACCGAAGCCTTGTTCAATGATATGGGTGTGCGCTTTAAGCAAAACCCTACTGAGTATATAAAAAATGAAACGGCTCCGAATTTTATTTTTACGAGTTCCAATGGGCAGGTTCAGAATAAGGAAGAAGTACTGACATTGTACAGTTATTACGATGAGCCTTACCGTGAATTCAGCAATGTGGTCATCCGACAAAATGGCTCTTTTGCCTTCGCAACGGGTATTTTATCTCACGCCTATGTGCACAAAACGACCAAAGAAAAAAGAGCGAGCAAGTCTGTCATTACCTATACGTTCGTTCAGGAAAAAGGCAAATGGCTGTTTCAAACGGGACACCATACCCCCGCCCCGCTCTCGGTAAAAGAAGAAGAAGCCGCCATCAAAAAAGTGATCGAAGACGAAACCCAAGCCTACATTGACGGCGACGGCAAAAAACTGTTGAGCTTTTGGGCCGAAAAGAAATCCAACGAACACGCCAGCCAATTTTTAGTGCCCATCATTGGTCAGCCTTACGCCAAAGGCGAAAGCATGGACAAGCTGCAAAGTATCGTAATGCCCAATCTCAAAAAACAGAATTTCACGGTAGAACGAGACGATTTTGAGGTCAGAATCAACAACAACATGGCCTGGGCTACCTACACCCAAAAGGCAGCGGCCAACGGTGCAGTCTTCAAAACCGACCGCGAAACCCGCATCTTGGAACGCCTCAATGGCGAATGGAAAATCGTGTATGTAGGCGAGCAGGCGATGAAGTGACACGCACTGTTCTTTTTTCAGTTATTTTGAGTTTTTCGATAATGTCTTTTGGGACGTATAGTGACATTCTCCCAGAAATGTGCAAAAAACAAGTGATAACCAAAAGTATTGAAACCGAAGAATATCAAACATAAAACCGCAAAAGGATTGAAGCCCTTTCGCGGTTTTATGTTTTTCAGTTATATATTTTCCAGTTCTCAATCCTGCCCCTACTTCACCGCCGGCGGGGTATAAAACTTCCAACTTGACTTATAATCGCGACTCAGTTTTTTGTTGGTCATCACGGCCCTGACCATGTCTACGGGCAGGGAGTTTTGCTGCATGACGGCGTCGTGAAACTCCTTGTAGGTCATTTTTTTTGTATCGACCAATTCTTTTTTCAACGCATAAAACTGAAACGCGCCCGTCATGTACGCCAGTTGATACAACGGCTCGTAGCCGCCCACGAACGAGCGCCGCACTTCGCCCTCGGCATTGGCGCGCTCGTGGCCTACGCGATCTACAAGGAAATCAATGCACTGCTGCGGAGTCCATTTGCCGAGGTGGTAGTTGAGCGAGAAGATAATCCGGGCGCAGCGGTGCATCCGCCAAAACAGCATCCCGACCCGGTCTTCGGGCGACTGCGGAAAATTCATATCCCACAGGATCATTTCCCAGTACAGCGCCCAACCTTCGGTCCAGAATGGTGTGCGAAAACGACGGTAAGTTTTGTACCTATTGTTCATAAAACCCTGTAAATGATGCCCCGCAATAAGCTCGTGGTGAACCGTGGCCCGCGAAAAATGCGGGTTGTTGCCGCGCATGCTCATCAGCTTGTCTTCGTGCGACATGGCCGCCGTGGGATATGAAATCAGAATTGTTTCTCCGCCCAAAAAGAACGGGCTAAACTTCTGACGCTCGGCCGACATCATCGCCATGCGCCAAGTTTCTTCGGCAATGGGCGGAATGGTAATCAAATCTTTTTGTTTCAAAAATGACACCGATTCGTTGTAAAGCCGCAGAATCATTTCAGGCTGTTTACCCACTGGCACCATCGAGTTTTTGACCTTTTCCTGCGCTTTTTTCCAATCATCCCCAAAGCCCATCTCGCGGGAGGCTTTCAGCAATTCGCGGTCACACCACGCAAATTCTTTGTTGGCAATGTCGATGAGTTCCTCGGGTGTATACGAGATAAACTCAAATTCTAATTGACGGATCAGCTCATCGCGCCCTACCGCTACCCCATTGATACCGCTGCCATCGTCTTTGAAAGGAGCGCCAGATTTGGCTTTTTTTGCAAACAGATTAGCATACGAAGTCAGCAGCGTATCCACTTTTTTGTACGGCTCGGGCACCCACCACGTAAAGTTGGGATCGTAAGCATTATAAAACTCAAAGACACTTTTCAGGGCTGATTTTAGTCCCGTGGCAGTGCCAGCGGCTCGCTCGGCCAAAACGGGGTCGATTTTCTCCATTTTTGCCACGGCCTTGCGCGCTTCGGCTATTTCTAGGCCTAGGGCGTTAAACTCCGTGGCCATCTGCTCGCCGTTGACGGCGGCACCGCGTCGGCGTGATTTTTCCAACGCGTAAATTTTCTCCGCAAACGGAAACCAAGGCTGAATCTGCCCCACTTCCACCGCTTCTTTGCCCAGCTCCCGAATATCGACCTGCAAGTTTCTTTGAAACAACACATAGTCTACCTGGCTATCAACGGGCAATTTATCAAAGTCCATTTTTTGGAGCTGTCCCAAATAATCATTGGTCAGTTTTTCCAATCGTTGGCGGCGTTCGGGAGAGTTTTCGACAACGTAAAACCGCGTCAGGCTTCCCCGGTCGGCGGCATAGTTAGTCATCAAATGGTGGACTTCGCTCGTTTGTTTGTACAGCGAATTAATGGGGGAAGGTTGGGCGTACGCCGCAGACAAACCTGAAAAGGTCAGTACTGCACTCACCAAAAAGTGTTTGGGGAAGGGCATGTAAACAAAGGGGTTAGTTTGGAAATGAAAGGGGTTACGCGCGGTAATTGAAGTGGTATTTATCACCACTCCTGCACGTTAACAAAAGTAATCAAATTGTAACAAATGCCTTACAGCATCATAGCTAGAGTTTTCTCTTTGGTGTAGCTCCTTTTCAAAACGATACTTCCTCCCCTGAAGTCAGCATATTTTGTTCCTGAGCCAGACAAACTTATGGTTTATTTAGTACGTATATAACAAAACTAGGACAATCTTATCTTTTACAGGAAAATAAAATTATCCCAAAAAGACAAACATTCTATTTAAACTCATTTATCGTACGGTATACATCTATTAGAACATTAAACTAATTTTGTCGTTAATAAATTGAGATTATCCTTCAAAGGCAACAACAGCCAAAACGAAAGAACTATTGAACTAAAATCCCATAAATGAGACTGAATTTTATATTAAAAAAAACAGCATTTTTCATTGTTATAATGCTTATCTCGGTATTAAACAGTACTGCGCAAATTCAAGCTGGCTTTGTTAATGAATATTTCAAAGGCATCTGGAATCCTGCCGAAATGCGTGTTGAACCTGCCGTAGGCATTATATTTGATGCAAGAGGGCGGCTTTTTGCATGGACCAAAGAAGGAAGAGTTTATGTGTTACCCAATAATAATTCATCTAGTTCATGGTCACTGATGCTCGACATCAGGAGTGAAGTAAAAAGCGCCTTTGACGGTGGAATGTTGGGTTTTGTGTTAGATCCCGATTTTTTTACCAATGGCTTTTTTTACGTGTATTATTCCACCTACGTTTCAGGAGGTAGTAGCCAAGATGCCGCCGTAGGGAGGGTCAAACGCTTCAAAGCCAACAACCCAAATCACGCGACCCTTTTGCCAACGACCGATTATTCAGACCCATTGAATAAAACCCTCATCGGCGAAAGCAACTCCACTGGCATACCCATCACAAAACTATCGCACATGGGGGGTACATTGGTGTTTGGTACCGACAATTCGCTCATCGTTTCGACGGGCGACGGTGCATACTACTCCAATTTTGATGATGGTTCTCACATCGAAACCGCCTATCAGGAATGTCTGAATAGAGGCGTAATGACCAACGCCGAAAACATCGGAGCCAATCGCTCTCAACTCCTTAACTCTCATTGTGGTAAGCTCCTACGCATCGACCCCAATACGGGAGACGGCCTACCCTCCAATCCCTACTATAACGCCGCCAGCCCGCGTACCGCCCAGTCGAGGGTGTGGGCCCGAGGGTTTCGAAATCCTTTCCGAATCATGCACATTCCCCTCACGGGCAATCACACCGACGACCCCGGGGATTTTTTGGTGGGTGATGTAGGACAAGGTGATAAAGAAGAATACAATATGGTGGTAGAAAGTGGCCAAAACTTTGGTTGGCCATTTAAAGAGGGGATGTCTATCAGCCACAATCGCCCCCTTACTCAATATGCTCCTGCCAATCCTATCAAACCCATTATTGACTATCGCACAGGAACGGGACGCGCCATTAAAAATGACACTATCTTTAACATAGGCAGCGTACAAGTACCGGGCATCAACCCTATGGAGGGCAACTCAGCCGTTGCTGGTGTTTATTATGATAAAGACACCTATCCACCAGCGTACAAAAACACCTCTTTTGTGGGTGATGCCAGCGGTATCATCTATAACGTAAAACTAGATGCTAACTACAATGTTCAATACGTTAACAGGTTTGCCTATAATCTTTCTAGCCTTACCTCGATGGCCATAGACCCCATTTCTGGGAATATTTACTACCTTGCCTACGGTTCTGGTGGGTCATCAATCTACCGAATACGCTATTCGCCTTCCAATCAACCGCCCATTGCCAAAATCAAGGCTGATATCACGGCAGGCAGCAGCCCTCTCACCACGGCTTTCTCGGCCCTAGACTCCTACGACCCCGACAACCAAACGATTACTTATCAGTGGAATTTTGGCGATGGTAGCCCCGTAGAAACCACCCTTGCCCCTCACCACGTTTTTACGAATGCGGGGCAAACATCGTACAAAGTAAAACTCACGGTGACCGACCCCAACGGCGAAAAAGGCTACGATTCTCTCTATGTAAGCCTCAACAACACCCCTCCCGTCATCGACAGCAGCAGTATTCACGCGCTGAATTCTATTGCGGCCAATGCTGCATACCCCATTACCCTCAGCGCCTTTGCCTCCGACGACCATACCGACAGCGCCCAACTTACGTACGCCTGGAAAATCATGCTCGCCCACAATGACCACGAGCACCTTTATACAACCTACACCAACAACAATCAGAGTATTTCTCTACCTTCTTTAGAATGCGAAAAGGGAGTGGCTACCTACTGGATTCGGATTTATCTCATCGTCACCGACCAGCAAGGGTTATCTACAACCTATACCAAAGACATCAACCTCAATTGTGTGGGTATTCAACAATCCATCACTTTCCCCGCTATCCCCGACAAATTAACGACGGCTCCAGCCTTTACTCTAAATGCTACGGCTAGTTCCACGTTGCCTATTTCCTATTACTTGGTTTCGGGCCCCGCAACCTTAGGCGGCTCAACCGTTACTTTAACTGGAAAACCGGGACAGGTAAAAATTCGGGCCACTCAACACGGAAGCACTCTTACTAACTATAATCAAGCCCCGATTGTGGAGCGCACTTTCAACGTAACGCGGTCCATTACGCAACAAACGGTTACGCTGGATTCTGTCCCGCCCAAGCTAATCACCTCACCTGCTTTTACGCTCAATGCCACTGCTTCGTCGGGGCTGGCCATCAAGTATTTTGTCGTCAGCGGCCCCGCCACCCTTTCGAGTGGAAACCTACTCACGCTTGGGCAGGAAGGCACAGTGCGGGTACGCGCCGTTCAGGCGGGGACTTATACCACCAACGGCGCGTTTGCCGAGCGTGTATTTACCGTCACGGATCCTTGCCCACCAGCACGAACATTGACCCAAACCCTAGTGAACGGTGAACCCATGACGATTCAGGCGGGGCAAACCATCCAAGCCGCCAATCTCATTCAAAGCGGAGCGAATGTTGTTTATCAGGCAGGGGCCGCAATTGAATTAAATCCAGGTTTTCAGGCCGAATCGGGTAGCGTATTTAAAGCTCAAATTCAGGGATGTAATTAATTGTAAAAAAAGGCTTTTGACAAAACGCCCTCCGCTAAAAAAAACAAAGTGCCCTAAACGGGCACTTTAGAAAATAAAAACCATTGATTTTTCAAAAAAATCACTTCAAATACCGGAAATCCTCATCTCCTTTCAACTGTACCAACACTTCGTACATGAGGTTAATGACATTCTGCACATCCTCTTTATGAACCGTTTCAACGGTAGTGTGCATGTATTTGAGCGGAAGTGAAATTAAAGCCGAAGCCACCCCTTCCGTTGCGTACGCAAAAGCATCGGTATCCGTTCCAGTAGAACGGCTAACGGCTTGGCGCTGGAACGGAATCTTTTTTTCTTCGGCTACCTGAATCAGCATATCCAAAACGTTATTTTGCACCGCTGGGCCATAGCAAAGTACTGGGCCGCTTCCGCATTTCAAATCCCCCTGCTCTTTTTTCTTGTACATCGGCGATTGGGTATCGTGCGTTACGTCAGTACAAATGGCCAAGTCAGGTTTCAGGCGACGCACAATCATCTCCGCGCCGCGCAGGCCGATTTCTTCCTGTACCGAGTTGACAATGTAAAGCGTAAAAGGCAGGTTGATGGCGTTTTCGTCCAACAAGCGAGCTACTTCCGCAATCATAAATCCACCAATGCGGTTGTCCAACGCCCGTCCTACAAAATAACGGTTGTTCAATTCAAACAGACCATCCGAGAAAGTAGCCACCGTTCCGACGTGAATACCCATGTCCAGCACTTCCTGCTTTGTGGTTGCGCCTACATCAATCGTCAGGTCAGCCACTTTAGGAGCGGTATCTTTGGCGAGTTCGCGCACGTGGATGGCAGGCCACCCAAAAACGCCTTTAACGACGCCTTTTTTGGTGTGTAAATTAACCCGCATGGAAGGCGCAATGACGGCATCAGAACCCCCGTTACGGATTACATAAATATAGCCATCGTCTGAAATATAATTAACAAACCACGAAATCTCGTCGGAGTGGGCTTCAATCACGACTTTGTAGGGTTTTCCTTCATTGATGACGCCCACGGCGGTTCCGTAGGTATCCACAAAATAATCATCAATATAGGGCTTTAAATAATCCAACCAAATCTGCTGTCCCGACGATTCAAATCCAGTGGGCGAAGCATTGTTGAGGTAGGTATACAAAAATTCGGTGCTTTTTTCGTTCATTTTTACTTTCGTTTATAGATCCGCGCGCCCTTTGGTGATCCATCATTTACTTGGGCTATCAGTTGATAATGTTGTTTCACAAAATTAGCAATCGGCGGGAAATACTCATGTTGGTGTTCGGTTTTTCCTTCCGTATTTATCAAACTCCCGTTCAAATCCATAAAAATGACGGGTTGATTCTGACTCATATCCGCCAAAAAGTCTTTCACCCGCGTGTCATGCAGGGCGCTGGGCCAATAAATTCCAATGGTATACGGCGAGCGGTAGCCCATCGGTAATCCAGTGTAAATGTAAAACCGATCTGCATAACCCCAAATAACCAAATGGTCAGTAGGCTGGGTATTTGCTTTAATAATTTTCACCACCTGTTGGTCAATCTCATCATACCTAAGCCGTTCCAAGGGTTGGCGTTTGGTAAGGTTAAAAATCCCCTGTCCTATGGCACTTACCAATATAATTCCATATACCCAATTTTTCAGCGAGCTCCATTGACTTGCTGAAGGACGGCTCAAAAGTACCCCGATGAGAAAGGTAAGCGGCATCGGCAGAAAGAGCGTGTAGTGCGTATAGGGATTTCCAGATTGTAAGATGGCATAAAAAGTGACGCTCAAAAAAGTGGCAGCAAACAGCAACAGGCGATTAGAACGGTCTAAACTCACCTTTTTAACGGTACCAAGAAACCCTACAAGCACCGCCAAACACCACCCACCAAACACAAAACGAATGGCGTAACTTTGCCACATCAAACTCCCTGCCCGCCAAGGGCTGAAGCGTTTCCATATTGGCAGTTTAGAAAATTCGTCCGAATAGCCGTAATAAAAATAATACCAAAAGTAGTTGTTCCAAAACGTATCTAACTCTCCACGCATGGCAAAATAAACGTTGACGACTACCGTAGGCATAAACCCTCCTACCACCAACCAACACAGGCTTTTCCAGCCTTTTTTGATGATAAGTTCGTAGGCAAGAAAAGCAGCAATCACCAAGCCCATTGGCACATTTTGAAACTTAGCATAGACTAGTAAGCCCAATCCAATTCCCAAACCAAGCCAAAACATAAACGAAAGTTGACGATTGACCGTCGGTAAATCTCGCCGATGAAACGCATATACATACGCCCAGATGCCCGCTGTAAGCATCAATACACTCACGGCTTCTGAGTTATAGGCAAGATGGTCGTGGTATGCGGTGGTCCCCAGCCAAGTCAGCAAAGGCAACATCACAACCAACGCCCGCCTAGCTGACAAGGAGAGCAAACAAAGTGTGTTGTATAAAATAATGAGGGTAAGCAACCAGCAAATAATCCCGACTCCTTCGGCCACGGGATAAGTGGCTTCAAACCCCAACGCACTGGCTATAAGCAAGGGAACAACCGTGAGGGGGCGGCCGTCGGTGTAATTGAGCCAAGTCCAAATCGGGTCGGAGGATTTATCAATCGAAATAACGCCCGCCAACCACGTACTTGTATCAATATTAGGCTCACGGTGGGTCATGTTGCTCCATCTAAGCAGAAACACCCCCAGCATCAGCCCTACTAAAAGCCAATTAACTGTTTTAATTTTATGCATTTATCTTACTCCTTTACCTGACTGGCAGGATTCATTACTGTAAAAAGGGAACTCCCGAACGATGCCCTGGGTAAAACCGTCTCTTCCAGTTTGACAAGCCAATAAAGGGGAATATTAATAAAAAAAGGAGGTACTGCTACATCAGAAGCTTGTTTTGACAAATCTATCCATCCTCGACGCAATTGAAAACGTTGCCATGCTCGGACCGCCATAATAAGGGGTGAGAGAAAAAAACTCCAGTAAGTTGCATAAGAAATGGATAAGCCAGCTCTATCTACCAATCGTTCCAAATCTTTCTTAATAAAACGTTTTTGTCCGCCTACGACAATATCATGTACCCCCGAAAAAGCCTCATGTGAATTATTGTTCGTAATAAAAATTCCTCCCGGTTTAAGTTTAGTACGAATACCCATTACGATTTCTTGAATCACGGCATCACTGAAATACGTAAAAACATCGTTACAGATAATAACATCAAATTGCTGCCCAGGCTTGTATTCCGCAATCTTTGTCAGGTCATGATGGGTCACCGCCAAACCTCTCATTTGTGAAAAAGCAACGCCATCTTCGGAAAAATCGAACCCTTCAATAGTAGAAAACCCCTGCTCAAGCAAGTGCATCAGCATTCCTCCAGTGCCACAGCCTGCATCAAGAATTGAAATATCTGGGCGGTTTGGGAAGTGATTTTTAATACTCTTTGTCACCTTCTGATGTAAAACCCGGTACCACCACAAATGGCGTTCCGCGTCATACATGCGTTTATATTCGTCGTATTTACCTATCATGGGTTTAAAAAAATATCACTAGTTCGGAAAATATGTTTTTGGCATTCATTATTTAGAAACACTTTTCTCGATATACTGCGGCAGCCCGCTTTGAGCCATATAAATCCGGCCAATGTATTCTCCCACTACCCCCAAAGCCGTCAAAATCATTCCACTGAAAAAAATCAGTAAAATAAGGGCAGAATTAAGAATAAAAAACTGCGCATGAAACGCATAAAGCACTACATCAACCAACGCCGCAATGCATGATAATCCCATAAATAGCAAACCCACCGCAGTGAGTAAACGTAAGGGTTTGAGCGAATAACCAAACAAAATCGTCAGGAACAAAGACGTCAGTTTTCGCAGCGTATAGCCCGACTGCCCATCTTCGCGTTTGTTATGAGATACCTGCACCCGCCCAACGTTGCGCGTTACGCGGAAAATCAATCCGTCAATATAAGGATAAGGTCCTTTGTACTTAATGATTTCCTGCACAACTGGCTTCGAGATAAGCTTGAAGCTCGACAAATACAGGTCCTTGGGCTTTTCCAAAAGCCAAGTGGTAAGGCGATTGACCAATATACTGCCTAAATTCCGAAACAATGAATGTTGCTTTTGGCCGTAAAACGAAAAAACAACATCATATTGATGGTCTTGGGCCGTGGTCATTAACTTCAGAATTTCGGAAGGAGGGTTCTGAAAATCATCGTCAATCATTACGCAGTAATCTCCAGAGGCATGGTTTAGCCCACACATGACCGCATTAAACTCCCCGAAGTTTCGACGAAGCGAAATGAACTTAACCTGCTCAAAACGGTGCGCCAATTCTGTACAAACTCTTTCGGAATCGTCGCGGCTACAGTCATTGACCAAAATGATTTCGAGAGTACTTTTATCCAACGTTTCCAGTACATGTTCAACAAGCCTGCCGATGGTCCGGGCACTATTATACACCGGAATAATAACCGACAGCAGCATGAGATTGAAGGACTGATTGATTGATGGTTTGAACGATATACGCAGCTTCCTCGTTGGTCAGCGCAGGATGAAGCGGCAGACTTACCACTTCATTGTGAATTTGCTCCGTAATGGGCAAACTTAAATGATTATATTCAGCGTACGCTCTTTGTTTATGAGGAGGAACTGGATAATGAACCGTGGCCTGAATGCCATTATCCATTAAATAGTCAATAAATTCTTCTCGTTTAGGATGCCTTACTACAAAAAGGTGCCAGGCATCTTCGTAAAGGGTTTTCAAGTTAGGTAATATCAAATCAGGATTCTTGATTTCCGAAAGAAAGTAACGGGCCAATTCTCGACGGCGTATGTTTTCGGCATCCAAATACCGCAACTTGACGTTCAAAATCGCCGCTTGCAATTCATCCAACCGACTATTGGTGCCTACATGGTCGTTGTAATACTTGATGGTAGAGCCATAATTGCGCAGGCTTGAGATTTTACGCGCCAATTCGGCATTATTTGTGGTCACGGCGCCCGCATCTCCCAAAGCGCCCAAATTTTTGGTTGGGTAAAAACTAAATGCCGCAGCATCCGACAAATTTCCCGCCTTCAGTCCTGCGTAAGTCGCTCCGTGGGCTTGGGCCGCATCTTCAATAATTTTTAAACCATAGGTTTGGGCAAGTTCCCAAATGGGTTTCATCGTGCAGCATTTTCCGTACAGATGCACGGCCAGAATAGCCTTGGTTTTCGGGGTAATTTTTCGTTCAATTTTTTTAGGGTCAATATTAAACGTTTTGGGGTCAGGCTCTACCCAAACTGGTTTCAGCCCCAAACTCGTTACCGAAAGTATCGACGCAATGTAGGTATTGGCTGGCACAATCACTTCACTTCCTTCGGGAAAATCAAAGGCCTTAAATATCAATTCCAACGCATTGAGGCCATTGGCAACCCCAATACAATGCGAAACACCGCAATAAGCAGCCCAACTTTGCTCAAAAGCAGCGACCTCCTTACCCAACACATACCATCCCGACTCCGCCACTCTTTGCATAGCTTCGGCAATTTCAGCCTGATACGGCCGATTGATTTGCTTTAGGTCTAGGTGAGGTATCATGGTTTTTGGTATACGTAATCTTCTTTATCGTAGTATTCGTTAGACAATACCAGCAGGATGGCATCTGATGAAAACTCGTCCATGATGTGCCAATCTCCCGGCTGAATAATTAAACATTGGGCAGGATGGTTTAAATAAAAAATTTGCTCGCTATCATTTGAGGTAACAATGATTCGACAGCTACCCGCTACGGGAATAAGCGCATTCCATGTCTTTTTATGTCCATGCTTAGCCCTTTGCTCCCCCGGGGGAACTCCGTAGATATAAAAAGCTCTTTTAATATCGCCAGGGAGAATTTTTTCAAAAACAGTAAGCTTTCCATTGGGGTCACCAAAGGTACTTAATTCAATCAGTTGGGGCATATAGGGTAAGATAACGCTGTTAGAAACGCAAAAAATTAAAATTTTCCTTAAAGAAAAGAAAAAAAAACAAGTTTTTCTGTCTGTTTTCAGCGGTTTTAAAGAAAATAAAATTTACCCCATGAGCCACTAGAAAATTTTTAATCAAAATTTAATATATAAAATAAGTAATTGTACAAATCCAATTTTATATTAATTCTACAAAAAAGCCGTCAGAAGCCCATAAAAACATACTTCTAAGTCGAAAGCTTTATAACAAAAAACCCCGCCAAAGACGGGGTTTTTTAGTGCTATGTATTCCAAAAATCAGATTTTCACGCCTTTAACGGTCTTGATAATGCGAGCCGCTACTTTGTAAGGATCGGCAGCCGAGTTGGGACGACGATCTTCCAAATATCCCTTCCAGCCTCTTTTCACAGCTACAATTGGGATACGAATAGAGGCTCCACGGTCAGATACACCGTAAGAGAATTGGTCAATTGATTGTGTTTCGTGCTTACCAGTCAAACGGAGGTGGTTATCCGCACCATACACTGCGATATGCTCAGCTACTACTGGAGCAAACGCTTGACAAATTTTATCGAAAGTTTCTTTATTACCAGCCGTTCTCAAAATAGTATTTGAGAAGTTAGCGTGCATTCCCGAACCATTCCAGTCGGTAGCACCGAGAGGCTTACAGTGCCAGTTAATACCTATGCCGTATTTTTCACCCATGCGCTCTAACAAATAACGCGCTACCCAGATTTGGTCACCTGCTTCTTGGGCACCTTTAGCGAAAATTTGGAACTCCCACTGTCCTGTTGCTACCTCGGCATTGATACCTTCAACGTTCAAACCCGCCTGAAGACAATACTCAAGATGCTCTTCGATGATGTCACGTCCAAAGGCGTTTTGAGCACCTACTGAGCAATAGTATGGACCTTGTGGAGCAGGGTAACCATTGGCAGGGAAGCCCAAGGGTTTATTAGTTTCGAGATTCCATAAGAAATACTCTTGCTCAAATCCAAACCAAAAATCATTGTCACCATCTTCGATAGTAGCTCGGCCATTAGACTCATGTGCAGTACCATCTGAGTTTAGCACCTCGCACATCACCAAATAAGCAGGCGTACCTAATTTTGAACGCTCTGGATCGGGACAGATAAAAACGGGCTTCAATAAACAATCAGACGAACCGCCTGGTGCTTGCTCTGTTGAAGAACCATCAAACGACCACATATCGCAATCTTCCAATTTACCTGAGAAATCGTTCTCAATTTTGGTTTTACTACGCAAACTTTGGGTGGGCTTGTAGCCGTCCAACCAGATGTACTCTAATTTAGCCTTTGCCATTGACATGTATGATTTTAGGTGGTTGAATAATTCACTTGGTGTTGTTGTACTTTTTACGGATTCAAAATTAATGTGTTTTTATTAAATCACCAAATAAAATTTTATATTTTTTAACATTAACCATCTTTTATGGAAGAAAATGCCCATAAATTACACTAACAAAGTAAATAATTGCACAAAAACAAGACAGAGCCAATTTTGCCAACTTTTGCAACAAAGATGTAAAATATGGAGAAAGTAAGATTAAAAACAATACTCTTAAAAGAATATTTATAAAGAAATGACAAAAGTTAGAAATAGTAAAAACCCATCAAAATTGCCGTAAAATAGGATTTATCCCTTTTTTAAACTGGTTTTCCTCCTCCCATAAATCCAAAAACAAGCTATTTTTACCCTAAAAGCACTTTTATTCTGTCGTTTATAATCACGTAGGCCAATCATGAAGTACATTGTGATTGTATGCAGTATTGCCGACTTCTCTATTTCGAAAAACGCAGCCTTGACCAAAGAAAAACCCCGTATTTCTCACAAAAGGAAATACGGGGTTAAGTAGTCAGACAACTACTAACTATTTATTATTTGTCTTTGCGTTCAATCTCCCGCAGGTTTTCCATTTTCTTGTTCCGCAAAAAACCGTTGATGTCTTCCAAGTGCTCTTTGACGCGTTTATTACCAAACTCAAATACCTTCTCTGCCAATCCGTCCAAGAAATCACGATCGTGCGAAATCAAAATGATGGTTCCTTCAAAGGCTTTAAGAGCATCTTTCAGAATATCTTTCGTTTTGAGGTCGAGGTGATTGGTAGGCTCATCAAGAATCAAAAGATTGACGGGTTCAAGTAGGAGTTTAATCATGGCCAAACGAGTACGCTCTCCACCCGACAGCACATTCACTTTCTTGTTAATACTCTCACCACTAAACATAAACGCCCCCAAAAGGTCTTTGATTTTGGTTCGAATATCACCCACGGCGATGTTGTCAATCGTCTGAAAAACGGTCAAATCTCCATCCAACAAAGCGGCCTGATTCTGCGCAAAATAACCAATCATGGAATTGTGTCCGAGTTTCATTTCCCCTTCGTAGTCTATCTCCCCCATGATGGCCTTGACGAGCGTAGATTTCCCTTCGCCGTTTTTGCCCACAAAAGCCACTTTTTGTCCGCGCTCAATCGTCATGCTTGCGTCTTTAAACACCAGATGATCGCCGTAGCTTTTGCTCAGTTGCTCTACAATGACTGGATAATTGCCTGAGCGCGGCGCGGGCGGAAATTTCAGGTTCAGCGCCGAGGTATCCACTTCATCCACTTCCACAATGTCCAGTTTCTCCAGCATTTTTACCCGCGACTGCACCTGCAAGGTTTTTGAATACGTTCCTTTAAAACGCTCAATAAACTCGGTGGTTTCGGCAATCATTTTCTGCTGGTCATTAAACTGCTTTTGCTGCTGTTCGTGGCGCTCTTTGCGGAGTTGGAGGTACTGCGAATAGTTTACCTTATAATCATAGATACGTCCCATCGTGATTTCAATGGTGCGATTGGTAATGTTATCGACAAAAGCCCTGTCGTGTGAGATAACGATGACGGCCTTGGCGGTGTTGACCAAAAACTCCTCCAACCACTGAATCGACTCAATGTCGAGGTGGTTGGTGGGCTCATCCAACAAAATCAAATCGGGCGTTTGCAACAGAATCTTGGCCAATTCGATCCGCATCCGCCAGCCGCCGCTGAACTCATTGGTTTTACGGTCAAAATCCGAGCGCATAAAGCCAAGTCCTAAAAGTGTCTTTTCGATTTCAGCGTCATAATTGACTTCTTCGGTCGAGTAGTATTTCTCACTCAACTCCGACACGCGCTCAATAATGGCCATATACGCATCTGATTCATAGTCGGTTCGCGTTTCCAACTGATGATTGAGTTCATCCAGTTCGGTTTTCATTCCCAACACTTCGGCAAACGCCTTGGCGGTTTCTTCAAAAACCGTGACGTCGTCTTTGGTCAGCAAATGCTGGGGCAGATAGGCAATTACGGCATCGTTGGGGGCTGAGATTTTGCCGCGCGTAGGTTTGTCGGCCCCTGCGATGATTTTGAGCAGGGTTGACTTGCCCGCTCCATTTTTGCCCATGAGGGCTATTCTGTCTTTTTCGTTGATGTTGAAGGTTACATCACTAAACAAAGCTCGTCCACCGAACTCCACTGTTACGTTATCTACTGAAATCATTCCTTATAGTAATAATAAGGCGCAAAGATAAGGGGAAAGGAGGAATTGATGTTTTTTTTATTGGAGTTAGTGACCTACTCGAATAAGATTGTACAACTCGGGATATTTCCCCAATTTAATGGGTGATTTTCTATCCGTAAAATGGGATTTTTCGCATTGTTGATGCTGAGTAATTGAACGATGTTTGTGAAACATTATAAATTCCCCTTTTTCACCATAACAATTATCCTTATTCACTACTTTAACCCTTTCAAACCATGTTAATTAACCTTGCAAATGAGTATCGAAAAGCTGCAACAGCTAAATTAATCGAAAAGGCCCTTAACGTAACCGAAGAGAACATACAAAATGAAATATCATTTTTAGCTCCCCCAGGACCTGGCACCAGAATCCCAAAAGATGCCATTCAAACGCTCAGTGATAACTACGAAGCGTATACCCAAAAGGCTTATCCAGCGGGCCGACCACCAAGGCCAATACGAAAAAAGAAACAACCAGCAGGCCCACCACCTACCGATTCTAAATGTGCTTTGTTTGGACTGGGGGAAATTATAGAATTCTTAAACGTAAACGGTATTGATGTCACTCTAAATTCGGGAGTCGCCGAGGATTATGCGGTGCGAATTTATTTCGGGGTCCATAATGGTGATATTGAACTAACCAATTCATCTAAAATCCCCCTCCCGAAACCTAGCTATAACGGACAGCTAACCGCAATATTGGTAGCTGCCAAAAAAGACAACCTCGATTACCTTGATATTTTGGTGCCGACTCAGACCACAGAGGGCGGCTTTCTCATTCCACTTTCAGTAGAAGGAAGTGGGCTCGAAGTAGGCAAACTATGCCCTCCTGATTGCGGAGGTGACGAAATTCAGTAACTTTGTTGGGGTCAGACCTTTATCGTTTTGGCCCCAACAAAGCATGATTTCTTTCAATATATTGTACGACATCTATCTGGGTATTGTATTTATTGATTTTCTAATCGGTTGTATCTATTATAGATCATACAAAAAAAAACACATCTACGCTATTGTATTCCTGTTATTCTTAATTTTAATCACTGAACTTGGAGGGTATTTTTTAGCAGAAAAAACAATAAATAATGCTTGGATATTCAATGCTTATGTAATTGCAGAACTATTGATTTTATCGTATGTTTTTTATCAGGTATTTAATCCTAAAATGCGTATAATTATTTGTACAGGGGTGCTTGTTTTTAGCTTATTCAGCCTATTTAATCTTCTTTTCTTGCAAAGAAACGATTTCAATTCTTACACCTTTGTATTCAGCGGTATTCTACTAATATTTTATTCCTTACATTATTTGTACGAATATACTGCTCAAAAAACAGAAACTGAATCGTGGCTACGGGGAGTAATGTTTTGGTTTTGTACTGGCTCAGTCTTATTCTACACGGGCAATATTCTCATTACTGGTTTTATTCATGAATGGATAAAAATATCACAAAGTTTAGCAGTCGAATTATACAGAATAAATAAAGTCCTAAATCTTCTATTCTACATTTTAGTCGGAATTGGATTGTATCAAGAAGCAAAACCGAATGTAACGTACAAATAAAACAATGAGTGTAAGTAATTATCCAATCATATTGATGGTACTATCTGCTACTGTCGTAATGCTATTGTTAAGTACGTACATTTTTTTATTCATGACATTACATCGAAAAAGACAACTCCAAAACCTACAAGAAAAAGCCAACCTCCACGCCCAATACCAACAGGAAATCCTTCAATCCCAACTTGAAATTCAGAATCAGACCTTACAGCACATCAGCGGGGAGTTGCACGACAACATCGGGCAGTTGCTATCGGTAGCGCGGCTGCAACTGAATATACTGGAAGAAGAAGAAACTGCCACCTCCGCCCAAATCCGCGAAGTAAACGACGTCATCGACAAAACCATCCACGAACTACGGGCCCTGAGCAAGAGTTTGGACGGCGATTTTGTCAAGGATTTTGGCCTCATGGAGAGCCTTTCGCATGAGTTGCAACGGATACGCGCCACGAGCAAGTACCAAACCGAGATTATCACCGATGGCGAGCCGTATCGGTTGGAAGGCCAAAAGGAAATTGTGTTGTTTCGCGTAGTGCAGGAGATTCTGAACAATACCCTCAAACATTCCGCCGCCAAAAACATCAAAGTAACACTTCAATACGAGCCAACTCAGTTCACCCTCACGGTGCAGGACGATGGCAAAGGCTTTAATTTTGAGAAGCTAAAGAACCGAGAGATGACCGAATCGGGGGCAGGCCTGCGTAATATCAAACGCCGCACCGAACTCATCGGCGGCAATTGTCAGTTAGAATCCACTCTGGGCGTAGGCACTAAAATACGGCTTCAATTGCCTATTGCTTCCTAAAAACCGTAAAAAACCCTTTATAAAACGGGAAATTTCTCCTTCCGCCCCTCATTCCATCCTTTTACTTTCGTGCTATTCCGATTGTATGAGACGTTTATTGGTCTTAATATATCCAAAAAACAGCAGCGAGCATGGTAGAAGGGACAGAATTGAAACAAACTAAAAAATTAATGGAGTATCAACATGAAGTGCTTGAGTCGCAGATAGAAGTTCAAAAACAGGCATTTGAACGCATTGAAACCGAATTGTACGACAACGTAGGCCAAATGCTATCCGTCGCCAAAATTTATCTATGCACGCTGGAAGAAAGTGCATTGAACGAAGAACAACAGAATTACGTCAAACAAATCAATGACATTGTGGGCAAAACAATTCTTGATTTACGCACATTGATTCGAAATCTGGACGCCTATCTTTCCACCAATTTCGATTTAAGCAGTAGTTTGTCTACCGAAATTGTGCGTATTCAGAAAACAAGCCACGCCAACATTGAATTACAGATTTCGGGCACTCGGTATTCGTTAGGCTATGAAAAAGAAATTGTGCTGTTCAGAATTGCGCAGGAATTAATCAACAAACTGTGGAACACGGGTAATGTTTCAAACATTAAAGTTATTCTGAATTATACATCTACGTTGTTCAGTATTTCAATTCATTTTCAGGGAAAAAACGTCAAAATAGAGGCAGATAATCTCCACCGACGTACCGAATTGATGGGCGGAAAGTATCTATTTATGAACAAAAAAAAGAAGGAAATACGCATTGAGCTACCCGTTAGAAATTAACTCATTTTATAAAAAAGCTAAAATTTGTATAGAAGGCCATTTCACCCACCAATTCAAGGGCTATTTCTTTTTATTTCCCCTAAATCCTTGATACATTTAAGCAAACGTTATTTTTACTGATTATACCCACTCTCTTACTCCATGAAAACCTCTATCGCTATTGTTGATGACCACGAATTAATGGCCAAAGCCCTGTCGGGATTGGTTCAAAAATATGAAGAATACGAAGTCATCTACGAAGTTGGCAATGGCAAAGAATTGATCAAGTACATCCAACTCAATAGGATGCCCGACATCGTGCTGCTCGACATCAATATGCCCGAAATGAATGGATATGAAACGGCCTTGTGGCTAAAAAACAATTATCCCAAAATAAGAATTTTGGCGCTTTCAATGAATGATAAGGAAGAGGCCATCGTGGAGATGCTCCGCAATGGCGCGCACGGCTACTTACCCAAAGGCTGCAAGCCGTATGAACTCAAAATGGCCTTGGATTCACTGGTAACAAAAGGCTACTATTATTCTGAATTTGTGACGGGAAAACTCGTCAAAAGCCTCAACCCCGACACCATTTTGAATCCTGTCGAAGCCCTAAATCTCAACGACCGCGAAACCGAGTTCATTAAGTTGGCTTGCAGCGACCT
Source organism: Runella rosea (assembly GCF_003325355.1). Classification (GTDB taxonomy): domain Bacteria; phylum Bacteroidota; class Bacteroidia; order Cytophagales; family Spirosomataceae; genus Runella; species Runella rosea. The sequence continues at coordinate 2,727,344 of NZ_CP030850.1, forward strand.
TACCTACGTCGAAATCGCCGACAAAATGTGCGTCAGTCCACGTACCATCGATGGCTATCGTGAGTCGGTGTTTCAGAAAATGAACGTCAAAAGTCGGGTGGGAATGGTGATTGAAGCCATTCGACTTAAAATAGTAGAATTATAAACCTAACTCACTAACAATCAATGTATTTCCACAACAAAAGCAGTTAGAATAGTCATAAATTAAACACCACAAATACGATTACATATCACTTGTAGCCAAAAGCCTGCTACCTTTGCGGCATGAATTACCTTTCAGCAGAAAATATTTCCAAGTCTTTTGGCGACAAATGGTTGTTTAAAGACTTGACCATCGGCCTCAGTCGCGGCGACAAAATGGCCCTCATCGGTGCAAACGGAACGGGCAAAACGACCTTAATGACCATCTTGGCGGGCGTCACGCCCCTTGACCAAGGCAACGTGAGTGTTCGCAAAGACATTCGCGTGGGCTATCTCGAACAAGCCCCTGATTTTGACGGACAACTTCCCGTTTTGGAAGTTTTGTTTTCGGGCAATAATCCTGTAGCAAAAGCCGTCAAAGAATACGAAGAAGCACTTTTGTCGGGCGATGATAAACGATTTGCGACCGCCATTGAGAATGTCGACTCGCTGCAAGCTTGGGATTTTGAAGCCCGCGTTAAAGAAATTCTGGGGAAACTCGGCATTCCCGACGTTACAGTCAAAATAGGAACCATGTCGGGTGGACAACGCAAACGCGTTGCCCTGGCCAAAGTACTCATTGAAAGCCCCGATTTATTGATTCTGGATGAGCCTACCAACCACCTTGACTTGAGCATGGTGGAATGGCTCGAAAATTACCTCAATACCCAAAACACCACACTCCTGCTCGTAACCCACGACCGGTATTTTCTGGATACCGTCTGTAACGTGATTGTGGAGTTGGACAACGGCACGCTCTTTACCTACAAAGGGAATTACGCCTATTTTCTGGAAAAGAAAGCCGAGCGCGAAGCCATAGAAGCCTCCGAAGTAGATAAAGCGCGCAACCTATACCGCAAAGAACTTGATTGGATACGCAGGCAGCCCAAAGCGCGCGGAACCAAAGCTAAATACCGCGTAGACGCCTTTGAAGACACCAAAGATAAAGCCAGTCAACGCAAGTTTGACAATCAAATAGAACTCAACGTAAAATCGGCGCGACTGGGTAGCAAAATTGTTGAATTGCACAGTGTGGGCAAACATTTTGGCGGCAAAACCGTCGTTGACAATTTTTTATACACCTTCAAAAAAGGCGATAGAATTGGAATTGTCGGCAAAAATGGAGCAGGGAAATCTACATTGCTCAACATGATTACGGGCGAGCTACGCCCCGACAACGGCCAAGTGGTACGTGGTGATACAGTTCAGTTTGGTTATTACAAACAAACCGACCTTGAGTACAAACCCGGTCAGCGGGTGGTAGACTGGGTAAAAGATGTGGCTGAGGTCATTCGCCTCGGCACGGGCCAGACCGTAACGGCTTCGCAATACCTAAACGCCTTTCTGTTTCCACCCCATAAGCAGGGCACACTCATCGAAAAACTCAGCGGGGGCGAAAAGCGCCGCCTTCAACTGCTCCGTATTTTGATGGCCGAGCCTAATTTCCTGATTCTGGATGAGCCGACCAACGACCTCGACATCACGACCCTCAATATTCTGGAGGAGTTTTTGATGAACTTCCCCGGTTGTTTGATTATCGTTTCCCACGACCGGTATTTCTTAGACCGCCTCGTCGACCACTTGTTTGTGTTTGAAGAAAGCGGCGGCATCCGCGATTTTCCAGGAAACTATACCGATTACCGAAACTTTCTTTCTGAAAACAACGACCTAAAATCCGAAGCCAAAGCACAAACTACGTCCGTACCCACCAAGGCCGACACGCCTGCAGCGGCACCAAAGCGTAAACTAAGCTACAAAGAGCAGAAGGAACTGGAAGGGCTAGATGCTGAAATGGCCGCTTTGGAGAAACAAAAAGAAACTTTTATTGAGAAACTGAACGCTGGCAGTGGCTCGCACGAAGACCTCGTTCAATGGGCGCGCGAAATTGAAAATATCAATGCTAAAATTGAAGAAAAGGAAATGCGCTGGCTAGAGTTGAGCGAATTGGCTTGAGTAAACCCTTTTCCAGTCTTATTTTTAGAAAGATAATAAACAAAGCAAGACTTATTCGGTTGGTTATTTCCCCGTGAACCGGAAGTTATGTAATTTTGAGCATGGATTCAATTACTGACTTTTTCCAATATCTCGTTAATTCTGAAGAAATTATCCGTACTGGTGGATTGGTGCTAATAACGCTCATCATTTTTGCCGAAAACGGTCTATTCTTTGCGTTCTTTTTACCGGGCGACTACCTTGTGTTTTTGGCGGGGGTTTTTTGTGCGTTAAAAATTCTGGACGTTCCTATTTTTCTACTTTTAGGATGTCTTTTTGGGGCCGCTATTGTGGGCTCACTGACGGGGTATCTTACCGGTCGTTTCTTTGGCGACCGCATTCAAAATCGCCCAGACTCTATTTTTTTCAAGAAAAAACACATCGAAACCACTCGTATTTATTTTGCAAAATACGGCAGTCGAACGCTCGTTATCAGTCGTTTTTTGCCCGTAGTACGCACTTTTGCCCCTATTTTAGCAGGACTGGTCAAAATGAAATGGCCTGGGTTTATGCTCTATAATGTATTAGGGGCGGGATTATGGATTTTTGGATTGACGGGTGGAGGGTATTATTTTGGCGAAAAATTTCCCTGGATTATTGATTATGTTCATTATATTATCTTTTTCTTTTTGGGAATTACTACATTCACGGTGGTGAGGGGATATTTTAGCGCAAAAAAAGACATAAGCAACGAGGGATAAAATGTAGTCTAAAAGGGATAAGCCGCCGTAGTACAGTTAACTAAACAAATTATGTTTTTATTCCAGATAGGTTTTTTAAACATCGAATGGGTAGATGTATTGGACATCCTGCTCGTGGCATTTTTACTGTATCAAATCTACTACTTAGTACGTGGAAGTTTGGCGAGCCGCGTATTTCTGGGCTATTTACTGATTTATCTTTTCTATTTGGTCGTACGTGCCATTGGCCTTGAGCTTTTGACCAAAATTCTGGAATATTTCATGGGCGTAGGAGCCGTAGCGTTGATTGTGATTTTCCAACAGGAAATTCGACGCTTTCTGCTGTTTATCGGAAAATCGACCGCTTTTGCCAACAACCGCCTTCTGGGTCGTTTTTTGCGGCAGCCTACTTCAACCGAAAAAATAAACGAAATCAAACCCATCATTGAAGCCGTTCGGGCCATGGCGTCTGAATTTACGGGCGGCCTATTGATTATCAAGAAAAACGACGAACTCGACAAATACCTCCAAACTGGCGAGGAAGTCGACAGCGTACTTTCCAAGCGTCTTTTTCTTTCATTGTTTAATCAATACAGCCCCATGAACGACGGTGGTGTGATTGTGGCCGACGGGCGCATCAAAGCCGCACGCTGTATTTTACCCGTTTCTGACAGCGACGATTTCGGTAATTTAGGCTTTCGTCACCGGGCGGCGTTGGGCATGAGTGAAGTAACGGATGCCGCCGTCATTGTGGTCTCTGAAGAAACAGGGCGTATTTCGCTCGCCATTGAAGGAAATCTATTGAGCAATATTCCCGCTTCTGAAGTCGAAGAACGGCTTCGAAAATACCTGTTTGAACAAAGTAGTAAAAAATAATTATTAGTTCTTCATCTGTTCGGTCTTTGCTGAGTTGCCGTAGTAAGGATACGTTTCAAAAGGTTGCTTTCCCGCCATGCGAGGGTCGGCAGTCTCTTTTCGCCATTGGGTCAATTTCATCGACAAATCCTTCTTGATGGACTGATAGTTGCCATTTTCGGCCAAATTATTCACTTGTTCGGGGTCTTTCTTTAAATCATACAGCTCTTCTGCTGGACGCTTGGCAAAACACAATCGGTAATAATAGGCGTACTTGGCGGAATCTTGTAAGATAACATCCTTGGTAGGCCCAGGATCAACGTCTCCGTAAGCCCCTACGGCAAAATAAGGCTGCGGATCGCCAGCGGGCCATTGCTTTGGCGCAAGGTTTTGAATGTATAAAAAATCACGGGTACGAATGGCGCGGATAGGGTAACTTCGGTCGCCCCTGCGCACATTGGCGTGTCGTTCGCGTTCAAGGAAAACTTCATTTCGATGATTTTGAGTCTGATTTATCAGTAAAGGCCACAGGCTTTTACCCGACATTTCTTTGGGAATAGGCAGACGGGCCACTTCCAAAAAGGTAGGCGCAAAGTCGACAAAACTCATAAAGGTATTGGTAGCATGAGCTGCAATTTTGCCTTTCCAATAAAATACCAACGGTAAGTTCGTTCCAGCATCGTACACATTAGCTTTGGCGCGCGGGAAGGGCATTCCGTTGTCGGAGGTAACAACTATGAGGGTATTTTCTAGCTCACCGATTTCTTCCAGCTTTTTGATAAACTGGCCCACTTCCCGGTCAAAACGTTGTACCTCATAATAATAATCCAGCACATCGTTGCGGATTTCGGGCGTATCGGGCCAGTAAGCAGGTACACGCACATCGGCAGGATTCATTCCTGAGGCTTTTCCCGTTCCTGCTTCATATACCCGGTGCGGATCTTGGCTACCAAACCAATAACAAAAAGGGCTATCGGCTGGCCGTTTTTCCAAGAATTCATCAAAGTTTTTGTAGCTTTTACCCGCAGGGTTTTGTTCATAACCACCGACTTTAAAATCGCCCGGCCCCCATCCCTTGCGTTCCAGCCCCACATGGTAGCCATTTTGAGCCAATATTGAAGCATAATTAGGCAGCTTGGTTTGCAGTGTACTCCAAAGATTTCCGCTTTCTTCATTTTGATGCGGGTAGCGTCCCGTCAAAATCGTTGCCCGGGAGGGTGTACACGACGGGGAGCCACAAAACGCATTGGTAAAAACGACACCTTCGCTGGCTAAACGGTCAAAATTGGGCGTTTTAACGACTTTATTCCCATAGATTCCCGCATGCTTTCCCCAGTCATCGGCAATGCAGAAAAGGATATTAGGCTTTTTTTGCGCCCACAGAGGATGCCCAAATAAGTATAACAAACCAAAAGTTAGGAACTTGATAACTTTCATAATGAAAAAATATAAGACATGGGAGAAGCCACTACAAGTATCAATAATTTCCCTTATAAATGTGGTCGTTGCGTTTTTGTTGAATCCGTTTGAGCGGAATCTGCAAACCATTCGTACTCTCCAACCAGCCCCAAACTTGGTCGCGCAGGTCTTTCGCAATCGTCTGGTGCTGAGGACTTCTGATTAGGTTATTGATTTCCTCGGGGTCGGTTTGGAGGTCGTAAAGTTCGTTGGCATCCCACACGCCGTGGTTGAAAATGTATTTGTAACGGTCGGTTCGTACAGCAAACATCGTGGGAGTTTGAGGAAAATCATATTCCCAGTAATATTCATAAAATGCCCGGTCTTTCCACTCCGTTTTTTGTCCTTTCAGCAACGGAAGAAACGATTTCCCCTGCATTTGAGCGGGCGTAGCCAAGCCCGCATAGGCCAAAATCGTGGGCGCAATGTCGATGTTCTGAATCACATTGGTGAGCTTGGTTTTGGGTTTTATCACCGACGGGCAACTCACCAACATCGGCACCCGCATGGATTCTTCATAAGCATGGCGTTTGTCAATCAGACCGCGTTCACCAAAACTAAACCCGTTGTCGCCCATATAAATCACCAAAGTATTTTCGGCCAATCCATTATCTTCCAAGTATTTCATCACCCGACCCACGCTTTCATCGACTCCGATCAGGGTTTCGCAATACTGACGATAAAAATCATTGAAGCTGATGGTTCCATGGTAAAGATAATCCACTCCGTGCCAGCTATAACGCTGATTTTTGACCCAATTGGGCATATCTTTCATGTTGCTTTTGACCTCACCCGTCTCGGGGTCTTTTGCATTTTTTCCCCAAATTTTACTGGTATCGCTTTTGGTCAGGTACATTGAGGCAGGGTACTGAATCGGCATGTCTTTATACTTACCCGCATGGCGCTTGGCGGGTTGAAAATCGGCGTGAACGGCCTTGTGCGAGAGGTACAAAAAGAACGGTTTGTTTTTGTCCTGCTTGCCCATCCACTCAATGGCGTAGTCGGTCAGCAAATCGGTCGTATAGCCATCTTTGTGGCTTACCTGTTTGCCGTTGATGTTGAATGTGGGATTGTAATACTGCCCTTGTCCTTTAAAACTCAACCAATAATCAAAGCCCGGTTGCGGGGCGTCGTCGGCGTTACCCATGTGCCATTTGCCCAAGAAAGCCGTTTTGTAGCCCGCCTTTTGCAGATACATCGGAAAAAACTTGGTATTGGGCGGCAAGGGCGCAAAGTTGTCAACCACCTGGTGCGTGTGCGCGTATTGACCCGAAAGAATGCTCGCCCGGCTCGGCGAACAAAGGGCCGTGCTCACAAAGGCGTTTTGTACGTGCGCCCCATTGGCAGCCATTTTATCCAGGTTAGCGGTCTGTAAACCCGAGAACTTTTCCATAAAACCCATGGCATCGTAGCGGTGGTCATCGGCCAAAATGAAGATGACATTTTTGGGAGAAGCAGCAACGTTTTTTGTGTTTTTCGACGGATTAAATCCCGTCAAAGCAAAGATACCAGCCGTAGCCGCGATACAAAAGAGAAAGGCTTTTTTGAACATGATAAAAGAAAGGTGAATAATCTCTTAATAATAAGCGTAACAGAAGACGCTTTTACTTAAATAATTCAGGTAGATGCACGCGGCTACTTTTGCCAGTTTACCGCACCTGCTTTTTGAATATGCCGTCTTAGCTTTTTTTCTAGTGCGTCATAAATTGGCTTGTTGGCTTTTCTAAAGTCCGTTGTTTCGAGGGAATCTTTCGACATATCGAAAAGCTGAAACGGCTCAAACGGCGTGTTTTGCAAGATTTTCCAGTTTCCCTCTCGCAAAGCGTAATACTCTTGTCCGCCATACGCACCACCTTCCCGCCGTACCCAGAAAGTGGGCCTATCCGAGCTTGTTTTGGGCTCTCCCTTCAGCACGGATAAAAAAGACTTCCCGTCCACGAAGGGTGGGAGTTTCGCCCCCGCAGCTTCACAAAAGGTGGGGAGTAAATCCATGGTAAGCGCCCGAAAATCCGTTTTCGTGTTGGCGTTGATTTTATTCTTCCAAACGGCGATGGTCGGCACCCGGATTCCTCCTTCGTACATTGTTTGTTTGCCTCCTTTCCAAATGCCGTTATCGGCTTCATCCGACAGCAGGCCACCGTTATCGCTGCTGAAAACAATGAGCGTATTGTCGGCCTGCCCATTTTGGCGCAGTACCTCCATTACTTTACCAATACTTTCATCCAAATGCTCAATCAGGGCCGTGAGTTTGGCTCGTTTTTCAGAGAGATTAGGGTTCCGTTTTTTTACTTTTTCCAGCCATTCTTGGGGCGGTTGAACGGGGAAATGAGGAGCATTGTACGCCAGATATAAAAAGAAAGGTTTTGGGTTTTTCTTTTGGGTATTCAAGTAATCAATGGCCCATTGGGTAAACAAATCGGTGGCGTGGCCTTGTGGGTCAATGACCTGTCCGTTGAGCCGCATCCAGTTTTTTCCTTCGCGGAGGTGCGTGTAGTAATCATCCATCATGTCTTCCAAAAACCCGTGAAAATGCGTAAATCCCCGTCGATTGGGGTGATTTTCGGGCTCCAGTCCCAAGTGCCATTTCCCGACCATCGCGGTCTGATAGCCTGCCGTTTTTAATACCTGAGGGAGCGTTATGGCTTTAGGAGAAAAGTACCCCCAACTATTTTCAACGTTGCCCCGAATCACGCCAGGCACACCCACCAAATCGGGATAACGGCCCGTCATAAGGGCGGCCCGGGTAGGCGAACACACGGTTGAATTGGCGTAAAAATTCGTGAATCTCATTCCCTGCTTAGCAAGGTTGTCCAGATGAGGGGTTTGACAATATTTTGAGCCGTATACACCTACTTCGCCCCAACCCATATCGTCCACCAAGATCATAACGATGTTGGGTTTTTGTTGGGCAAAAGCCAAAGAAGTGAAAAATAAAAGAAAACAGAGGGAACGAACGCAAGAAGGCAAAAGGCTCATGTTGTTTTTTATGATTTACCATTGCTATAAATCACAAAAGCCGCTATTCTAACCTTCTATTCACCGCTTTTTAACAGATACTTTCTGCGCACATCATTGATTAAAAACTTTTTTTGGGCGGTGAAGCTCTCGGGGTGTACTTGTGCATACAGCGTTTCCCATTCCTGAAAACGCTCCGCTTCGTGTTGGCGAAATGCCTTTATGTCAATTTTTTTGGTGATAAGGTATTGTTCAAAGGTCATTGTCTGTCAAAATGTCGTTTTTTATACAATGGAACGGGGATTGAAGCACTGGGTTTTTCTCATTCTCAAACACCATGATAACTTTCACTAACTCAATTACTGACGTCGCCGAGGGCGGAAGTTCAGTCTTTAAAGATGATGCACCTTTACTCGATGCTTACTCCCAAACGGTGGTAAATGTAGCTAAAAAAGTCAGCAACTCGGTCGTTCAAATCAAAGTGAGCGGCAAAAAAGAACCCCGCAGCCGCACCCCAAACGAAGGGCAGGGAACCGGCTCTGGGTTTGTGATTTCGTCCGATGGGTTTGTGATTACCAACAACCACGTCGTGGCGGGTGCTACCAAAATTTCGGCACTGCTACAAGACGGGCGTGAGTTTGAAGCCCAAATTATTGGGCGTGACCCCGCCACCGACATTGCCGTGTTGAAAATCTACGGAGATGCCTTAAAGGCCGTTGCATTTGGCAACTCCAAAAACCTTCAGGTAGGCCAAATCGCCATTGCCATCGGCAACCCCTACGGATTTCAGTACACCGTTACGGCGGGTGTCATCAGCGCCTTGGGTCGCACGTTACGCTCAGAGTCGGGGCGTTTGATTGACGATGTCATTCAGACCGACGCTTCACTCAATCCGGGCAATTCTGGCGGGCCGTTGGTCAACTCCCAGGGTGAAGTCATCGGCGTCAATACCGCCGTTATTTTACCCGCACAGGGGCTGTGTTTTGCGGTATCTTCCAATATCACCGCGCAAGTAGCCGGTCAGCTTATCATGCAGGGGCGTGTACGCAGGGGGTATTTAGGGATTGCGGGCCAACTCATCAACCTCACCGACCGCATCATGCAGTACAATCAATTACAGACCAAAACAGGAATCTACATCGTGAGCGTAGAGGCCGACGGCGTGTCGTACAACTCGGAATTCAGGGCGGGCGACATTATTGTGGGCTTTGAAGGAAACCCAGTTGGCTCTGTGGATGATTTACACAAATTGCTTACCGAAACCACCATCGGTAAACGCAGTGAAGTGACGATTTTACGGAATAATTTGGCGAAGAAAATAAGCGTTATTCCGGGTGAATTGAAATAATTTCAGTGATTTACTCATTTCGTTCTATTGCTTCCTGAAAATCGGTGTGCATTTGATTGAAACGCGCAAAAATGGTTTTCAGGAATACTTCGTCCGTAAAGAGCTTACGAATATCAGCTTCGTCACCCAAAAAATCCATTTCACTGACTTTGTACGTTTGCTCATACAAGCCTGCTTCGACCTTGACGATGTACTTTCCGTTCCATGTATAAAGGGCGATTTTATAATGATCGGTGCTCGATATATCTCCTACGTAACGCATGACAGTAAGTGAAAGCGGCTACTCATAACCGCGTTTTTTGAAGGGGAAGACGGCTGCTTACAACCGACCTTGTTTTTTTTATATTGCTCGGGGGCAGAGGCCGCTGCGGCCCTGCCCCTACCTTATTCACAACCCTCTTTGCGACGGGTATCGATGATGCTCAGAATTTTCCAACCAGCGGCAGTTTTGACCAATTGAAACGCATTAACCCCGCAATGACTGAAATTGCCTTTGAAATAAAATTTATAAGGCGTCCAAGCCGTAGCCATTTCACCGTCGATACGGATGTCGACCGCGCTCAGGCGTTCGTCTAAATCACCCGGGGTAGCTTTGCCAATACTTTTCAAAAACCCTTCAAACGAATCGGAACGTACCGTGACTTCACCAGATTTGTTTTTGGCAATCGACTCAAGGCGTGCGCCTGGCATCAACGATTGGCGTACCAAGGTCGAATCGCTCTTTTTCATTCCGTCAAATAGCTGCTGGATAGGCACTTTGACCGCTGCCTCTTCGGCCAATTGGGCAAAAACGCCAACGCTGCAAAAGAGCGAAATACTCAAAATTTGGAATAACTTTTTCATAAGAAAATGAGTTTTTAGGAAACAAAAGAAGCGACGCTTATTCAAACGTCGCTTCGTATTTATATCAAATGCCAAAAATCTATTTGGCCGCAGGTGCTGTTGAATCAGCCGCTGCAGGTGCCGCCGCTGGAGCTGTCGTTTCAGCCGTAGCTGCTCCAAACATTTTTTCACGAATACTGTTGGTACGTAGTTCTAGTTCAGGCTTAGCCGTATATTTAATCTTGGTCTGACGAGCCGCCGAATCAGGATGCACACCGTAAACGTATTCATCGCCGGCGCGTACATCTGTTTGATCAATCTTATTGTTCTTTTGATACTTACAAGAGGCCAAAGAAACAACCAACAACAAAGCACTTATTTTCAAAAAGTTACGTTTCATCTTCAAGATTCGTTTATCAAATTTGTACAAAAATAGAGCTCAAATTTGAAATTGCCAACGTTTCTACATTTGTTTTGTAAAATTTTAATCGCATTTATGTCCTTACACTTAGACAAATTGACACCGCGCGAAATAGTCGCCGAGCTTGATAAATACATCATCGGACAACACGATGCCAAGCGCAACGTAGCCATTGCCCTCCGAAACCGTTGGCGGCGCATGAACAGCACGCCCGAAATGCAAAAGGAAATCATTCCCAACAACATCCTCATGATTGGGGCCACGGGGGTCGGGAAGACCGAAATTGCCCGCCGATTGGCCAAAATCGCCAATGCACCTTTCGTAAAAGTGGAAGCTTCGAAGTTTACCGAAGTGGGTTATGTGGGTCGCGATGTAGAAAGCATGGTGAGGGATTTGGTAGAACAGGCCGTTAATCTGGTCAAAACCGAAAAGAAAGAAGCCGTCAAACAAAGAGCGCAGGAAATCGTCGAAGATATTATTTTGGACGTGTTGATCCCTCCGATGTATCCCAACAATACCAACCAAAACCAGCACCGCCCCAGCGTTGGATTTGCCATTACAGATGATGCTGACATGGTGCAAACCCCGCCGCCAATTTCTTCCATGCCCGACCACGAGCTCAACGAACGGACACGCGGGCGTTTTCGGGAAAAACTGCGCGCAGGCGAGCTCGAAGACCGCAAAATCGAAATAGATATGCAGGCATCGGCCGCACCCAACATCGGCGTCATGGGTGGTCCCATTGATGATATGTCGATGATGAATATTCAGGAAATGCTGGGCAATATGATGCCTAAGCGCAACAAAAAGCGCAAGGTGACCATCGCCGACGCCCGCAAGATTTTGCTCGAAGAAGAAGCCGCCAAGCTCATCGACATGGACGAGGTCAAAGAAGAAGCCATCGCCAAAGCCGAAGATTTAGGCATTATTTTTATTGATGAAATTGACAAAATCGCCAATTCAAACGGAAAGGGTGGCGGCCCCGATGTGAGCCGCGAAGGCGTACAACGCGATTTGTTGCCGATTGTGGAAGGCTCTACGGTCAACACTAAATACGGCCCCATCAAAACCGACCATATTTTGTTTGTGGCGGCGGGGGCATTTCATGTTTCGAAGCCCTCTGATTTGATTCCCGAATTGCAGGGACGTTTCCCGATTCGGGTCGAATTGCAAAGCCTTACGGAAGATGATTTCTACCGGATTTTGAAAGAGCCCCGCAACTCTCTGACTCGCCAATACCACGCGCTGATGGAGTCTGAAGGTGTAGAACTGACGTTTAACGACGACGCCCTGCGCGAACTCGCCAAGCTAGCTTTTACCATCAACTCCGACGTCGAAAACATCGGGGCGCGTCGTTTGCAGACGGTGATGAGTACCTTACTCAATGATTTTATGTACGACATTCCCGACGTCATCGGTGCCAATTCACACGTGTTGGTCACCAAAGAATTGGTACAACAACGTCTGTCAAGTCTGGTCAAAAACCGCGATTTGAGTCAGTATATTTTGTAGTGAATAACGTCGGCGAGGTTTGTAAGGGGAAGCCCGGTCCTCGCCGACGTTAGTATGTTACCGCACCACGATCTGATGCCCCAATCGTTCTAAAAGCGATTCTCGGTACTGCATCCCTATCGGAATCTGTACATTAGAGAGCAGTCCCAACATGTTTCCGCTGATGCCTTTGATTTTGGTGAGGTTGGCAATGTAGGATTTATGAACCCTGGCAAACATCGCCGAAGGCAGACTTTCTTCCATTTTTTTCATGGTCAGGTACGTAACAATAAAGCGGTTTTCGACATAAATCTTTACGTAGTCCTTCATCGCCTCCACGTACTGAATATCGGTAAATTGAATTTTGACGAGGTTTCCGTCTTCTTTCACAAAAATATGTTCTTCAGCGTTTGAGCGCGGTGTACCGGTTTCCTCAACGGGAGGCTTGGGAAGGGAAATTTCAGGATTCCCTTGTCGCCTTTGTCCCAATATTTCTTTGGCTTCAAATCGCTCTTTCACTTTCTGTACCGCCCTTAAAAATCGCTCAAACGCAATGGGTTTCAGCAGATAATCCGTTACATCTAACTCAAACCCTTCATGGGCATATTGATGAAAAGCGGTGGTCATGACGACCTGCGGGCGTTGCGGCAATGATTTGAGAAATTCGAGCCCGGAGATTTGAGGCATCTCAATGTCACAAAAAATCAAGTCAATGGCATTTCGGGAAAGCTCATCGTAGGCTTCAAAAACGTTATTGGTTTTCGCCACCAATTCCAAAAAAGGAAGACGCCCGATAAACGTTTCAATAATTTCCTGCGCAATAGGCTCGTCTTCAACGATTAAACAGCGTATTTTTTTCATAAAATCTTTTTCTCCGGCAGCGAAATATCGTCGGTTTTTAATTCATTAATTTCTTTTCAGTCATGATGCTTTCCAATTCCAATCTCAACTCCATTTTATAGACATATTCGTTCTCAATCAGCTGAAGACGGTGTTTATTTGGGTACAGATAAGTCAAGCGTTTTTGGGTATTTTCGAGAGCGTTATTTTGACATGAATTGATTTTGTCGGCTTCGACTCTAAGCGTCAGCACTGATTTTTCGACCAATAAATCAATGTCACACTCTGATTTTAAGCATTTGAAAGCACTGTTTATCAAGGGAAAAAGAAGCATCGGGGCAATCTGTAAATACTCGCTTTGTTCCGTTTTGAGCCTGAAATTAACGTTGACTTGGTTGGGCAGACGACTTTCTTCCAGATCAATGCAATTGATGATAAAGTCCAATTCTTTCGGCAAAGGCACGGCATCCACGTCGGTTTCGTAAAGGGTATAGCGGGTTGTGTTTGACAATTTAAGCACCATTTGGGCCGCCTGCTCCGGGGCTGTGGCAGTCAGTTTTTTGATATTTTCCAACGCCCCATTGATAAACTGAGGATTGATCTGCGATTTTAACAGCTTGATTTCCAAATCCATTTTGTTTTTCTCCAGCAAATTATTTTTCCGTTGATTCATGACCAAATCTATCATCAGTTTCAGTGAAATAGGAAACCACCGGCTGGGCTGCGACAGGAAAAAATCAGTATTAAAAAGCAAAAATTGCAGCCTTTTCAACATCCCACCGCCTTCTATATTAATCATGTGATTATAATCTTTAGTGAAGGTTCCGAAGTCAAAATAACGAAGCGCAATTTGCCAGAATATTTCACCTACTAACGCTCTGAACCCATAACCGGCAAAAAACAACACGATCAGATAGAGAACATACTTTGATTCTGTAAACATCCGATGCACGCAAACCAACGCCAACCGGTAGATGCTGTACGAGGCAAGCGTGCTTCCCACGGCCCAAACCATCGCCCCTGATGTAAACATATTTGCCGATGCGCCTACATAAAAACACCCATACATGTACCAAAACAGCCAAAATAGCCATTCACCGATGACGGCGCGTTTGTTATAAATATAGCTTGAGATTAACTTCATACTCATTGGGATTGTCTTGAATCGTCAGCAAATGGTTGGGATACAACAGCGAAAGCCTGCGCTTGATATTGACCAGGCCGATACCACCGACCTTGGTTTTGCTGATTTTCAATACCGGCTTCGTATTTCTTACCGTAAAGTTCAATTGCCTGTCTTTAAGGGTTAAACGAATTGATATCTGCGCTTGGTCGAGGTTATTGAGCAGGCCGTGTTTGAAAGCATTTTCAACAAACGGCAGCAGCACCCGCGGTGCAATTTCTTGATTTTGCATTGCAGCTTCATCGGTATCAAAATCAATCGTTACGTTTTTATCGTGCCTTATTTTTTCCAGATTAACGTAGTTTTTGAGGTAATCAACTTCCGATTGCAGAGGAACTTTACTGCCCAACGAATCATCAAAAGATTGTTTCAGCAGGCTCTGCAATTGACTGATGGCGGTTTGGGTTTCGGGCTTTTGATTGAGGATCAATCCATAAATATTGTTAAGAGAATTGAACAGAAAATGGGGATTGAGCTGGCTTTGCAAAAACTTCGATTCAAGGTGATGATTAAGGTCGTTGAGCTGTTTTTGTTTGATGGTATTCTCAATAAAATACTTCATCGTTTTGGCTAAAACAATAAGCCCGAATTGGTTTCTGAATTCATAAAATACCGTGAATGCAAAGGACAGACTCGTGAAATGCCCCAACAGCCCGCGTTCGTTGAAAGTATCTACAAAGGCCAACAGGGGATTGTCCTCGCGGGACGTAGAATACGCGTTGACCTTATTAAGCCCGTATATCTCCTGAACAAATAAAAAAGTACCGTACGTAAAGACGGTAAAATACCAAAAGGCCACCGCCGAGAAGAAGGCAAGGTATTTTTCGCGAGCAAAGTACTTGGGAAACAAATAGTAGAAAATAAAGTACCCGGCCAAAATATTACTGCCCAAATAGAGATAAAAATAGGTGGAATAGCGCAGGTTTTCGACGTAAAATTCAGCCATTAAGTTTTTATAACTGAAATACAGATAACTCAGGTGAACCAAAACCCGCAGCCAGAGCCCCTCATTATAAAAATGAAGGACCTTCTCCATAAAGTCAAATGCCTTGGTATTCTGTTGGTCGAGCCGATTCATGCGTTCGTCTAAAAGTTTGGGCAAATTTCGGGAGAATTGGGTAGTATCTCTTGCGAAATCTCCTCGTTTGTCTAATTCTCTTTGTCAATCCGGCCATTGTTTCGAGTTTTGCAGTCGATAAAACAATCTATTCAAAACCATGAGAAAAACCGTTGCTGCTTTTATTTTCATTCTTCATTGTCTAATCGGCAAGGCCCAAACCTGCGATTGCGCCACGATGTTAACGGCCGTTATTCAAAAAACAGAGGACAATTATTCGGGTTATTTTGATAAAGTGAACGCTAAAACCAAACCCCGTTATCATCAATTGACCGACAGCCTGCGTACAGCCTCGAAAGGCATAACCGGTGAGAAAGACTGCTATCAATTGCTGAGAATCTACAAGCGCTTTTTTCGTGACGGACATTTTCAACTTTCCTACAATGCCCCCGAAGTAGTAGTTCCAATCCGGACTATCAACACCGACGAAGCAAAGGCCAAAGCCTATTTTGACGCCCATTCGGCTACATTACACCCCCTTGAAGGCATTTGGGAAGCGGTAGACGGCAGCTACCGCGTGGCGCTCATGCGCGACCCACTCCAAGCCGACAAAATTGCGGCGGTAGTATTGGCGGCCCAAAACAAAAAATGGCAACCAGGCATGGTCAAATTTGAGGCCAATGCCGACGGTGCAAGTCCTTATAAAGGCATTTATTGGGCGGGCGATCTGTCATCGTCGGAGCGGACGTTTCCGTTGGAAAGAAACATGATGAATATCCCGAACTCAGGCTATTGGGCACGGGAATATCCGCAAAAGGCTACCCCCGAAGAGCTTGCCAAAGCCCAACAGGGAGACGAAGTATTTCAAGTGAAAGCCATTGATCCACAAACGTTTTATATAAAAATACCCTCCTTTGGCATCTCGTTTGAAATGGTCGACAGCGTTTTGAAAGCCCATGATGCCGTGATTAGAAACTCGCCTCATTTGATTGTGGATATTCGGGACAATGGCGGCGGTATGAACAGTTCGTTTCCGGCCCTTTTGAAATACCTCAATACCAACAACTTCAAAGACATTTATTCGCATTTTAGGAGTACTGCCGATAACCTGCAAGCCGAGCAGGAAATCATAGACCGAGCCTTATCCGAGGGTTGGATTTCGGCCAAAGAAGCCAAACCTTGGCAGGAGAGCTTAGCTAAGAACCGCAAACAAATCGGCAAAATGGTGAAATACCCCGCCGAAAATATGAAATACAAAGAAGTAATGGCGAATCCGCAGAAAGTGTCGGTTTTGATGAATGAACACTGTTACAGCAGCGCCGAGTATTTTGTGTTTTACGCCAAACAAAGCAAAAAAGTAACGCTTTTCGGCAATCATACGGGCGGTATGATGGACTACGGCAACGTGCGCGAGCACAAACTCCCCTGCCCCACGTTTGAGTTGCGTTTGCCTACTACGCGCACAGGTTGGGTGGACTATGCCCCGATTGACAACGTAGGTTTTCAACCCGACGTAAAGATCCCGGATACCGAAAAAGATTGGGTGAAATTTGTGCTCAACCATCGACAAAATCAATGAGTGGGCGTTGGTCGAGCCACGTCATCGTTCATCTAAAAAAATTTCCAGCGGCGTAACAACGGGGCAATTTTGTGTCCATAACCAAACAACACAAACCTGTTAACAGCTATGAACCGTTTTTCTACCGCTGCCCTGTTATTGTCAGTACTGACTTTTTTTCAGGCCATGAGCCAAGTAAAAGGCACCATCAGAGGCCGCGCCTTAGACGGCAGCACTCGCAGACCCGTCGAGTTTGCGAGTGTCGCCTTACTTTCTTCCGCCGATTCCTCGCTTGTCAAAGGAGCTATGACCGATACCTCCGGCATTTTTGTGATTTCCAACCTTGCCGAAGGTAACTACCTCATTACGCTTTCGAGCGTTGAGTACCAAAGGGTTTTTAAAGGGCCGTTGCTGATCAACGATTCTCACCCGGAACTGGACTTGGGAGACTTGCCGATGGTTACCGACCAAAAACTGCTGGAAGAAGTAATCGTAAAAGGCAACAAGCCCGTTTTTGAACAAAAATTGGGGACGATCATCGTCAACGTAGACAGTAAGATGTTCAAAACCTCGGCCAATGCCCTCGAAATCCTGCGGCGCTCGCCGGGACTGCTGGTAGATATGACGGGCAATGTGACGTTTAGAGGGACTTCGCCCAAGATTTTGATCGATGGCAAAGACCTCAGGATGACCGACGAGCAGGAGAAAAACTACCTGCGCTCCCTCGCCCCCGAGCAGATCGAAAGCATTGAGCTAATTCCCAATCCTCCCGCTAAGTACGAGGCATCATACCAAACGGTCATCAACGTTAAACTCAAACGTGACCAAAATTTGGGGCTGAAAGGCAGTGTCTATGGTTCATACCGCCAACACCGTTTCAGCGACAGCGAAGCGGGCGGGAATGTCACCTTCAAAGCCCCTAAAATGGCGTATTCGCTCAATTTGGGCGTAAGCAACGCGAATTGGTTTCAGAATTTGACCGACCGCCGAGTAATGGGCAGCACCGCGCAAAAGGATGTTTTTGAGTCATTTGCGTTCATCCGAAACCCAACAAAAAGCCTCAATTTTCTCGCCGGAGCCGAATACACCCTCAACGCTAAAAACAGCATTGATTTCAAACTGACTGGCGATTTTTCCAACTCACCCAATATCACCTATGCCGAAAACAAATCCACGATTCAGGACGTAGAGCAGCCTTTTTTAGTGAGCAATAATCAAATGAGCGAAAGAGGCAAAACCCTAACGGGCTTGTTGGGGTATCGTTACCAAAATAACAAAGGCCGCGAGTTTATGGCAGAAGTAGCCATGGCCGACAACCAAAAACCCGGCTCGCAGGATTTGATTTCGGAGTATTACCGAAACGATCAACCGGTGCGGGGCATTTCGCGCCAACGCAATGAGCAGCAGGCCAATTCAAACTTTAAAACGCTGAATGTGAGCTATGCCGACTTGATATTTAAGCAATGGAAGCTGGAAACGGGTTTTAAAATCAATTATGTACAAAACGCCGCCAAAATAGCTTTTGACACGCTCACCCGTGCCGATGCCACCAAAAACACGCCGCTTACCGATGCTGATTTCAGCAAAGATGCAGGTCGAAGCAATGAGTTTACGTTTGACGAAAATATCAATATGTTTTTCCTGCAAATGAGTCGGCAATTCAAAAAACTGGGTTTTTCTGCGGGAGTTCGGGGCGAAAACACCGTAACCCAAGGAGAATCCGTGACCCTGAAATCATTGGTCAATCGTAATTATTGGAACATCCTGCCGAGCCTGACCTTACAGTATAAAATCAACGACAACAGCAACTTGGTGTGGGCATCGTCGCGTAAGCTGTCGCGCCCTACGGTGTGGCAGTTGAATCCCTTTCCGTTTTTTATAGACCCACTCACCGTGGCCATGGGCAATCCGTTTCTCTTTCCACGCATCCGGAATGTGTCCGAACTCACCTATACAAACAAAAAACTGATGTTGATCACGGGCTATAATCTGAATCAAAATGCCGTGTCGCAGTTGCCTCTTTACAACGCCTCTACGCGCCTCACTACCTGGCAGCAGGTGAATACCCAAACCCAAAGGGTGTTTTTTGACGTGAGCCATTCGGCCCCAATTTTGCCGAAATGGAACTATCAGATGTACCTGAGCGTGGCCTATGGCAGTGAAAAAGTACGGGTAAACGACCGAGACAATCAAATTAGCGGTCTATCGGCTTCGCTGTGGGTTTCCAACCTATTTACATTGCCCAAAGGCTACAATTTAGAGGTGTCGGGCTGGTACAATGTGCCTAATCCATCGGGTTTTTATAAGTCTAAAGGCATGGGAGCCGTCAATATGGGCGTGCAAAAAAGCTTTAAAAACAACCGATGGAATGCGCAATTGAACATCAATGATATTTTCCTGACGAGCATTTTCAGGGCCCATATTCAGGTTGACAACAGCGACATGACCTTCATCAACCGACAGGCCAACCGCAACGCTTCGCTGCGAATTACCCACAATTTCGGGAAGTCAAAATACCAAGCCAAAGGCCGCAAATCAAGTGTCAGTGAAGATGCTGAGCGGTTGCGTTAGGAAGTAAAATCCAACTTACACGGAGTACCCCAGAGCGTTTACAAAAAGAACCACAGAGTTTGTTTTTCTCTCTGTGGTTCTCCGTGTAATGAAATGTTTTTTTAGGATAACAAACTCCGTTCAATGCCCATTTCCAATCCTCTCAACTCCGCCAATCCGCGCAAACGACCGATGGCTGTGTAGCCAGGATTGGTCCTTTTTCCCGCGTTGAGGTCGTCGAGCATTTTGTGGCCGTGGTCGGGGCGGAACGGCATTTTTAAATCGGTACGTCCCTCTTCTTTTCTTCTTTTCTGTTCCAGCAATAATGCTTTCATGACGCCATACATATCCACATTTCCTTCCAAGTGATTGGCTTCGTGGAAGTTCCCTTCTTCGTCGCGCTGAGTAGCACGCAGGTGGATGAAGTGAATGCGGTCGCCGAGACGCTCCACCATGCCTACCAAGTCGTTATCGGCCCGTACGCCGTAGCTTCCTGTACAAAAACACAGACCGTTGGCCGATAAATCGGCAGCAGCCAGTAGTTGCTTAGCGTCGGCTTCGGTACTGACGACACGCGGCAATCCCAAGATCGGATACGGCGGATCGTCCGGGTGAATCGACAATCGAATCCCCGCATCTTGCGCCACGGGCACAATTTCCCGTAAGAATGCGTACAGGTTTTCGCGTAATTCTTTGTCACCTACATATTTATACGTATCCAACACGTCCCTAAACTGCTCTACGGTATAGCTTTCTTCCGAACCTGGCAAACCCGCAATGATGTTACGCACCAACCGTGTGACATCCGCCTCGTCGGCTTTATCAATCCACGCTTTGGCCTTCAATTTTTGGGTCTCAGTATAGTGCGCTTCTGCCCCTACACGTTTTAAAATATACAGTTCAAAAGCGGCAAATTCGTTAAAATCAAACCGCAATCCCGTAGAACCGTCGGGCATAGGCGCGTTCAAATCCGTCCGTGTCCAGTCCAAAATAGGCATAAAATTATAGCAAACGGTATCAATGCCGCAGGCCGCCAAATTGGTGAGCGATTCTTTATAGTTTTCGATGTATTGCTTAAAATTTCCCGATGCTTTTTTGATGTCTTCATGAACGGGCACACTTTCTACCACCGACCAGCTCAAACCAGCCTCTTCGATGATTGCTTTGCGTTGCTGAATATCTTCTACCGTCCAAACCTGACCGTTCGGAATTTGGTGCAAGGCGTTTACAATGCTCGTTGCGCCGGCTTGTCTTACATCCGACAGACTTACGGGGTCGTTGGGGCCAAACCACCGCCATGTTTGTTCTAATGCCATATTTTGATGTGCTAAAGCACTGTTAATTGTTATCTGTTAATCGTTATTTATTAATTCTTCTACCCTCAATAAGTTGGTAAGCAAAAAATAAAGTCAGCAAAGGAAAAAAATTACTTCACAAATTTGCTAAAAACAGCCATCCGCTATTGTTTATGCAAATTTTGTCCTATATTTTGGCGTTTAATTCCTAAAATCTTCTTGACCTTGAAAATTGCGATTTTAAAAGAAACGAAAGCCTTCGAAAGGCGCGTTGCTATCACACCTGATATTGTTAAATCTCTTCTGAAAGCAGGTTTTACGTGCGCCATCCAGTCGGGTGCGGGCGAAAACTCCTCCCTTCTGAACGCAGACTACGAAAAAGCGGGCGCCACCGTTGCCGCCGACACCCAAACCCTTCTGGCTGATGCCGACGTGGTGCTGAAAGTCAACGCCCCCACGCTCGACGAAGTAGCGCAAATGCGCGAAGGTGCCATTTCGATTTCGTTTTTGTACGCCTACACCCAGCCCGAGTTGGTCAAGGCTCTCAATGCGAAAAAGATTTCGGCTTTCAGCATGGATGCCGTACCCCGCACAACCAAAGCCCAAAGCATGGACGCGCTCAGTTCGCAGGCCAACCTGGCTGGCTATAAGGCCGTGCTGCTCGGTGCCAACGCGCTCGGCAAGATTTTCCCACTCATGATGACCGCCGCCGGCACCATCAAGCCTTCCAAGGTACTTATTTTTGGCGCGGGCGTGGCGGGCTTACAGGCCATTGCCACCGCCAAGCGCCTCGGGGCCGTCGTGGAAGTGTCTGACGTGCGCCCCGAGACCAAAGAACAAGTGGAATCGTTGGGCGGAAAATTCTTGAGCGTGGAAGGCATGGAAGCCAACAAATCGGAAGGCGGCTACGCCAAAGAAGTGTCGGCGGAGTTTTTGCAGAAACAACAGGACCTCATTAAACAACGCATCAAAGACGCCGACATCGTCATCACAACCGCCCTCGTGATGGGCAAAAAAGCCCCGATTCTGGTCACAGAAGAGATGGTGCAGTCCATGAAAACGGGTAGTGTCATCGTGGACATGGCCGTAGAATCGGGCGGCAACTGCGCCCTGAGCGAAGCCAACCAAACCGTGGTCAAAAACGGTGTCACGATCATCGGAGAGTCTAACCTCCCCGCCTTGCTATCGACCAACGCCAGTGATTTATACGCCAAAAACATCAGCACACTTCTACTGCATTTGGCCAACAAAGACGGTTTTAAGTGGGAATTGGAGGAGGAAATCACCAAAGGCAGCCTCATTACCCACCAAGGTACGTCGGTACATGCGTTTACAAAAGGGATTCTGGAAAAGAAGTGAGGAGCGAGAAATGAGGAGTGAGAGTTTTGACTCCAATCTTTTTCATCAATGACCAATCACCGCCCACTAACCACAAATCAATAATTAAATGGATTCAATCATCACGTTTATTGGAGAAAATATCCAGCTTATTTATATCCTCATCCTATCCATTTTTGTGGGGATCGAGGTCATTTCCAAAGTGCCGTCGGCGCTGCATACGCCGCTGATGTCGGGCGCCAATGCCATCCACGGGGTGGTGATTATCGGGGCTATCATCGTCATGGGCCACGCTGAAGCTGGCAACTGGCCCGCATTGATTTTGGGCTTTTTGGCAGTAATTCTCGGTACGCTCAACGTCGTCGGCGGTTTCGTAGTCACAGACCGAATGTTGGAAATGTTTAAAAAGAAGAAATAAAATTTAGTTAGCAGTTAGCAGCCCATGGTAAAAAGGGAAAGCGACTGCCAGCTGTTTACTGTAAACTGCACACTCACAATGCTTCAACAATACTGGTTATACCTCATTTACCTTTTGGGTTCCGTGTTTTTTATTGTAGGCTTGAAAATGCTCTCTGGACCCAAAACCGCCCGTAATGGCAATTTTTTGGCGGCAGCGGGCATGACACTCGCCATTTTGGGCACCATCTTCATGCACAAAAACGAAGACGGCGAATCCATCGGCAATTACGGCTGGATTTTCGGCGGCATTGCCATCGGAACCGTACTAGGCTGGATTTCGGCCAAGAAAGTTAAAATGACGGCCATGCCCCAAATGGTGAGCCTTTTCAACGGCATGGGCGGTGCCTGCGCAGCCTTGATTTCGTTGGTAGAATTCGGCCATTTGCACGGCGACACCCCGCCCGTTACGATTCTGACTATCGTGGCGGGACTCGTCATCGGGAGCGTTTCGTTTTCGGGCAGTATCATCGCCTACGCCAAGTTGCAGGAAATTCTGAAAAAGACTTTCAAGCTTCCCGCCCAAAATATCCTTACCATCATACTTATGGCGAGTATTTTGGGGCTAAGCATCTATCTCTCCTTCGGACAGGCTTCGACGGGACTGCTGTACGTTATTTTTGCCCTATCACTTGCCTACGGCATCCTGTTTGTGTTGCCCATCGGCGGTGCGGATATGCCCGTGGTGATCTCGCTGTTGAACTCCTTTACGGGTGTTGCGGCGGCCTTCGGCGGTTTTTTGTACGACAATCAGGTCATGCTCACGGGCGGGATCCTGGTGGGTTCGGCGGGTACGCTACTCACGATTTTGATGTGTAACGCCATGAACCGTTCCCTCACCAATGTTATCTTCGGGTCGTTTGGCGGCGGCGGTGCGGCGGCGGGCGAAGCCAGCACCTTTGCGGGCGGCTCAGTAAAAAGCAGCACGCCTTCCGACATTGCCATCTTGATGAACTACGCCCAAAAAGTAATCGTAGTGCCAGGCTATGGGTTGGCGGTGGCGCAGGCGCAGCACGTGATTCACGAACTGGAAGCGATTCTTGAAAAACGCGGCGTGGAGGTCAAATACGCCATTCACCCCGTAGCAGGACGGATGCCCGGCCACATGAACGTGCTCTTGGCAGAATCCAACGTAGCCTACGACAAGCTCGTGGAAATGGAAGAAATCAACGATCAGTTTGCCACTACCGACGTGGTGTTTGTGGTAGGTGCCAACGACGTAGTCAACCCCGCCGCTCGCAGCAACCCGGCCAGCCCAATTTACGGCATGCCGATCCTCAACGCCGACAAAGCCCGCACGGTGATCGTGAGCAAACGCTCCATGGCGGCCGGCTACGCGGGCATCGACAACGAACTTTTCTACTACCCCAACTGCCTCATGCTCTTCGGCGATGCCAAAGACTCCATCACCAAAGTTGTGGCGGAATTGAAGGGAATGGATTAAGAAAGTAACGTTTGATAAATTTTTAGAAGAGATTTTGCCTTTTTTTAGGCA
This sequence comes from Runella rosea, assembly GCF_003325355.1. Classification (GTDB taxonomy): domain Bacteria; phylum Bacteroidota; class Bacteroidia; order Cytophagales; family Spirosomataceae; genus Runella; species Runella rosea. Next base: position 2,751,318 of record NZ_CP030850.1, read on the forward strand.
TTAGAGGACATATTGATTAGCATTGTATACAGGTGGCTCAGTTGAGTTACCTGTTTTTTTGTTTTGTACTTTTCCCCCGTTGTGCGGAGTCTTCCAATGGGAGACTTCGTACCAAAAATAAAGACAGTGTTTGTAACACGGTAATTGCCCCCGTTGTGCGGAGTCTTCCAATGGGAGACTCCGCACCGAAAATAAAGAGAGTGTTTGCAACACGGTAAGTGCTAATTCATAACCATCAAGGCTAAAGCCCATAAATCAGCCCCGTTGTTCGTAGTCTTCCTTCGGAAGACTGCGAACGCAAAATAACAAGAGTGTTTGCAACACGGCAAGCACCACCCAAAACTCATCAGGGCTAAAGCCCATACGTTGCCCCCTTTTTTCATGCCCCACCCTAAAGCGTGGAGTTATAAGACAAGATAAATCACTGCTCCTTCGATCGCACGCGGGGAACTTAGGCAAAATCGAATCCCTTCCGTGTTGGGGAGACTTCCTATCAAAAATAAACACAGTATTTATGATACGCTGAGTGCTAATCCTCCCCTTAAGCTCATCCTTCCGTGAGCAGAAACCTAAAACGCAGTCATTTGTAAAACCTTCCCTTCCGATCTGCATTGTCGCCTCAATAATGCGCTTATTACAGCTTCCGTGGCTCAACGCTCCAACATCGTTGTCCGGCACAATCCCCGCGGTGTTTTTTATAAAAAATAAATATTTATTGATAATCAATAAATATTTATTATGTTTGCATCATCACTTATCATCCTGCAATCCTCATGAAACGAATTTCAACCCTGTTTCTTCAGGCAGTCGTTGTGCTGATCGGCCTTGTCGCCTTGTTCATTTTGATTCGCGTTCCCCTCACCGAGGGAAGAGCCGTCAACTTAGACCTGTTCCATATTTACGCCGACCCGCTCATCCTATACGGGTACACGGCCTCCATTGCTTTTTTTACGGCGCTCTACCATGCGTTCAAATTATTGGGATACATCGGGCAAAATAAAGTATTCTCCCCGCCCTCGGTGATGGCTTTAAAGAAGATCAAGTATTGTGCGATCATACTGTGTATTTTCATTGTGGGGGCAGGACTTTATATCATGCTCACTCATCCTAAAGATGACGACCCGGCGGGCTTTATTGCCCTTTGTATCGTCACTTCGTTCGGTTCCGTGGTCATAGCCACAGCGGCAGCCATCTTTGAAAAGATCTTACAGAATGCCGTGGAGATGAAATCAGAAAATGACCTAACCATTTAAGCGATGCCGATTATTGTAAACTTAGACGTGATGATGGCAAAGCGAAAAATTTCGCTGAATGAACTCTCCGAAAGGGTTGATTTGACGTTATCCAATCTTTCCATCCTGAAGACAGGGAAGGCAAAAGCCATTCGGTTCAGTACCTTAGAAGCCATTTGCAAGGCATTGGACTGCCAACCGGGGGATATTTTGGAATATGCCCATGAGGAAAAAAGTGCCGCGAACCGCTGACATCCGTTTTACCGACAGATGTATGTTTGCGTTAGCCTGCTTATCCGTACGGGCTCAAAAAGCCAAACCTAAAGTTGGCTCTCTGATGACCCCGTTGTGCGGAGTCTTCCAACGGGAGACTCCGCACCGAAAATAAAGACAGTGTTTGCAACACGGTAAGTGCTAATTCATAACCATCAAGGCTAAAGCCCATAAATCAGCCCGTTTTTTTCAAGCCCTACGCTAAAGCGTGGAGTTTGCTGAGAATGCGTAACGCTCCATTGTTACATAAAAATTATTCTGTTATCGCTTCCGCTGTCTCTGAAAACTTTGTGTTTTACCAATATCTTTGTTAAACATCAATCCGAGACTTGTTGCACTTTTTTATGACGCACGCATCCTACACCATCGAAGAGTGGGAGGCCACCCACCCGCGCTATCCCGACTTCCTGAACTGCCTCCACGAAACCGCCCCCGACCAAGCCCCGTTTGTGACGGGAGGATATTATGGCACCCTGCCCACTCGGCTGTGGGTAGCTAAGGTACAAAATCAAGTAGTAGGCTTTTTAAGAATCGTGCTTCAGCCCATTGGCCCAGAAGCCCGTTGCCCGCCTCTTGAGGTAAAAAAGGTCACGTTGATTGAAGCCAAAATTCATGCCTTTGCAGTACGGGAAGAATTTCGAAACCAGGGCATTGGCCGCGCTTTGCAGCAAAAGGCGATTCAACGAGCGCGGGAATTGGGCTGCTTTCAACTGTCATCCTACAGCCCTTATGAATGTACCGCCAACCATCGGCTTAAGTTAGGGTTGGGTTTTGCGGCCCAACCCGAAACCCACCTGGAGGAAGGCCGAGAAGTCAAAGGTGTATACTTTTTGATGCCATTGGCTGCGCAATATTGATGAAGTAAAATAAGGAATAGGCCACATGGAATCACAGCACGGCAAATAGACAAACAACTGTTTATCAGCACACAATCATAATATCCCCCTAAAACGTCAGCTTAAAACATGATAATTGTCATTCCTTACTACTGCTAAATTCATGACCTTACTTCAAGGAATTTAACTCCTTTGGTAGAACATGGAAACACAGAAAAAACACATTGACGAATTGCACGCTGAACATCAAACATGGCTGATGGAGGCGAAATTTTACGCAGATGAATTGGGTATTTTCAACAAAAGATTGGAAGAAATAGCCGCTGAAAACACCGCGCAAGAGGTAAAAATACAGGTTGAACATTTCCAAAATCAATTCATTATCCAACAAGAGCAATTGGACACGCTCAATCATGAAGCCGTCATTCATGAACAATGGCTGGCCAATTACGCCAAAGAAAATCCCGTAGCGATAGACCGACGTCTTTTTGGCGACCACCAAGCCACCCACGCTAAAATCGCCACCTTCAAAGAAATCTATGCCGATCTAAAAGCGGAGTTTAATCGCTTTTTGGCCGATCGAATGTAACGCAATCAACGTGTTATGAATTACTGCGTCAACTTCAGGGATATAAAGCTCACTGACCTGCCGTCGGTGGGTGGTAAAAATGCTTCGTTGGGTGAAATGCTCAACACTCTTTCGCCGCTCGGCATCCAAATCCCCGATGGATTTGCGCTGACCGCCGACGCTTTTCGGTTATTTCTACACGAAAATAATTTCGTGGAGCCACTCACCGAATGGCTTACTGAACTGGATATTAACACCCTTTCCAACCTCCCCGAAATCGGCCAAAAATGCCGTAATCTGATTGGTAGCGGGGTACTTCCAGATGCCGTAAAGCAGGAAACGCTGCTTGCCTATCGCCTTTTGGAGAACGATGCGCCTATTTCGGTAGCCGTAAGGAGCAGTGCCACCGCCGAAGATTTGCCAACGGCCAGTTTTGCGGGGCAGCACGATTCTTTTTTGAACGTCGAAGGCGAAGAAAACCTGTTGAACGCTGTCATAAAATGTTACGTTTCGCTGTTCAATAACCGCGCCATCAAGTACCGTATCGACAACGGATTTGAACACTTGAAAGTGGCGCTTTCGGTGGGGGTTCAGCAGATGATTCGGTCTGACAAAGGCTCGGCGGGGGTGGCATTTACGCTGGACCCCGAAACGGGTTTTACCAACGTAATTTACCTTACGGGTGCTTGGGGACTGGGCGAAAACGTCGTACAGGGAGCTGTAAACCCTGATGAATTTTACCTGTTCAAACCCGCCATTCAAGCAGGCCAACGGAGCATTATCCAGCACCGTATGGGTGCCAAAGAAAACATGATGGTGTATTCAACGGGCACCGAACGACCGATTATCAACATTGCCACACCCCGCGAAAAGCGAGATGTATACTGCCTTTCAGACACGGATGTCGAACAGCTTGGACGCTGGTGTTCTCAAATCGAACAACACTACGGAATGCCCATGGACATCGAATGGGCCAAAGACGGGCTGACAGGAGAGCTGTTTATCGTACAAGCTCGCCCCGAAACCGTACAAACCCAAAAACAGGCCAAAGGCATTGGCATCAAAGAATACAAAATTCATACGAGCGCGTTGCCCATCTGTAAAGGAAAGGCCGTGGGGCGCTCCATTGTAAGCGGTCGGGTGAGCATTGTGGAATCGCTGGCAGATGCGGGAAAAGTCCAACAAGGCGACATTATCGTGGCCGACATTACCAATCCCGACTGGAACGCACTCCTCAAAAAAGCGGTCAGTATCGTCACCAACAAAGGAGGACGTACCAGTCATGCGTCGATTGTGGCGCGCGAATTGGGTATTCACGCGGTAGTGGGTACGATGGATGCAACCCAAAAGCTCAAAGACGGCCAGATTATTACTGTTTCCTGCATTGAAGGCGATGAGGGGCGGGTGTATGATGGCAAATTGGAATGGGAAGAGCACGAAATTAATTTTGGCAACGATACCCAGACCCGCACCAAGCCGATGTTTATTTTGGCCGACCCCGACAACGCCTTCCGTCTCTCGTTTTATCCGAATGAGGGCGTGGGTTTGCTGCGCATGGAGTTTATCATTGCCAACGCTATTCGGATTCACCCGATGGCGCTCGTGCTGTACGACACCCTGCCCGACAGTAACGACAAAAAGGCGATTGAAGCCATCACGCGGCATTATCACGACAAAAAGAAATACTTTATTGAAAAACTCTCCGAGGCCGTGGCCACGGTGGCGGCGGCCTTTTATCCTAAGGATGTCATCATTCGCATGAGTGATTTCAAAACCAACGAATACAGTCAGCTCATTGGTGGAGCGCTTTACGAGCCCAAAGAAGAAAACCCAATGCTGGGCTTCCGGGGCGCATCAAGGTATTATCACGAACGTTATCGCGAAGGATTTGGCATGGAATGCGAGGCCATCCGCATCGTGCGGGATGAAATGGGCCTCACCAACGTGAAGGTGATGATTCCTTTTTGTCGCACGGTAGATGAGGGGCGCAAAGTCTTAGACGTGATGAAAAGCTTTGGGTTAGAACGAACCAAAAACGGTTTAGAAGTCTACGTCATGGCCGAAATTCCGAGCAATGTGATTTTGGCAAAACAATTCGCCGAGATTTTTGACGGATTCTCCATCGGCTCCAACGACCTCACCCAGCTCACGCTCGGTATCGACCGCGACTCCTCCATCATCAGCGGGTTGTTTGATGAAAACAACGCCGCCGTGAAAGAAATGTTGGCCATGGTGATTCGGTCAGCCAAACAATCAGGCACTAAAATTGGCCTCTGCGGGCAAGCTCCAAGCGACTATCCAGCCTTTGCCCAATTTCTGGTAAAAGAAGGAATCGACAGTATTTCGTTTACGCCCGATGCGCTATTGAAAGGTATTGAAAACATTGTTATCGCCGAAAAGGCACTTTAATGTACCATTTAACCAAAAGAATATGAGCCGTTTACAAAACAAAGTTGCCATCATTACGGGAGCCGCAGGAGGCATGGGAGAATCCGAAGCCAAGCTGTTTGCCGAAGAAGGGGCTAAAGTACTGGCCACCGATGTTCAGTTTGAAAAAATGCAACAATGGGTCTCCGAAGCCCAAAAGGCAGGGTTAGCTATTGAATGCATTGCCCACGATGTGACATCGGAAGCTGATTGGAAAAAAGTGGCCGACAAAGCCGTTGAATTATACGGAAAAATTGATATTTTAGTCAACAACGCGGGCGTCTATCCCGCAGGAGCAACTACCGATAATACCGACAAAGCCAGTTGGGACAAAATCATTGCTATCAATCTCACGGGGCCTTTTCTGGGCGTGAAAGCAGTGGTACCAGCCATGAAACAAAACGGCGGCGGGAGTATCGTAAACGTGGCATCCATTGCGGGAAACGTGGGCGGTAACGGGCCCGCCTATACGGCATCCAAAGGTGGGCTTCGGTTGTTGACCAAAGATATGGCCGTTGAATACGCCAAAGACAACATTCGCGTTAATTCCCTGCATCCAGGCGGTGTACTGACCCCCATGACCGATTTCTTTACGCACGTACCTGGCGCTGAAGACCTCATCAAAACTACTTCGCCGCAGGGACGCCTCGCCGACCCGAAAGAACTCGCCTACGGTGCATTGTTCATTGCCTCCGATGAGTCTTCTTTTATGACGGGAGCCGAGTTGGTGCTCGACGGTGGGTCTATTGCCCGGTAGGTACGTATTGATGACGGCGGATTCTTGACTTGAATACGCCGTCAGTTTTTGGCTGATTATTAGGCCCTTTTCTCCCCATTTTTACAAAAACTTAAGCAGCGCGACCAGTTTGAAACTACGCGCAAAGATTCGGGCCATTATTGAAAAATAATCTGTGCTTATAACCGTAGTTCAGAGGCCATTCTAGCTTTTCTAAGCAATAACCTATCATATACGAATGAAAAGAAGAAAATTTATGGCGGCCTCTTCGCTGCTTGGGCTGGGAGCGGTTGCACCAGCATTGGCCACACAATCTCCCAAAAAGAACGATAAAGAAGTCTACGAATTACGGTCGTACGAGACGAAAATGGGCGGTATGGGTCGTTTAGAAGCCTACATACAAACCGCTTTGATGCCCGCCCTCAACCGCATGGGTGCGAATAAGGTCGGGGTATTTAAGGAAATGAGCAAAGACGACCCCGCTAAATTGCACGTGCTGATTGCCTACGCTACGCAGGAGCAGTACTTCCAAATCCACGGTCTACTGAAAACCGATACCGACTACCTCAGCGCCGCCGATGCGTACCTAAAAACCCCCGTCGATAAAGCAACTTTCGACCGTATGAGTAGTTCTTTGATGGTTGCATTTGACGGGATGCCCAAATTGGCCACGCCCTCCAAAGAGCCGCGAATCATGGAACTTCGTACCTACGAAAGCTACAACGAAGACGCTGCTCGTCGCAAAATCAAGATGTTTAACGAAGGAGAAATTGCCGTTTTTAACAAAGTCAAACTCAACATTGTCTTCTTTGGAGAAGTGCTCATCGGACCACGAATGCCGTGTTTAACCTATATGCTAACCTTTAAAAACATGGAAGAGCGCAACGCCAACTGGGCACAATTTAGCGCTGACCCCGACTGGAAGCAGCTCTCCCAAGCGCCCGAATACGCCAATACTGTTTCTAGAATTGCGCGTATTTTTCTGGAACCCACGGCCTATTCACAGATTTAAGATAAATTGGGAGGAAAACGGAGGAACGGAAAACGGGTGGTTTTGCAGCTAACGCTCGCAAAACCACCCGTTTTGTATTAATTCTCTTGACAAAAAATGTATAATCTACGGCAGCGCGAAGGCTACGTAACTGTCGCCTTTGGGTGTGCCGAGTTTGGTGCCGCCGCACGCAATGACCACGTATTGTTTTCCGTTGGCCTGATAGGTGCTTGGCGTGGCAAAACCCGCCGCTGGGAGTTTGGTTTCAAACAACAGTTGTCCCGTTTTTTTGTTGAACGCCCTGAACATCCCATCTTTGGTGGCGGCAATAAACAACACACCGCCCGCAGTAATGACGGGGCCGCCGTAATTTTCGCAACCCGTTGGGGCTATTCCTTTGGCCGTTAGTTCTTTAAACTCTCCTAGTGTGATTTTCCAAGCGTATTCACCCGTGTTGAGATTGATGGCACTCAACTGCCCCCACGGTGGATTGATGCCGGGGTAGCCGTCTTTATCCAAAAATTTATTGTAGCCAGTGGTTTTGTAAGGCACACTCGAAAACTTGTCTTCCACCACCGCGCTGCCCGCTTCTTTTTTCTCTTCCCCAAACAAAAAGGCAATCAGCGCGTCTTTTTCGGCGGGTTTCAGGTACGAAAACCCTGGCATCATTCCTTTTCCATTGCTGACGAGCGTGTGAATGTAGGCCCGGTCGCGACGGACATTAATGTCTACCAACGACGGATACCCACTCTTGGGATTCCCCTTGCGGTCGGCACCATGGCAGGCGATACAGTACTGCACGTAGGCGCGTTCGCCCGTGGGAAGCATCGCCAACTTATCCATTTTTGGTTTATCCACAATCGTCATAATCCAAGGCATTTCATTCGAATTTACGTACAGGATGCCCGTTTCGGGGTCGTAGCCTGCTCCGCCCCACTCCCCACCGCCGTCGTAGCCAGGAAAAATCAACGTTCCTTCTTTGCTCGGTTGCTCAAACTGATTACGATGACGTACACTGCGCAGCGTAGCGGCCAATTCATCTCGATTAGCGGCAAAGGGATTAATTTCGTCCATAGTCAGGGTTTGCCGCGAAAAAGGCGCGGGCTTGAGCGGGACGGGCTGCGTGGGCCAAGGTTTTTCGCCGGGCACACCATTGGTAGGTACTGGAATTTCTTTGATGGGGAAGAGCGATTTTCCCGTTACCCTGTCAAAGACAAACACAAAACCTGACTTGGTAATCTGCGCCACGGCATCAATCTTTTTCCCTTCCCGATTGATCGTCACGAGCGTGGGAGCCGAAGGTAAATCCCGGTCCCATACGTCGTGGTGCACAAATTGGAAGTGCCAAAGTCGCTTACCAGTAGCGGCATCGAGTGCCAACAAACAATTGGCAAACAGGTTTTGCCCAGGCCGATTGCCGCCGTAGAAGTCATACCCCGCCGAGCCAGTGGGCACAAAAAGAATGCCCCGGTCGCGGTCCACGGCCATGCCAGCCCAATTGTTGGCCGCGCCAACGTCTTCATTCTTGTAGTTATTTTTCCCCCAAGTTTCATAGCCCACTTCACCGGGATGCGGAATGGTCCGGAAGGTCCAAGCCAGTTTGCCAGTGCGTACGTTAAAAGCCCGAACGTGGCCTGGAGCCGCATCAGGGCCTTCCGACAGGCGTACGGGCATGATAATCAAATCTTTAAAAATAGTACCTGGGGTATTAGAACAGATAAATTTATCTTTTGCCGATGCTGGCAAACCATTGTGTAAGTCCATCCGACCATTTTCACCGAAAGATTCAATCGGTTTTCCCGTTTTTGCTTCCAGTGCGTAGAGCCACTGCCCCGCGCTGAAAAAGATACGTTTGTCGTCGCCGTCTTCCCAGTAAGTCACGCCCCGGTTGGTATTAAACCATTGCGGGTCTTTGGAATCTTTATATTTCCAAAGTTCTTTTCCCGTGGCGGCATCTAGCGCAAATACCTGCACCGAGGCCGTAGTACCGTACAGGACACCATCGATCATGATGGGGTTGCACTGAATCTGACCGGTAGTATCACCCGAATGGTATTCCCATGCCACTTGTAAATTTTTGACGTTTTCGGTCGTAATTTGGGTGAGACTAGAATAATGTGTGCGCTCGGGGCCGCCCAAAAATTCACTCCAACCCGTATATCGGTTTTTATCCTCGGAGCCTGAATACCACGCCGAAACGATAAGGGCCGCGCTGGCAATCGTGATTTTAGACAAAGAAATTAATTTCATAGAAAACAATTTTTAACTGACTCTATAAGCAGCGTTTAGGCATTTTTTCATGTAATAAATCTATAAAAGACGCATACCAAATAATAAAAGCCTGCAATATTCTCCAATACAGATATTTGTTTTATAAGCCTTAACTGGTATTTTTACCAACAGTCTGTACCGTTGCTTTTATCGGTATAAAATTTTCCTCTTCCAAACCCAATATTTTGTTTTAAGAAAAGTAGTCTGAATGGCACGGTTCGTGTGAAAGATTGTATTGATAGCTACCCAAAATATTGGTTCGTTATGACTCTAAAAAGGCTTTTTTTGGGCTTGTTTCTGTTGGTATTGACTTCGGCATTACCTGCATTGGCAATGGAAGTTGACTCAACCGACACAAATTTTCCTGTACCTTTAAAGCCAACCGCTGGAGTCGCAATTATTCCTCGCCGTAGCCCCGCATCTCTGCCCATCAAAGCGCCTAAAATGACGGATAAACGTTTCCGTCAACTCAATAATGCGGGTATTCAACAGGCTTATCAACTTAAACTTCAGACGTCCCAATCGCTCTTCTTGCAAGCGCAAGAACATTCTTCTGCCAACGATACCTTATTGTACAATCTCTCACTTACAACGGGTTTGCTCAAAAACTACAATGATGCCTTAGAAATCATGACACAAACGGGCGTTGGACGGCGGTATTTACACAACAAAGGGGTCTGGGAAGCGCAAAAAGGAGAATTCAATAAAAGCTTGGCGACTTGGGCGTTGGCCCAACCAACCGATACGCTATTGTTTAATATGGCCTTGGCCGAGTACCGTCTTCATAATCTATCGGGAGCGCAGGAGCACACCAAACGCATTGGATTTGCCAAAGCCGCCGAATTCCACGAACTGTACGCCAACATTGCTTTTCGGTTGGGTGATTACAAAAATGCCGAGAAACTTTACGAAAAAGCCGAGAAATTCACCCTCAAAACAGGCAGAAATGCTACAGGGCCGAGGCTGTTGGTTCAACGCGGGAACACCCACCTTGCCCAGCACGAATATGAGCAGGCGGAGGTATTGTACCGCGAATATTTAGACTTAAAAGACCCTTATTATCGTTTTGCAGCCCATTTGGGGCTCGGCCACGCGCTGTATCGACAGCGAAAATACCAACTTGCCGTGTTGGAATACGATGCCGCCTGTCGCCACAATGAAGCATCGGCCGAAGCGTGGTTGAGCCTCGGCAATGCGTATGTAGGCACCAATGGCCAACGGCAGGCCCAGAAGGCTTTTGAACGCGCCCTCGACTTGGACTCCACCCAAAAAAGCGCTTGGCTGGGACTAGGAATGGTCAATTATCGCCTACGAAATTTTGGGGAAGCGGTCTGCTGTTTTGACCAAGCAGGCGAGATTCTGAATGTAAAAAACCGTAACCACGCTGATTTTTTTGCGGCCCGCGCCTTTTGCCGCTTGTACACCGAACAATCAAAACTCGCCAAAGACGATGTGCAAACTGCCGTTCGGCTCGCTGGCAATGGGCTGCTGCCGTGTCTGGCCATGAGCGAATATTTACGCATTGAGGGATATTTTCTTTCTTCCCTAAAATGGCTCGAAAGAGCCATCCAGGCCAATGATGAAGCAAGTGTACGGATGCTCGTAAATCGGGGGAATATTTACCTCAAATGCCGCCAATACGATGACGCGATGGACGACTTTTCGCAGGCGCACCGCATGGACCCGAGCAATGTAAATGCAAGCAACGGCTTGGCCATTTCGCTCCTAAACAAAGATGAAATCGACCGCGCAAAGGTATTGTATGACAGCTTGCTACGGCAACGTAGACTTGCCTTGCTCTACAACAACCGGGGCATTGTTCAGTCGTATATGTCGCTGCGGGAGCGCCATGAACGCAACCACAAAGATGAGGCCAAATTTTCAACACTGTCGATGCAAGACTTTGATAAAGCACTGGAAGTTGATTCCACCAAAAGACCGTACTATGTCAATATCGGTAATGTGTATAAAAATCGGAATGAAGAAACCCCCGCCATTGAGAATTATCAACGCTACCTGAGCCCCAACGCCATCAGTAACATGGGCGTGCTGTTTGCAAAAGAAGCTCGCCGGGATTTTTCAGGGCATTACCTCGACATTGCCATTAGTTACGACACCGCCAACGTCATTTATCTCTACAACCGCGCCAAACTGTACCACGACTACTTCAAGGATGTGTTTGTGCGTCGCGCTGATTTGAAACAGGCCTTTAAGCTCATGCCCACCAACGACATCAGCCTCAAATACAGCCCCGACGGATTTGTGACGATTTTTCTGTTTGATTACGATTTTGAAACCTACCATTTCCCAGGCGACCCGCTTTTTGACGTACAGGCGCAGCCCCTTGATGATTTTGCGTTTTTGCCCTCTATAGATTTTATCCCGATGGACGGCGGTGGAGATGTCTTTAAAAAAGGAAAAGGAGGTCATTTAGTTACGAAGAACCAACTGCGCTTTCGGCCCGCTTCGCGCAGGAGCCGAGGAAAGACAAGCTGCCCAAAGATGTAGGGCTTACCGAATAATACCCCCAAAGTTGAAGCTGACCGGCACAAGAAAACGCATCCCTTTGAAGCGTTGGCCGTTTTTTAAAAAAAAGCCCCTAAAAATACTTCACCAATAAATCCATGATTTTCCTAACATTGGCTGTGTAAGGCGGGTAAAGAAATTTCATGGTACCAAATTGCCGCTTGGACACGCCGCGCAGGTTGCTGAACTCCTGAAAACCAAAATACCCGTTTGACTTCCCAATGCCACTGTTGTTGACCCCGCCGAAGGGCAACTCCGCGTTGCCGAACTGAATCATCACGTCATTGATGACCGTATCTCCCGCCGTGGTGTTGTTCAGGAAATAGTCAATGTTTTTCGAATCCGTACTGTGAATGTAGAGCGCAAGCGGTTTTTCTTTGCCATTCACGTACGCGATTACCTCTTCTTTGTTTTGATAAGTCAATACGGGCAACAGCGGGCCAAAAATTTCGTCCTGCATGATTTTCATTTCGTCGCTGACGTTGGTGAGCAAGGTTGGCTCTACGTAGTTTTGCTCGTCCAGTGTTTTTCCACCTACCACCACCGACGCCCCTTTAGCGATGGCATCGTCCAGATATCCTTTCAGGCGGTTGAAGTGCCGATTGTTGACAATTCTGGCGTAACTGTCTGATTTTTCAGCGCCTTCACTGTACATTTTTTGGAGCGCTGTCCGATACGAAGTGATGAACTCGTCTTTTTTGGAAGCATGAATCATCACATAATCCACCGCGATGCAGGTTTGACCATTGTTAAGGCCTTTGCTCCAAGCCGTCATTTCGGCGGCTTTTTTGATGTCGGCGGTCTCGTCAATGATGTTGGGGGATTTTCCTCCCAGCTCCAGCGTTACGGAGGCTAAATGGTCGGCGGCGGCTCGCATGACTATTTTACCGATTGTGGGCGCACCTGTAAAGAAAATATGATTAAAAGGCAGTTTTAGCAGCTCGGCGGCTACTTCGGCATCCCCCTCAAAAACGGCAATTTCTTCTTCGGCAAACAAATTGCTGATCATTTTTTTTAGAAAATGTGAGGTATGGGGCGTAAGCTCGGAAGGCTTCAACATGGCTACATTACCCGCCGCAATGGCCGAAATGAGGGGTTTGATGGCCAAGGCCAACGGATAATTCCAGGGTGAAATAATCAACACATTTCCTTTGGGCTCGTGTTTGATGTAATTGGAAGTCCCTATCATGCCCAGCGGCGTAGGAACGCGTTGGGGTTTCATCCAGTTTTTCAGGTTTTTGCGGGCAAATTTTATCTCTGACGTAATCGTATACACCTCTCCCAGTAGCACTTCTACCGCGGGTTTGCGAAAATCATCATACATCGCTTTCTCTACGTCGGGCAGGTGAGCCATGAGGTAATCCAACAACACTTTTAGTTTTTCGGCACGCTCATCTGCGTTTGTTAATGCCACGTTGACGGCATTTTTACGTTGGGCGTCAAAAACGCGTTGTAGGTCACGGGTTAAGGTTGATTCAGCGACTGCCATGTTGGAATACGTTAATTATTAATGAATTATAAAAAATAAAGTTGCTCGTTCTAAACCAATTTCTACCCTGACACTTTTAGCCTGTGTCTAACTTTTATTTTATTATTTCTCCTCAAAAATACAATTTTCAAGGAGATTGTAGATGTATTTTTAGTAAAACTGAAAATTACCTACTTTTACTAAAATTTTTATCAAAATTGCCATGAGTATTGTCAGTGATAATATGAAATACCTGCGCAAACTACACGGAATGACGCAGGATCAGTTTGCCCGTCGTTTGGGCATTAAGCGTGCTTCGGTAGGCGCTTATGAGGAGCAGCGCGCCAATCCTAACATTGATGTGTTGAAGTTAATGTCAAAACTTTTCAATGTGTCGGTGGACGATTTGCTAAAAAAAGACCTGCGCAAAATCCGTGAAACGCCCAATTTGCTCCCGATAGACAAGCCCGCCGTCGCCCCACTCGTGACCGAGCCTAAAGTGGGAATAGAACCGCAGACGTTATCTAGCATTTTTGAACAATACTATACACCTCCTGCCGCCGCTCCTCGTCCACAATCCATTCCTGCGCCGCCGTCTGTGCCAGTTGCATCTGTAATTGAGCCGCCCAAACCAGTTGCTCCAGTTCAGCCGCCGTCTCCCACGTATCAGCCGCCTGCTTTTAATAACCAATACGACAACAGCAACGGGGCTACGATGGTACAAATGCCAACGGCCGAGTACGAAAAAACATCGCCTCAGCTGATTCCTTACGTGCGCCAAAGTCAGTGGAAAGAGTACATCGAAAAGCACAACAATAGCGATTTTATCAAACGTTTGCCCGTTTTTCAGTGGCCACTCTTGCCAAACGGCGCATACCGGGCGTTTGAAGCTGGAGATGATTTTACGTACCCCAACGCATTTTTAATTGGGCAATTTATCGGCAATTGGTACGACATTGCCGACGGTAAAACCTATTTATTGGTGGCCCGAAATCTGGGCGTAGTGTGTCGTAGGGTCTATAATCAGGTCAAAATCAAAGGGACGCTCTTGCTCAGTTCCGACAAAAATACCATTCCAACCTTTGAAGTGCCTCTAAAGGATGTGTTGGAAGTGTGGGAAATTAAAGCGTTTTTCAGTACGGTTTTGCCCGAGCCTACCGTATCTTTGGACCATCTTAGGCATCTGGTCAACCAAATGCAAGAAGAATTAAATCAAATTAAAAAGTAAGGCAGTTAACTGGTATCCGTTAAAGATTGAACGTCAAGAAAAAACGCATTACCCCCCTTTAACCTATTAACCGTTAACGATATACCCAACAAATGTCCAAAGTTATTTTAATTACGGGTGCTTCTACCGGAATTGGCCGCGCAACGGCTGAATATTTAACGCAGTTAGGGCATCGCGTGTACGGCACCAGCCGAAAACCTTTTACCGAAATCGTTCCATTTCAAACCCTACTGCTGGATGTGAATGACGAGACTTCCATTCAGGCGGCCATCGCCCAACTACTCCAACGTGAACAGCGCCTCGACGTGCTCATCAACAACGCAGGGCTGGGAATCATCGGCGCGTTGGAGGAAACCCCCGATACGCTCATTGAGCAGGTGTTTAATACCAATGTTTATGGACTGCTCCGGATGTGCCGCGCGGCGCTTCCCGTTATGAGGCTCCAAGGCAACGGACTGATTATCAATGTAGCATCTATCGCGGGACGGATGGGCTTACCCTTTCGGGGTATTTACAGCGCCAGCAAAGCCGCCGTTGAAATCCTGACCGAAACGCTGAATATCGAATTGAAACCCTTTGGCATTCGGGCGTGTAGTATTTTGCCGGGCGACGTCCGTACAAACATCAATGCCGCTCGCTTGGTGGCCATGCCTTCGCCAGCGTCACCTTATCGTTCCTTCGTCGAAACCATGAATACTATTGTTAACGACGAAGTGAGCAAAGCCGAAGACCCACTTTACATCGCCAAAATCATTGAGCAGGCCATCAATAGTTCTTCGCCCAAAATTCACTACATCGCAGGGCCATTTTTGCAGCGGTTTTCACTTTGGCTCAAACGCTTTCTGCCGAGCCGATTCTTTGAATACCTGCTCCGAGGAAATTATGGCTTAAAATAAAACGCCTTATTTTTTCTGGTAAAACTTCACTCCGTGCTGACGCAGGAAATCCTTAATGATGGTTCCGCTAATGCACACCCCTACGTGCAGAAAAGGGTGGTTGGACACTTTGGCGCGTTGCGTACCAATCCATACGTCGCGGTTGACCATGTCAAAGCCCAAATGAAGATGCCGCGTTGATTGTTGCATTCCGTACACCACTCCTTCCGAGTCAAACATGGGCCCGCCACTCTGGCCCACCAATCCAGGCGTACTCATCTCAATGGCGTAGGCTTGGCCCGTCTCGTCGCCGATGAAGCGAGTCACAATCCCGTCGATAGGAAAGGCGGGCGTCACGTGCGGTGCCGCACCCGTCCACTCAATATCATCAAGGTCGGCGTTGTATCGAAAATTGTTAAATTCTGAAAATGGATACCCCAAACGACAAAGTATTTTGCCTGGTTTTACCGTCTGGTCATCCGACAGAAATTCGGCAGGCCGGCCGTAGTAAGACTTACCGTCGGTGCGAAAACGCAATAGGGCCAAGTCGTATTTTTGGTGATACGTTACGTCAATATGCGTCAGACTGTCAAAGCAATTGATAAAGTCCATTTTTTGGGTAATAATCGTTCCCAAAGCCATGCCATGCTTTTGTTCAAGTCGCTTTTGGTGCAGGCGTAACTGAGGGTCGCGCTGATACTTGCGCAATTCGGCCGCAAACAGCGTATAATTTTGTTGAATCGCCGCGGCATTGACAATAATCTCGGCCACGTGTCGGCACGTAACGGCATAGCCGTTTTCGTTGACAAAAAACATGGTCGCGGCCCCGGGCAGTATGTCGGATTGGTGGTATAACCGGGTAATGATGTGAATAGGTCTGGTAAACTCGCTGACGCGCTCAATGGCTTCGACAAACATTCTTGAAGGGTTGGTTAGATTTTTGCGAAAGTTCCACAACTTTTGGGAAGATTAATAGCAATTCCTGTACCAGAAAAAAAAAGACAAAAATCGGAAGTCGGGCAACTGCCATCAAAGTGCTTAATTTCAGGGTTTTTATATAAAAAAAGCCCACAGATGGCTCTGTGGGCTAAACAAAAGTCAATGAGCACTCCTTAGCCAATCGGCCCACCAGCCAAAATCTGCGGACTGGCAAAATCTTGGTATCTACTAAAATTATCCCTGAACAAACCCGCTAAATGCAACGCCATGTGGTCATAAGCTTCGGGGTCTTCCCACGTATTGCGCGGATGCAACAGCTCACTTGGCACATTCGGGCACGAATCGGGCATTTCGATGCCGAAAATCGGATGTTTTGTATAACTCACTTGGTCTAAATCACCGTTGAGGGCCGCCGTAATCATGGCTCGGGTGTAAGACAGTTTCATCCGACTGCCCACGCCGTATCCTCCCCCCGACCAGCCAGTGTTAATCAGCCACACGTTCACTTGGTGTTGGTTGATTTTTTTGCCCAACAAATCTGCGTACCGCGTAGGATGTAACGGCAAAAACGCGGCCCCAAAGCAGGCCGAAAACGTAGCCTGAGGCTCTTTTACGCCCATTTCGGTGCCTGCTACTTTGGCCGTATAGCCCGAAATAAAATGGTACATGGCCTGTCCAGCCGTCAATCGGGAAATCGGAGGTAAAACGCCGAAGGCATCCGCCGCCAAGAAGAAAATATTTTGGGGAGCATCACCGCGCGAAGGACGCATGATGTTGGGAATGTAATGGATGGGATACGCCGTCCGGGTATTTTGCGTCACCGACCGGTCAGCATAGTTGATGGTACGCTGACCTTCTACAAAACGGGTGTTTTCAACAATCGTTCCGAAGCGAATGGCGTCGTAGATTTCGGGTTCTTTTTCGCGGGTGAGGTCAACCACTTTGGCGTAGCATCCTCCTTCAAAATTAAACACAGTTTCGTCGGCCCAACCGTGCTCATCGTCGCCAATGAGGGAGCGATTCGGGTCGGCTGAGAGGGTCGTTTTTCCCGTCCCCGACAGCCCGAAAAAAATTGCCGTATCACCTTCCTTGCCCACGTTGGCCGAGCAGTGCATCGAAAGCACTCCGCGTTCGTGAGGTAGTTTGAAGTTGAGTACCGAAAAAATCCCTTTTTTCATTTCGCCCGCGTAGCCCGTTCCGCCAATCAGAATGATGTTTTTGCTGAGATTTAGAATGGCAAAATTTTCGCTGCGGGTACCGTCCGTGAGTGGGTCGGCCTGAAATTCAGGAATATTGATAATGGTAAAATCAGTGTTTGGGCTTAGCAGCGCCTGCTCTTCGGGGCGCATAAACAGGTTGTAACAAAACAGGTTATGCCAAGCCCACGTATTTACGACCGTGATACCGAGGCGGTAGTTATCATGGTCGCAGGCATGAGCCTGACGTACATACACGGTCTTATCCTCCAAATAATCCAACATTTTGCGGTGCAGTGCGTCAAATTTTTGGGCATCAAAAGGAATGTTTATGTCACTCCACCAAACGGCTTGAAGGGTTTTATCATCACTAACAATGTAGCGGTCGTTTGGAGAACGGCCCGTAAATTTTCCAGTATCAACCATCAGCGCGCCAGTATCGGCCAACACGCCTTCGCCGTTGAGAATGGCGTGTTCAACCAACGCCGCGGGGGGTAAATTAAAATTGAATTTTTTAACCTGTCCCAGTCCTAACAGGTTTTGTACCATGTCTTTTTTGACTTCGGCATTGTCCATTAAAGCATTCATGAGCATTATTGATTTGAGGAAGTGTACGTCATTTTGCGACTTCACAAAGTTAGCAATGAACCCAAATTACAAAAATATTCGCCGATGATTTTTATAATTTATTTTGCTAATTTGGTATTGCTCAAACAACCTACCGATTTAATCTGGTGGTAGGAATGATTTGCATCAGGCTTTATAAATTTTCGAGGATATAAAACCCAATTTTAGGCCAAATACTTTTAATCACCAGACTTTATAACGTAGTGTTTTTGGATTTTTTTAACATAATCTTCGTGATAACAAACCTTTTATCTATATATTTGTCTTACAAATATGAAACCATCGGAAGGCAGACATATCATCAGAAGGTTCATTTGCTGGGTATTACTTTTGCAAATGATTCACGTATCTATGGATACTGTCAGTCC
The DNA here is from genome assembly GCF_003325355.1 of Runella rosea. GTDB lineage: Bacteria > Bacteroidota > Bacteroidia > Cytophagales > Spirosomataceae > Runella > Runella rosea. The sequence goes on from NZ_CP030850.1 coordinate 2,769,879, forward strand.
GACGGGTTTTTCTGAGAGAGGTTTTTTCTATCAGGCAAATTCTACTTCTCACCAAGCCAACAGCCTATTTGAATGGCTTGCTGGCAACATTCTCAATCCTTCGATTTTCCATCAGGACGTTCCTGTCAGTGATAAAAATGAGGAAAGCAGCTTTTTAGAAGAATTCAGTATTTGTCTTATTTGGCCACCACTTGATTTGGAATTTATCCAACGTGGAAACCCTGAGGGGCTTTCACGCAATTTTGGCCATTATCAGGACAACTTCGTACCGCATTACAGTGAGCCTAATTCACCCCCACCGAATCAGGCTTAATTTTACACTTTAGTTCAAAGTGCTTCTTTTTCGTTGAATGCCGAACATCTGCCGTTATGGGTGTTCAGTACGTTCTTTTATATTATCCATTTCTGTTTAATAACCATTATTACAATGAGGAAACCATTCGTATGTTTAACGATTGTGGGTATGTCTATGATGGCATGTTCCACGCCCGACCAAGGAACCCAAACCACTCGCGAAAAATTTCAAGTTACCCAACCCGTGGCGATTGATACGGTGTATAATCAGGATTATGTATCTGATATACACTCCATAAAAAACGTTGAAATCCGCGCCCGGGTCAAAGGATACATCGAAAGTATTCACGTCGACGAAGGTAAAAGTGTCAGAAAAGGGCAAGTGCTCTTTCGCATCAGCAACCAAGAATATAAAGGCGCGCTTTTGCACGCAACGGCGGGCTTGAAAAGCGCCATTGCCGAAGCAAAAACGGCCGAACTAGACCTGCAAAACGTCAAAAAGCTGGTCGATAAAAATGTAGTTTCCAAAACCGAGTTAGACATGGCCAAGGCCAAGTTGGATGCGCTCTTGGCCCGCGTAGAAGAAGCCGAATCAGAAGAGCAAAGCGCCCGACTTAAACTATCTTATTCGGAAATAAAAGCGCCCTTTGACGGCATCATTGACCGTATCCCCAACAAAATAGGCAGCTTGATTGACGAAGGCACGCTGTTGACTACCATTTCAGACAACAACGAAGTCTATGCCTACTTCAACGTGTCGGAAAAAGAATACCTAGAATTTGCCTCTGGCAACAAAGAGGAAACGAACCGTAATGAAGTATCGCTCATTTTGGCCAACAACGAAGAACATTCGCACAAAGGATACGTCGAAACCATCGAAGGAGAATTTGACAACGCCACGGGTAGCATTGCATTCCGGGCGCGTTTTGCCAATCCAGAGCGTATCCTCAAGCACGGTTCCAGCGGCAAAATTCGCATTTTGAAAAAAGTCAATCAAGCCTTAGTGATTCCCCAAAAATCTACGTTCGAAATTCAGGATAAAGTCTACGTGTATGTGCTTGACGGTCAGAACAAAGTGCAAATGCGTAGTTTTGTTCCGAAGTTGCGCATTCCGCACTTATACATCCTCGAATCGGGCTTGAGCAAGAATGATAAAATCATTTATGAAGGTATTCAGGATATGAAAGTAGGGATGCAGGTTGATCCACAAATGGTTCCTTTAAGGCAGATTATCGCGCAATTGGAACAGCAATAACTGGCCTGTTCATTCAATGTTGTCTCACCCTAAAGGAATTTTAGCATGTTTAACACATTCATTCACAGGCCTGTCCTGTCTATCGTTATTTCTTTGATTATTACGTTACTAGGGCTTTTGGCCATGACCCAATTGCCCGTAACCCAATACCCCGACATTGCCCCTCCGGCCGTGACGGTAACCACTAAATACACGGGAGCTAACGCGGAAGCCTGCTCTAAGGCCGTGGTAACGCCGCTCGAACGGGCCATCAACGGGGTGCCGGGGATGACCTACATGACGTCGGTATCTGGCAACGACGGTACAAGTATCATTCAGGTCTATTTCAAAGTTGGAACTGACCCCGATTTGGCCTCCGTAAACGTTCAAACGCGGGTAGCGACGGTGCTCGACGAATTGCCCGAGGAGGTAATCAAAGCGGGGGTTTCGACCGAAAAAGAGGTCAACAGTATGTTGATGTACATTAACCTCTTGAGCGAAGATACCACCGCCAACGAAGAGTTTTTGTACAACTTTGCCGACATCAACGTCGTAGCTGAGTTAAAGCGCGTCGACGGGGTGGGTTTTGCCAACATCATGGGGCAACGCGAGTACTCTATGCGCGTATGGCTCAAACCCGACCGCATGACCGTCTACAACGTCTCAGCCGACGATGTGATCACGGCGCTTCGCAACCAAAATGTAGAAGCAGCCCCTGGCAAAATCGGGGAAAGCTCGGGGCGAAAGTCGCAGTCGTTGCAGTACGTACTTCGTTATACGGGGAAATTTACGGCGCAAGAACAATACGAGAATATCATCATTAAGGCAAATCCCAGCGGCGATATTTTACGCCTCAAGGACATTGCCGATATTGAATTTGGTTCGTTGAACTATAACGTGTTATCGAAAGAAAACGGCCGTCCTTCGGCGGCGATTTTGCTCAAACAACGCCCGGGTTCCAACGCGAGTCAAGTGATTGCCAACGTGAAAGCCAAAATGACGGAATTGCAGAAGTCCTTTCCTCCTGGCATGAAATACACCATCAGCTACGACGTATCGCGCTTTTTGGATGCCTCCATCCACGAAGTAATCAAAACCTTGATTGAAGCCTTTATTTTGGTGGCGTTGGTGGTGTTTATCTTCCTTCAGGACTTCCGTTCTACGCTGATTCCCGCCTTGGCCGTACCCGTCTCGCTCATTGGTACGTTTTTCTTTATGCAGATGTTCGGATTTTCGATCAACCTCCTTACGTTGTTTGCCTTGGTATTGGCCATCGGAATTGTGGTCGACAACGCCATTGTCGTTGTTGAAGCTGTTCACGCCAAAATGGAAGAAAAAGGCCTTAATGCCAAAGAAGCGACCATTGAAGCCATGAATGAAATCAGCGGGGCCATTGTGGCCATTACGTTCGTCATGACCGCCGTATTTGTACCCGTAGCTTTCATGGATGGCCCGTCGGGGGTTTTCTACCGTCAGTTCTCGATTACGATGGCCATTTCGATTGTGATTTCGGGGGTCAACGCGCTTACGCTCACACCTGCGCTTTGTGCCATCATGCTCAAAAGCCACCACGGCCAAAAAGCCACGTTGCTTACTCGTTTCTTTGATGGCTTCAATAATTGGTACAACGGCGTATCAGACCGTTACAAATCGCTTATCAATGCCATTGCCAACCGCCGCGTGGTAACATTCGCCATGCTCATTTTCTTCATTGCGGCTACGTGGGGCACGAATATGTTTCTACCTTCGGGCTTTATCCCAACGGAAGACCAAGGAACGATTTATGCCAATATCACGACTCCTTCGGGGGCTACCCTCGAACGGACCGAGGCCGTAGTGGACGAAATTGAAAAAGTGAGCCTAAAACTCGACGCCGTTGAGTCTATTTCGACTCTATCAGGCTTTAGTTTGATGACTGACGGAGCAGGAGCATCGTTTGGGATGGGGATGATGAACCTTAAACCCTGGGAAAACCGTACCGAATCAGTAGACGACGTCATTGCGTTGTTATCTGAGAAAACCAAACATATCAAAGACGCTGACATTCAGTTTTTTCCTCCTCCAGCTGTACCCGGTTACGGAAACGCCAGTGGATTTGAGTTTCGCCTTCAAGACCGTACGGGAAGTGGCAACTTGCAAGCGATGGAAAAAGTAACAAAGTCGTTTATTGAAGAACTCAACAAACGCCCCGAAGTAGTCAATGCCTTTACGAGTTATGATGCGAGCTTTCCGCAGTATTTGATTCACGTTGACAACGAAAAAGCCGCCCAAAAAGGCGTTTCAGTGGACAACGCCATGAACAACCTGCAATCGCTTATTGGTAGTTTTTACGCCACCAATTTCATTCGTTTTGGACAAATGTACAAGGTCATGGTTCAGGCCTCGCCAGAGTACCGCATGCAGCCCGACGACCTGCTCAAATTATACGTCAAAAATACCGAAGGCGAAATGGTACCTTACTCGGCTTTCGTCAGAATGGAGCGGGTATATGGCCCAGAACAGCTTACGCGCTATAATATGTTTACGGCGGCCATGATCAACGGAGATGCCGCTCCGGGCTTCAGTAGTGGCGACGCCATCAAAGCGATACAAGAGGTAGCGGCCCAAAAACTACCCAAGGGCTACACGTACGAGTGGTCTGGTATGACGCGCGACGAAATCCTGTCGGGCGACCAGGCCATTTATATTTTCATCATTTGTTTAGTGTTTGTGTATCTGCTACTTGCGGCCCAATACGAAAGCTTTTTGTTGCCGCTGCCAGTGCTTTTATCACTGCCTACGGGAATATTTGGAGCATTTTTCTTCTTGGCCATTTTAGGGTTGCAAAACAACATTTACGCGCAGGTTGCGCTGGTCATGTTGATTGGATTGCTCGGAAAAAATGCCATTCTGATTGTAGAGTTTGCGATTCTCAAACGCGATGAAGGCATGAAACCCTTGCAGGCGGCCATCGAAGGAGCCGCTTCTCGTTTGCGGCCCATTTTAATGACGTCCTTTGCATTCATTGCAGGACTGATTCCACTCATGATGGCCTCGGGAGCAGGCGCAATCGGAAACCGTACCATCGGAACTGCCGCCGCAGGAGGAATGCTTTTTGGAACCATCTTCGGGGTAATCATCATCCCCGGGTTGTACGTCATTTTTGCGACCCTTTCCGAGCGTTTTTCCACCCCAAAGAAAAAGAAAGAGATTTACTTAAATCAGGAAATTGATGCGTAACCTACCCTATAAATATAAAAACACCGTTCTTGTTTGTGCCCTCTTTTTTTTAATTACAGGGTGTAAATTATTAAAAACACCAGAACAACTGCCTGCGCTCAAACCTATGCCTGAAGCATATCCAGTGGCGCAAAAAGAGGGAAATTCGGCCGATATTCATTGGAGAAACTATTTCTCAGACACAACGCTCACGGCGCTGATTGATACCGCCTTGCAAAACAACATTGACGTGCGCATCGCATTCCAGCGCATCGAAATGGGCCGGGCCCAAGTAGAGCAAGCCAAAGGATTGACGCTCCCTTTTGTGTCAGGTGGCGGTTCGACGGGGCAGCGTCGGTTTGGGAAATATACCATGGACGGAATTGGAAATTACGACACCAATTTCTCCGATAATATTTCCGAGAACCAGAGAATTCCCGAATACCTGCCCGATTTTACCGTTGGCTTACAAAGCTCTTGGGAGATTGACATTTGGGGAAAATTGCGCACGCGCAAAGAAGCAGCATTGGCGCGCTATTTATCGACGGTCGAAGGCCGTAATTTTGTGCTCACCAACCTAGTGGCCGACATTGCGCTGTTGTATTATGAACTACTGGCGTTTGAGAATGAATTAGACCTCATTCGCGAAACCATTACTTTGCAAAACAATGAGTTGAGTATCATCCAAATTCAGAAAGATGCGGGACGCGCCAACGAGCTGGCCGTAAAGCAGTTTGAAGCGCAGGTGCTAAATTCTAAAAGTATTGAAGTGGAAGTATCCCAACGCATTGTAGAAATTGAAAATCGAATCAACTTCTTGCTAGGACGCTATCCGCAGCCTATACGCCGAAACAAATCGCGATTTACGACTCCTTTGCCAGGGCTGGTCAGGGCGGGCGTTCCGGCAGAATTGCTCAAAAATCGGCCCGACGTGAAGCAGGCAGAGTATGAATTAACGGCCACTAAAGCCAACGTATTTATTGCTAAAGCCGCCTTTTACCCGTCACTAAATGTGACAGGGGTGTTGGGCTTGCAGTCGTTTCGTCCTGAGTTTTTAATCACACCGCAATCTATTGCGTACAACATCATTGGCGGTCTGACGGCCCCATTGTTCAATAAAAGTGCGCTGAAAGCAGAACTCAAAACTGCACGCGCGGCGCAGGTAGAAGCGCTCTACAATTATCAGCGTAGTATGTTGAACGGCTATTTTGAAGTGTATAACCAACTGGTGCTTATTAATAATCTAGAGAAATTGCACGCCCTTAAAACCTCAGAAGCCGATGTGTTGACAAAATCCATCCAAACTGCTTCCGAATTATTTTCGACGGGTCGCGCTACGTATTTGGAGGTTATTTTGAACCGTAAAAATGCGCTACAATCTAGAATAGAGTTGATTGACGTTCGCAAGCGGCAATATTACTCCCTCATTCACCTCTATCGGTCTTTGGGTGGAGGTTGGAAATAAGCCATAAGTCGCTTTGAGGTATCGACAGAAGCTGAGAATGAGCTTAGTATATCCGAAAAAGTCCCCAATTTGAACATGTCTCACCAAGTCGATGGTGAGACATGTTACAAATTGGGCTTTTTTTTTACATTTGCACTCATCCGAACACTTTACAATCTAACTAAACCCAATCTTTTTATGTCAGATACTACTTCTTCTCGCCATCCTAATGGCCTTTATCTACTCTTTGCAACCGAAATGTGGGAGCGGTTTTCCTACTATGGTATGCGTGCCGTGCTGGTTCTTTATCTGACCAAAGCACTCTTTTTTGATAAAGCCATGGCTTCTAATATTTACGGAGGCTACGTAGGACTGGTCTATATGACACCTCTCATCGGCGGGTTTATTGCGGATCGCTATTGGGGCAACAGGCGTTCTATATTGACAGGCGGGATTTTGATGGCACTTGGACAATTTGTCTTGTTTATCTCGGCTTTGCTTCGTCCCGAAACTGCTGCCGAGACCATGAGCCCCATTGCAAGTTTGATGCTTTTTTTGGGGTTGGGATTGATGATTACAGGAAACGGTTTTTTCAAACCTAATATTTCCTCGATGGTGGGCTCGTTGTACGGCCCCGGCGACCGGCGACGCGATTCGGCCTACACCATTTTTTATATGGGTATCAATTTAGGGTCGTTTTTGGGTAACTTAATCACCAGCCTAGTGGGTGATACTGGCAATCCAGACGATTTTAAATGGGCGTTTTTGGCGTGTAGTGTGGCTATGTTGCTGGCTACCTTTACATTGTGGTGGGGGCAGAATAAATATTTGTATTCGTGGGACAGCCAACCCGTAGGTGCTACTCCCGCCGATTCTCCTGGTGTCACCAAAGTTTATTTCTGGTTGCCTGCCCTGTTGCTGGCTTCTCTGGGAATTATGTACGTAGATGCTTTTATTACCAATATTATCTTTCCGTTTTTAATCTTATCGGCATTGGTCATTGCGTATTTGGTATTTGCCGACAAGTCGCTGAGCCGCGTTGACCGTGAGAAAGTAGGCGTCATTTTTATTGTTTCTTTCTTCGTTATTTTCTTTTGGGCTACATTCGAACAAGCACCCGCTTCTTTAACCTTCTTTGCTGATGAACAAACCGAACGTGACCTTTTTGGATATACGGTCCCACCTAGTCTTTTTCAAAACCTCAACGGTTTTTTTATTGTAACCTGTGCCCCGTTGATGGCCTTTCTGTGGGGTTTTTTGGGGAAACGAAACGCCGAACCTTCTTCTCTCTTTAAGATGGCTATTGGTCTTTTCTTGGTAACGTTGGGCTACGTAGTCATTGAGATTCCGGTCAAGGACCTAGTGCCGGGCATCAAGGTAAGTATGTTTTACTTGGTAGCCTTGTATTTATTACATTCCATAGGTGAACTGTGTTTATCACCCATTGGCCTTTCTTTGGTTAATAAGCTCTCGCCCCCAAAATATGTATCCCTGATGATGGCAGTATGGTTTTTGGCCCCCGCTATTGCCAACAAAGCAGCGGGTATGATTTCGGCATTATATCCAGAACCTGGAAAAACGACGCATTTTTTGGGGATTGAAATTCATAATTTGTATGAGTTCTTTCTCATCAACGTAGGTCTTTCGGGAACGGCTTCGTTGGTACTATTTCTGTTGGCTGGCCGTCTTCGTAAACTTATGCACGGAGCCCAATAAGTCCTCTATCACACTTTTTTGCTTTATCAGAATGACTAAACAGGAGCTGCGCCGCCTTTTTTCTAATCGACGCCAAGCACTTACTCACGCTCAGGTGGCCGAGGGAAGTCAGGCCATTGCGCGGCTCTTTTTTTCTTTTTTTGCCATTGAAAACCTCAAGGCTATTCATATTTATCTTCCCATCCGCCGCCAAAATGAAGTAGATACGTTTCCCATCATTTACACAATTCAGGAGAAATACCTTCATAATCAGGTGGTTGTTCCCCGGGCATTGCCTGAAACGAGCGAAATGGAACATTACCAATGGCTCCCCGACATGAAACTCCAACTCAACAAATGGGGAATTTTAGAACCCGACCCCACCTGCAATTTGCAGTATGCCGTTACGGGTATTGATTTGGTCATTTTACCACTGTTGGCTTTTGACCGCAACGGTTACCGTGTAGGTTACGGCCGGGGTTTTTATGATCGTTTTTTGGCCCAATGCCGCCCCAATGTCATTAAAGTGGGCATTTCGTTGTTTGACCCTATCCTCAAAATCGACGACATTGATTCGTTTGATATCCAGATGGATTATTGCATTACCCCTACGCAAATTTGGCAGTGGTAACCCGCTACTTTTCCTCTCTGCGGCTTTGTGTGATTTATTGGAGAAGCATTTTTTCAAAATCTCCCCCTTCTTTTTACCATTTTGACAACCAACAAAGCCCTTTTTTGCAAAAAAGATATTTTTTTCTTGGTAAGTTTTAAAGTTTACCTTTATTTTGCACCCACATTTTTATCGTCACTGTGAACACAAAGAAATCTAAATAGACACGCGGAGCCTGATGGGATATTGACCCCACCATGCCAGCGTGTTTGTCCTGATTCTTAACCTTCACGGTGACGATTTTTTTATGTACCATTGTCAACTTTAATTTAACTCAAACAAAAGCAAACCAATGAAAATCGCAGTAGTAGGCGCTACCGGTTTGGTAGGCAGCGAAATCCTCAAAGTACTCGAAGAGCGCAACTTCCCCGTCACAGAATTAATCCCCGTCGCATCTGAAAGGTCGGTAGGTAAACAGGTGACATTCAAGGGTAAACAATACACCATCGTAAGCTTTGAAGATGCCATTGCTGCAAAACCTGCCATTGCTATCTTCTCAGCAGGCGGCGGCACCTCTTTGGAATTGGCTCCTAAATTTGCAGAAGCGGGCATTACGGTGGTCGATAACTCTTCGGCATGGCGCATGGATCCAACCAAGAAATTGGTCGTTCCCGAAATCAACGCGTACACCCTGACCAAAGAAGATAAAATCATTGCCAACCCTAACTGTTCGACCATTCAGATGGTGGTAGTGCTGAACCCATTACACAAGCGGTATGGCATCAAACGTGTGGTGGTTTCGACGTATCAGTCAGTAACTGGAACGGGCAAAGCGGCCGTAGATCAGTTGTTTGCCGAGCGTACAGGCGATACGAGCGTGGCGAAAGTGTACCCGCATCCTATCGACCTCAACGTATTGCCGCACATCGACGTATTTTTGGACAACGGCTATACCAAAGAGGAAATGAAAATGACCAATGAGACCAAAAAAATTATGATGGACGACAACATAGCCGTGACAGCTACCACGGTGCGCATCCCTACCATCGGCGGTCACTCAGAGGCAGTCAATATCGAATTTGAAAATGAGTTTGAACTGAGCGAGATTTATGAAATTTTGGGTCAGGCCGAAGGTGTTGTGATTCAGGATGACCCAAAAAATAAAATTTATCCGATGCCGCTCACGGCGCACGGAAAAGATGAAACGTTTGTTGGTCGTATCCGTCGCGATGAATCGCAACCCAAAACGCTCAATTTGTGGATTGTAGCCGATAACCTCCGCAAAGGTGCCGCTACCAATGCCGTACAGATTGCCGAATATTTGGTAAAACACAACTTGGTAGAAGAAGCCGAATTGGTATAGCACTATCGAATTTTGAGCAGAGGCGTCAGACGGTTTGGAACCGTCTGACGCCTTTTTTTGGGTCAACAAAATAAACGAACGGGTTGCGGAGAAGCCTATGGCAAACGGTTTGGCTGATCCTGTTTTTATTACTTCACTACTTTGTAAATCCTCACCAACTCAGCATTATAGCGTTGAGCTTCTTCCCAAGCGGGGTCGTGGCCTGAATTTTCGTAAAGAATAAATTCTTTTTTTGGAGCTTTCAATACGTCAAAATACTGCTTTGCCAAAGGTGTAGGATTGATATAATCGAACTTACCTGCAATGAAAAAAACGGGTATTTTTACTTCCGAAACCTGTTTTCTGAGGTCAAAATTGTTATAATCAGCGTCGTTTACGATGTGTTCGTTGGTAAAATTGGCACCTGTTAAATACGTTTCTTTTTCTTTGGCGGTGTATTCATCCGATTCCTGAAAATTGGCGTATAATTTCTCAATCGTAAACCCATCATACATTTTTCGGTTCAACTCTAAAAGAATGTATTTCTGTAATGAAAACGCCTCCGGAAAGGCATACATCGTTCTGAAATCACCCCCTTTTGGTTCACCGATAAATTCGAGTTGCTGAACAAGCGAATCAACCTTAAACTCTTTCGCCTTCGCGAGCGTATATTGATACGATTGCAGCTCGCCATCGGCTGCGGCCACTTCCTGCCCCGTACCCACAAAAGCACTGAAATGCTCGGGGTATTTCTGAACGGCGTACATTCCCAAGCGCGATCCCCACGAATGTCCCACCAAAAACAGTTTGCTTACGTTGAGTCTGTTTTTGAGATACTTAGCTAAAGTGTTTACGTCTTCAATGTAGTTACTTACTTTGATTTCAGCTTTCGGAAAGTTTTCAACGTACGATTTTCCCGCATTGCGTTGATCCCAATAGACCACCACAAAGTCTTTTTCGAGGTCTTTATTGTACTTTCTGAGTCCACCGAGCTCTGATACCCCAGGCCCGCCGTGCAAATGCAACAAAACTGGATTGCGGTCATTTTCACCCCGAATCATTACAAATTGTTTCGTACCGTTGATGTCCAAATACTTCGCCTCAGCAATACTTTGGGCAGCTTTGATGGTGTTTTCTTCGGCGCAGGCAAACAGCATTAGTGCTAGAATTACGGTTAATAGCTTTTTCATTTTTCTGGTAATTTTTGAGTGATTAAAAGTTCTAAATGGCTTTTCAATACGCTTTTCAGAATTTGATCCTGCAAAACTACCGGTCGTTTTTGTGGCGTTCATTGACTTTGGTTAAGAAGCAAAATTTGTTTTTCCACTTTCATTCCCTTTTTTACAGAAGTCAATGCAGATTTTTTGCGCCGTTCATTTGCATCTAACATTTGATATTATTTAAATGCCACCACTGACTTACTATGGTCCTAAAACGACAGACAGAGCAAAAGACGATTGGATAAACTATCTGCCTTTTGTCCTGATTATTACGGTTTTTAAATAAAATCCTGAAAAGAGCCCATCGTATGTATTTATCTTTAGGGAGTATTTTTTTGAAAATTTTATGCGACAAAAACTAATCAATTACTTCGCCGAAATATCCTCTCTGAGCCACGATGAACTGGCTGAAGTCATGGAACAGCTTGACTTTAGATCGTTTGAAAAAGGTACGGTTTTGATCCACGAGGGACAGGTTCACACCAAGTGTTACTACATTATTGAAGGGCTTGTAAGACAATACAGTTTGGAAGATGGCTTAGAGAAATCGATTGGTTTTTTTACTGAATATCAAACTGTTATGTCGATACCAAGCATCACTGAGCAAAAGCCCTCAAAATATTATTTTGTTTGTTTAGAGCCTGTTACCTGTATCGTAGGCGACCCCGCCGAAGAGCAAGAGATGTATGCCAAATATCCGAAATTAGAAACCCTTACTCGCTTTATGATAGAGCAGGATTTTGGACAAACCCAGGAAGATTTTGCCAATTTTGTAACGTCATCTCCCGAAAAACGCTATTTGAATTTACTGCAAAATCGCCCAGATTTGCTGCAAAGAGTGCCGCAGCATCAACTTGCGAGTTATCTGGGTATAAAGCCCGAGTCATTAAGTCGAATCAGAAAAAGGATTACTAAGAAGTAAGCACTTGATGTAAATGGAGTTTCAAACTGAAAACCACTGCTCAATAGATATATGAGAGAAAAAATCGTACACTATTTTTCTAAAATAACGCCGCTTTCGGAGGAAGAAGAAAGCGCCATTAAGAGCAGTGCCATGATAAAAAACTACGCAAAAGGCGCTGTTTTAGTACATGAGGGACAGTTTTCCAAAGAAACCTTTTTTGTACTTAAAGGACTCATCAGGCAGTATAATTTGGCAGAGGGAGAGGAAAAAACAACGGCATTCTTCACCGAAGAGCAATGGGTAATAGCACTCAACAATCTTGAGGGAGACAAACCCTCGGCCTATTATTGGGTTTGTGAAGAAGACTCAGTTTTGATGTTGGGCAATGATGATTCGGCTCAGAAAATATTCAATCAATTTCCTCGATTAGAGTCAATTGCTCGAAAAATAGTGGAAAACACCTTTGCCGAATATCAGCAAACGATCACGACTTACATGACCGATACACCAGAACGGCGATACTTACGGCTGTTGGAATCTCGCCCCGACCTCATTCAACGCATTCCGCAGTATCAATTAGCAAGCTACATCGGGGTAAAGCCCGAATCCTTGAGCAGAATCAGGAAGCGGCTGATGAAAAAGCCTTAATTTCTCTTCGCCATTTGAGCGTATAAACAAACATAACGAGGCCTTTAATGGTTTGGATGAGGGTCCCACCAGTGTACCGTTCAAACCGTCAGACGCCTTTTTTATTAAATTTATTTCGTGCTTCCCAATAGGTTTCCGAACTTTGCGTTATTTTCATTGCAACCCGCAAACGATTTTGCAGGTATTTGGTTTTGATTATCAAGATTATAAGCACAAAGGTTGAAGCTAATGGTAAAAAATCTTTCTATACTTTTCATTTTACTTTTTGTCACTCATCACTCGTTTGCCAAAGGTTATACTCCCACCGACACCCTTCGTAAAGCCCCCCTTTGGGCGGCAAAAAAAGGGCCGTACCGCCCCACCCGTGCGCTTAAAAATGACATTCTGCACACCCAATTAGAGATGCGCTTTGACTGGCTCCGTCAGCACGCACTTGGCTCGGCAACCATTACATTCAAGCCTTATTTTTATCCCCAAAAAACGCTAGAATTAGACGCAAAAGGCTTCGATATTAAAGGGATATTTCAGCTTGATACCCTCACAAGGATAGATTCAACGACCAAACAAGTCGTTACAGAATACATCAATGATCCCCTCGAATATACCTACGACAAACGTCTGCTTACCATCAAACTTCGGCGCACCTACAGCCGCTTTGATACGCTGCACGTATTGATTGACTACGTGGCAAAACCCAACGAACTGCCCGTCGGAGTAGCAGGGCCCAAAGGGGACAAAGGGCTTTATTTTATCAATGCCGACGGCATGGACGAAGGTAAACCGCAGCAAATCTGGACGCAGGGCGAAACAGAATATAACTCCTGCTGGATGCCGACGGTCGACAGCCCCAACGAAAAAATGACGCAAGATTTTCGATTGACCGTTGAAAATCGTTTTAAGACCCTTTCAAATGGCAAACTGGTCGAATCTCGCATCAATTCCGACAGTACCCGCACCGACCGCTGGGTACAGCGCTTGCCACACGCACCTTATCTGGCGGCTTTTGTGGTGGGAGATTTTGCGGTAGCACGCGATACTGTCCGCCCAGGGTTAGAACTGAGTTATTATGTAGAGCCTCAATACGCTCCTTATGCCAAAGCGATTTTTGGCCGAACGCGCGAAATGATTCAGTTCTTTGAAGAAAAATTTGGGGTGGAATTTCAGTGGGAAAAATATGCCCAAATCGCCGTTCGTGATTTTGTAGCGGGTGCCATGGAAAATACCTCCATGACCGTTCATGCAGAAAATGTACAGAACGATTCTCGTGCTCTGCTCGACGGCAACTCTGACGACGTGATTGCACACGAACTGATGCACCATTGGTTCGGCAATCTGGTCACCTGCGAATCGTGGGTGCATTTGCCACTCAATGAAGCCTACGCCAACTATTCAGAATACCTATGGAATGAACACAAAAAAGGCGCGGAAGAAGCCGATTTGTGGGGGCACGGCGAGTTGCAACAATACCTCGGCGAGTCGGAACAAAAGCAAGAACCGCTCATTCGGTACAACTATACTGATATGGAAGACATGTTTGACAATCACTCTTATGCCAAAGGCGGGCGAGTGTTGCACATGCTTCGCAAATACGTGGGCGACGAGGCTTTTTTTACCGCTTCTCGCAATTACCTCATCCGCCACGGATACGGAACCGCCGAAATCAACGACCTGCGCGAAGCCTTTGAAGACGTGACGGGGGAAGACCTAAACTGGTTTTTTAACCAGTGGTTTTTATCGCCGGGCCACGCCAACCTCAAGGTAGAGAAAACCTGGAATGATGGAAAAGTAACGCTGAAAGTAAGTCAATTGCAGGATTCGACCTATACCCCTATTTACCGCCTGCCACTCAAAGTAGATGTGTGGGTCAACGGCCAGAAAAATACCCACGAAATTGTGGTCAACCGGGCGCGTCAAACCTTTGAGTTTCCCGCCGCGCAACGCCCCGATTTAGTGGACTTTGACGTCGAAAAACAATTGTTGGGAGAAGTAGATTACGAAAAAACGAAGCCTGAATTGATTTTTCAGTACGGTCATTGCGACAAATATTTGGCGCGCTACGAAGCCATCACGCGCTTGGAAGGGCAGATGATTGACTCAACCGTGCGCCACGTGATGATGAGCGCCATGAACGATAAGTTCTGGAAGATTCGTCAATTGGCCATCTCTAATTTCTCCGAATACGACGGGCTACAATTCAACGAAGTAGAACGCATCATTCAAAGCAAAGCCCGCGTGGATGCCCACCCGCGCGTACGCATGGAGGCCGTGATTACACTTGGCTCGTTTGGCGATAATTCCAACGACCCACTCTTTCGCGAAGCACTCAACGACAGCTCATACCAAGTGGTTTCGGCGGCATTGGATGCGTACTTGATTGGCAAGCCTGATGATGCCGCCGACGTGGCACTTCGGTTCGAAAACGCTCCTAACAGCGAGATTGTGACCGCCGTGGCCAATTATTATGCTGGCTTGGCCAAACCCGACCAGTATGAGTGGTTCATGCAAAAAATGAGCAAGTTGAAATCGGCCGAGATTTATAATTTTTTACAGGTTTTCGGCAAATACCTCATTCGCTCCAATGCCGATGTGCAGCGCAAAGCCCTGCCCATGCTCGAAACCACGGCCCGCAATCACCCCGCCTATTTTGTGCGGTTCGGAGCCTATCAGGTGTTGGGATTATTGACCGACATCGAAGGGGTAAAAGCCATGCGCAAAGACATCCGCAACGCCGAGCGCGACCCGCAATTGAAGAATATGTACGGACAGGTAGGGGATTTTTGAGAAAATCACTTGGACATAATACACACAAAATCCCCACGTATGGCTCGCCAAGGTGGGGATTTTTATGCGGATACAAATTAGCCTACTATTGATTATTTAGCGATGTTAAAATACCAAATAAGCCTTCGTCTATGATTGTCATCTCTTCGACTGCTGGCCTTTCCAAGTAATCGAAAGTCAAAATTAATTGAAGTAAATTGTTTGGGTAAGTGCCTCTTAGTTTAAGCCTGGGTCAGACGGTAGTCAGACCGTACAGGCTCTTATGGTCTGACTACCGTCTGACCTAGGCTATGCGAGCTGAGCCGACTTGTATCCCCACTTCAATTCATTTAGTTTACTTTTTCTCTAACTTTTTCAGTTCCTTTTCGAGGTAGGCTTTTGAAAGCCAGTTTGTACCAATCATTACACCTTCAATCTGTCGGGTCTGATTGATGTCTTTCAGGGGATTGCCACTTAGCAGGACCAAATCCGATACATTTCCAGTCTTGATAATGCCCGAATCTGATTTGTTCAAATAAGAAGCTACATTGACAGTTCCAGTACGCAAAGTCTCATACGGCGTCAGTCCAGCATCCACGAGGTATTTCATTTCGTGGTGAATGGAAAAACCTGGTACATTGAATATTTGGGGAGCATCGGAACCTAACAAAATCTCCACCCCATTTTTCTGACATTCGTAGAGCAGCTTTCGGCGAATTTGTATCAGTTTTTCGGCTCGTTCTTTCGAGAAGTTAGGGTTGTTGTTATAGGTATTTTTCGTATTTGCCCAACTCTGCACCTGTTCGGGTTTCATGTACTTCATTTCTGGAGCAGTAGTAAACGCCTCCGCAGGAAGTGGCGACTGCCACCGCTCGGCCAACGCCTGCGTAGGCACAACCCGTATGTGGTTGTTGCGAAGGCCCTCCATTAGTTTTGGAATGAGAGAAGCGTCTGCCCGATCGGCAATCCAAGCCCCAAACAAACCCGCTTCTTGTTCGACCAGCGTATCAATTCCTGGGGTGAGGGCTTCAATAAAACCATCCAAATGATCAATGGTCGAATACTTTGCATCAATAGCCCGCCAAACGCCCACATTAAATGAAACGTGTCCCACAAATGGAATACCAACTTCCTTGGCAGTTTTAGCAATGGCAGGAAAAGTTTCTTTTGTGAGTCCTGGGTGTAATTTCAGAAAATCGTACCCAGCGGCTTTCTGCTCCCGTACCATTTCTGCACCTCGTTCGGCAGTTTTTACGGTCTGTCCGTTGAATGAGGGACCCGTTGTGTAAAAATGAGGCCCAAGAATACTTCCATCGTTGATTTTACTCCGTAACTCCAGGTGTTTTTGGTGACCGAGCATCCCTCGAATGGTGGTGATTCCATTCGCCAGATAAAGCATCAACACCTCTTTCATGGGTTCAAAATCGTCCGTTTGAGGAACGTGGGCGTGGATTTCAGCCCAACCGGGGGTTAGGTATTTTCCTTTTGCATCAATGACTAAGGCACCTTTACTGACTTTCACCTTTGCCGCGTCGCCCAATGCCGTAATTCGCCCATTTTTGATAATAACCGTTTGATTTTCCATGACCCGTTCTTGATCCATTGGGATGACGTTAACGGATTTGAAAACGATTTCGCGCTGACTATTATTGACCAGCTCTTGCGCCATAATTGTGGTGCAGGAAGCCAAAAGCGAGACAATAAACAGGAAAAGAAAGGAGGTTCGCATACAAGTAGATGGTTAGGATTTGTGCGTAGTAATGAAAATTCCTATTGGGGCGGGGCCATCTATCAAGGAATGATGCTCATTTCATGACTGATGCTATGGCAATTTGTTAAAAAAAGGACTGACATCAAAAAGCTCAACAAGATTCTTTGTGAGGTATTGGATATTCTTTCAAAATAGAGAGATTCGAGAGGCACTGATTTTTTACAAGCAAAGATTAACGAATAAAAAAGCGTCCAACTGGCACAAAGACCCATTGGACGCTTTTCTATAAATATATCTCAGGAAACTACACCCCTATCTTCTCCACCACCAAATAATGGGCCTACTTGACCGTGTGCTGTTTCACCATCATTTCTCCCAAAAAAGAGGGAAAACCCGATGATTATGGCCACTAAAGAAATCCGCTATGCCGAGCGCGACGCATAATTGAAGGATATGAGCCCTCGACCTCAAACAAAAGAAATTGCGTCGAATCCGATACCCGAACATCAAAATGACCTGTATTATCACTTATCCCAGTCTGTTTTTTACCTAATTTAGCAACGGCATAAACCACCCTCTTCTTTAAATCTTCTTTCGTCGTGTTGTCCTTACAACTACCATTGATTCGGATGGAATTATTGGCTTGTGAAACCTTTTGAAGATCATTGGCTTATAAGCAAAAAAGCAAGCTGAACAAGTAAGTGTACATAGCTGTTTAGTTTAGATAACAATTAACCTTCTTATTTAACAATTACAAATAACGATCAAGTACTTAGATAGCTATACCTATAGAATTAGTACCTGGCATTTTTGTAATCTTTCAAGTGTTCCTGTATAAACTCATTATAGTCCTTATCGGTACTTAAACGATAAAATTCATTTAAGTAAGGCTCATACAATGAAGTGTTAGCCCTGTAATTTGGCGTTATAGCAATTTGCTCATAAAGAATGTTCAGCAAAAGTTGTGAACGGGTGGCACCATAATAATTTTGCCTGATATATTTGAATAAGGCGCTAAATTCCATTGAATCGGGGAATGTATCCTTGCTGTAACAATTACACTCTGCCTGAACAAAAGTATATAAGGCAGGCAGTCTAAACATAGAGCCATAATTAAGTGAATCTCCCAACAAGTCATTTTTCATACTTTTGATTTCAAGAGGAAGATCCTTAAATGATTTATTTCGATGATGTAGCAAAGATGACATCCATTGATAATTACGCTCTTTTTGCAGATAAGCAATGTATTCCTCCGAGAGTTTATATTCGACTTGAGATTGCTTTATTATAGAGGTGACATTTTTTTGGATTGAATCCAAATTTTCTTGTACATCCTTCCAATATTTAAAGTTAACACTAAAAAAATAGGGTTCGGTAAAGGATTGGTGACTGGCAAATTGCTTCATCATTTGCCATTCTTTTGTGTTAGTACCCTCAAAAATCAATTTGCCCAGTGGATCAATTCTAACTCTGAGGGTATCTTTCGGAAATACGAAGACAGGAATCATTTTAGCCGGCTGCTCTTCAAACACTAGAACATTAGGAGATTTTCCTGATAAAATAACTGTATCAGATTTAAATTTTTCTTTTGCCTGTAAATGGTGGTGGTATTTACGGTTTGGATAAAGATATTTTGTTCTTTCATAAAAAAATAAGTTCTGAGAAGGAGCTAAATTGATAATGACTATACTATTTGACTGCCCAAAACAATAGGTCATTCCTAACCAAAGTAAACCAAAACTGTTTATTAATTTTTTCATAATTTGCCCTGTGTGGAAATAATATTGTGAGGCGGGTTTAGGTTTGATGTGCAATCTGGTATTAAGGATTAAGCAGGATGAAAACGAAGTATACATAGCTGTGATAGGTGTTTAACGATAACTATTTACAAATATAAAAGAAAGTTGAGTATATGAAAATGGATTGCAAATCAGTTTTTTTCCCTTTCCTATTATTGCCTTCAGCATTAATTTTAGACAAATCTCTCCAAAAAGGCACAAAAAAAGCGTCCAATCGGCACAAAGACCCAGTGGACGCTTTTCTATAAATATATCTCAGGAAACTACACCCCTATCTTCTCCACAACCAAATAATCGGCCTGCTTGACCGTGTGTTGTTTCACCATCATTTCCCCCAAAAATCCCGCTAAAAACAGCTGAAATCCGATGACGATGGCGACCAAGGCCATGTAAAACAGCGGATTTTCGGTCACATTGCGGAAAGGCGCGTGGGTAAAAATCAGGTAGAGTTTTTTGATAATCAACCCAAAAGTGATAACAAACCCCAGCAAAAATGAGAGCGTACCCCACAGCCCGAAAAAGTGCATGGGCGCTTTGCTAAAACGATGTACAAACGTGATAGAAAGCAAATCCAGAAAACCATTCACAAAGCGCTCCAGACCAAACTTGGTGCTGCCGTATTTGCGCGCCTGATGCTGCACTACTTTTTCACCAATCTTACGGAAACCATTCCACTTGGCAACCACTGGAATATAGCGGTGCATCTCGCCGTAAAGCGTGATGTTTTTGACCACGCGCTGCTTGTAGGCTTTCAGTCCGCAGTTAAAATCATGGAGATGGACCCCTGATATGCTGCGGGTTACGGCGTTAAACAACTTGGTGGGCAGGGTTTTTGAAATTGGATCATAGCGTTTTTGTTTCCAGCCCGACACCAAGTCAAAACCATCTTCGGTAATCATGCGGTACAACTCAGGGATTTCGTCGGGGCTGTCTTGCAAGTCGGCATCCATCGTAATAACCACACTGCCGCGCACAAGCTGAAAACCCGTTTGTAAGGCGGGGGTTTTACCATAATTTCGGTTGAAGCGCACTCCTTTGATATGCGGGTCGCTGACGGCCAGTTTCTGAATCACTTTCCAAGAATCATCGGTACTGCCGTCGTCGACCAACAGTACCTCATAACTGAACTGATGCTCTTCCATGACCCGCCCAATCCAAGCGGTCAATTCGGGTAACGATTCCTCCTCATTGAAGAGCGGAATAACGACTGATATATCAAGGGCTTCGCCGGGCATAGTATCCAAAATCAATTGCGTATCACGCAGCAAAGCTACAAATTCTTTTGGTGCTTCCATTGGATTTTGAGGATTAGGGTGTTGCATAAAATCCCAAATCAACAAACGTGCCAAAGCCCTTCAAAATTGCGATTACGCCCCAGTAACGGTCTGTTCTTCGGTCTTTTCGGGCACTTTACCCCGAATTTTTGTCAAAAGAATACCTACCAAAAAGATAGTAAGCGTGCCCACAACGATAATCATATTGGGATGAAACGCACTCCGTAAATACGCCAAAGAATCGGGAATTTGGGCTGAAAAAGTCATCCAGAGAATGACGAGCAAGCCAATCATGGTGGCCGTTAGGGCTTCCACGTTGCGGGTCTGCCGCGAGATGATTCCCAACAAAAACAGTCCCAACATACCGCCCGCAAAAATCCCCGAAAGCACCCACCATACATCCAAAATACTCTTGACGCCAATCATCGCAATGCCCGTAACCATGCCCATGAGTCCAAACACCGTGGTGGCAACGTATAATAATCTGAGTGACTGCTTATCGGTCAGATTTGACTTAATGTAGCGTTGGTAAATATCGACCGAAAACACCGTGGCCGAAGCGTTCATGCCCGAACTGATGGTGCTCATGGCCGCCGACAAAATCGCGGCTACAATCAGCCCCAACAAACCAGCCGGAACTTTGGTCACCATAAAGTGCGGCATCACCTTATCACCAAAATCGCTCGGCTTGAGCGTGGCGGCCAATTGTTGGATGGCTTCTTGCGTTCCACCGGGCAGCTTGTCGGCTGCCGCTTGCAATCTCACCGCTTCCATCATTTCTGGATTGGCTTGATAATACGCGTACAAAGCGGAGCCCAACACAAAGAATATCAACGAAATAGGTACGTATAAGTACACGCATAGCCACACCGACTTGGCTGCTTCTTTGATGGATGTGGTGGTATGGTAGCGCTGCACGTAGTTTTGGTCCATCCCGAAATTGTTCAGGTTCATGAAGAACCCATAAAGCAATATGACCCAAAAAGTAGGTTGGGAAAAGTCGGGCGCGTAGCTGCCCAGACTGAATTTATTGTCGGCCTGCCCAATATCGATGATTTTACCAACTCCTCCCGACATACCATCGACCACCAACCACAAAATAATGACCGCACCAGCTGTTTTGATTACGCCTTGCACTACTTCGGTCCAAATCACAGCTTCCATGCCTCCCATGACGGTATAAAGAATGATACAAATACCTACCACCACCATAATCGTGGCCATTGGGTAGCCCGTCAGGGCCTGTAGACTAAGGGCAATTCCGAAGAAAATGGAACCCATACGGGCCAGCTGCGTTAACAAAAAACACACTACCGCATAAGACCGTGCCCAAGGACCAAAACGATTTTCGAGGTTGGTATAGGCCGATACTTCGCCGGTATTGCGGTAAAAAGGAATGAAAAATTTAGTGGCTACCCACGCCGCCAAAGGCATCGAAAGGCTAAACACAAAGGAGTTCCAGTTGCTCCCGAAGGCTTTGCCAGGCACGCCCAAAAAGGTATTGCTGCTAAGAAAAGTCGCAT
Organism: Runella rosea; assembly: GCF_003325355.1. GTDB lineage: Bacteria > Bacteroidota > Bacteroidia > Cytophagales > Spirosomataceae > Runella > Runella rosea. Next base: position 2,791,535 of record NZ_CP030850.1, read on the forward strand.
AAATCGACATACCGATGGCCCAGCCTGGAATCTGCCCCGAGGCGGTAGTAAACTGCTCGGCGTTGTTGCTGCTTTCCCGGCTGTTTTTGCGGGAAAAATACACACCAACGCCCACCATTCCGGCTAAATACAATAAAATGATGGCGACATCAATAAGGGGAAGGTTCTTCATGATTTGGGTCTGAGTGCTAAAGCACGATTATTTGTTATTCGTTAATTGTATATCCGTCTAGTGGTGTTCCGAAAATCTGTTTTCTAGTCACGCAATCCTTAATACCTTTTTTTATTCGATTAAGACTATTTATAACTTAAAATACTGCATACAAGAAATAGCCTCATTCGCCCAAAGGCAAGTACTGTTTCTATCCAACTCAGGAAGACCCATGAGCACCTCAATTACTCCCACGCTACTCCAAAAATTAAAAAATGGTCAAAATGTGTACGGAACGTGCATTACGTCTACCGCACCCATGTGGCCCGCCGCCATCCAGCGCACGGGCGTTGATTTTGTGTTTATTGATACCGAGCACATCCCGCTCGACCGCGCCGAATTGGCCAAAATGTGTCAGATTTTCAGGGCATTGGGCATTACGCCCATCGTGCGGATTCCTGAGCCCAACCCTTTTTTAGCCTGTCAGGTGATTGACGGCGGCGCGTTGGGCGTCGTAGCGCCTTATTTAGAATCAACCGCCCAAATTCAGGAGTTGGTGGGAGCCGTTAAATTTCGACCACTCAAGGGAGAAAAATTACAGAATTACCTGACGGGTGTCGAAGAAATGACGCCTGAATTAAAACAATACATCTCCAACCACAACGCCGCCAATCTTTGCATCGCCAACATCGAGAGCGTGCCCGCGTTGGAGCGTCTAGACGAACTATTGTCGGTGCCTGGATTGGATGCGGTGTTTATCGGTCCGCACGATTTGTCGGTGAGTTTGGGCCTGCCTGAGGAGTATGACCATCCCGACTTTGAAGCGGCCGTCCGTAGCATTATTCACCAAACCCGCGCCAAAGGGCTTTCCATTGGCATTCACTTTTCGCTGGAGCCAGCGCGCCAAATCCAATGGATGAAAGAAGGAGCCAACATTGTGGTACACAGTTTTGACGTGGCGCTTTTCAGTCAACGATTACAACATGATTTGAGCATCATCAAACAGGCTGCTGGAGATAGCCCAAACGCTGATACTACCACCTCTCTGACGGTTTAAGAATTTACAAATGCATAAAAACAATTGTCCGAACTGGTAATCTTCCCTTTTTTTGACCTTTATGTAGTCGGCTAGGAATCTTAGAAGTTTAAACAAAATGGAGCATAAAAAAATGGAACAAATCAAATGGGGGATGATTGGCTGCGGTAACGTAACCGAAAAAAAGAGTGGCCCAGCATTTAGCAAAGTCCCCAATTCGTCATTGGTGGCCGTCATGGGCCGTAGCGCCGAAAAAGCCGCCGACTACGCCCAACGCCACGGCGTATCTAAGTGGTACACCAACGTTGATGAGTTAATCAACGACCCCGAGGTCAATGCCATCTACATCGCCACGCCGCCCGACGTGCACCTTGACTACGCCACCCGAGCCATGAAGGCGGGCAAAGCTGTGTACGTGGAAAAACCCATGGCACGCAACGCCGCTGAATGCGAGGCCATGAATCAGGTCAGTCGCGAAACGGGCGTGCCGCTTTTTGTGGCATATTACCGTCGTACGTTGCCTTATTTTGTAAAACTTAAAGAACTAATCGACCAAAAAGTTATCGGTGACATTCGGTTGGTAACGGTGCAAATCCATTATAATCCCTACGCCGAAGAAATAGGCGAAGACGCGCGCCCACGCTGGCGCGTAGACCCCGCTATTTCGGGCGGCGGTCACTTTCATGACTTAGCATCTCACCAGTTTGATTTTCTGGAATACGTGCTCGGCCCCGTAAAATTGGCGCAGGGAATTTCTCGCAATCAGGCGGGATTGTACGAAGCCGACGACATCACCGTCGCCAATTTTGAGTTTGAATCGGGTGTGTTGGGCACAGGAAGCTGGTGCTATACGCTCAACCCAGAGCAACGCATCGACGAGTCTCAACTCATTGGTTCTAAAGGAAAAATCACCTTTTCTTTTTTCGAACGGTTTACCATTAAAGTAGAAACCGCCGATGGCACCGACGAGTACTTGATTCCTTATCCTGAACACGTACAACAACCTTTGATCGAAACGATTGTGCAGCAATTGCGTGGTGAAGGCCAATGCCCAAGCACAGGCGAAACGGGCGCCCGCGCCAACGCCCTCATGGACCAAATTACGCATCAATAACCCACCATTCATTGTGAAAAAAAGGTATTTAATTACTGCGATTTTTCTGGCAAATGTCGCTCTTATGGCGCAGACGCAAAAAAAATCGCCACCAACTCCACCGTTGGCCCGGCCCAAACTGGTAGTGGGGATTGTGGTCGACCAGATGCGCTATGATTATTTGTATCGTTTTTACGACAAATACAGCGAAGGTGGATTTAAACGGCTACTCAACGGCGGGTTCAACTGCCGTAACAATCATTATCATTACGCCCTGACGGTGACAGCAGCGGGCCACGCGGCCATTTATACGGGCTCTATTCCGGCCATCAACGGCATTGTAGGCAATGACTGGTACGATACCTATACCGACAAAAGCGTGTATTGCGTCGAAGATACGACCGTTAAAATCGTGGGCAGTACCAATACTTCGGCGGGCAAGATGTCGCCGCGCAACCTGCTCACCAGCACCGTAACCGACCAACTACGGATTGCCAATAATTTCCGTTCTAAAACCATCGGCGTAGCCATCAAAGACCGAGGCTCTATTTTACCCGCTGGCCATACCGCCACGGGCGCGTATTGGTACGATTCCAAAACGGGCAACTGGGTCACGAGTACGTTTTATGCCAACGAGTTGCCCAAATGGGCGAGTGATTTTAATGCCCGAAAACTCCCCGCCGAATACACCAAAAACGGTTGGAAAACGCTTTTGCCCATTGAAAGCTACATCGAAAGTACACCCGACGACCAACCCTACGAAACCAAACTCGCGGGCGCGGCCAAACCCGTTTTTCCTTATGAGTTGGTCGGACAGGCAGGCAGTGCTTTTGGGGCCGTGACTTCTACGCCTTGGGGCAATACCATGACCAAAGACATGGCCATTGCGGCCCTAAAAGGCGAAAATCTCGGCAAAGGTAAAGACACGGACTTTTTGGCCATCAGCTTTTCCACCCCCGACCGCATCGGCCACGCGTTTGGGCCGAATTCCGTAGAGCAGGAAGATATTTACTTACGTCTTGACTTAGAATTTGCCGATTTGCTCTCGACGCTGGACGCGTGGGTGGGCAAGGATAACTACACCGTTTTTCTCAGCGCCGACCACGGAGCCATGGATGTGCCCGCGTTTTGGCAAGAGCATAAATTGCCCGCAGGTCTGATTGACGTGAATGTATTGTACGCTACCCTCAAGAAAGCGTTGAATGATACCTTTGGCGATGGAAAATACATTGTCGGTAGTGAAAACTACCAACTGTATTTTAACAAATCTTTGTTGAAAGAAAAGAAAATTTCGCAGGAAACCGCTTATCAAGTCGTGCGTGAAGCGCTGTTGCCGATGCCCGGCATTGCCGACGTAATTAACCTGAAAAGCCTTCATACTGCTGATTTGAATTCGTACCAGTTAGAACTTTATAAAAACAACGTCAACGTCAAACGCAGCGGCGATGTGCAGATTGTGGTGCAGTCGGGTTGGTTTGCGGGCGACGGCATCGGTACCGACCACGGCACCCCGCACAATTATGATACGCACGTCCCTTTTGTGCTCTATGGTTGGGGCGTGAAGCAGGGAGAAACCCTCCGCCGTACCACCATCGCCGATATTGCCCCCACCCTTTCGGCTTTGTTGCACATTTTGCCACCCAGCGGCAACGTCGGAAACCCCGTGATGGAAGCCCTTAGATGAAGCTTTATTAAAAATACCCGATTTGTGAATTAAGCATTTGATAATAAACGAAATTATAAAATCAGCGGCCTATAGAGTAAGTTTGACTTTTAAACCCATACGATTTCGTCTCCTCACGTTTCTAATAACCAACCCCTATGAAAAGTCTTTCTCTTTGTTTTATGCTTGCCTGCGGACTGATTGCTTTTGTCGGCAATGCCCAAACCCATAAGCCTTACACGCCTACGCGTTTTCCCGACCGCCTTATTTTGGGCTGGCAAGGCAATCCCGCCACTTCTCAATCCGTCAATTGGCGCACCGATTCATCGGTGGTGGGAGCCGTTGGGGCCATTCATGAAGCCGATGCGAGTCCTGATTTTGTCAAAAAAGCCACCATTGTTCCAGCGGTTACCGAAAAAGTACTCATTGAAGGAAAGCAGATTTTATACCATTCGGTCCACTTCAAAGACCTCAAACCCGATACCAAATACAGCTATCGCGTAGGTGCGGGTGACGAATGGAGTGAATGGTTTCATTTTAAAACCGCTAAAGACCAACCCGCTCCATTTTCGTTTTTCTACTTTGGCGATGCCCAAAACGACCTGCGTTCGCTGTGGTCACGGGCCATTCGCGGGGCGTATTCGGCCTTTCCTTCGGTGCAGTTTATGCTTCATGCGGGCGATTTAATCAATAACTCCAACGCCGATTGGCAATGGGGCGAGTGGTTTGAAGCAGGCGGCTGGATCACGGGTATGGTGCCGACCTTGGCCACGCCCGGCAATCACGAGTATTTTAAAGATGCCACCGGCAAAGCCCGCGTGTCGATGCACTGGCGGCCGTCGTTTGTCTTGCCCGAAAACGGCCCCGATAAACTGAAAGAGACCGCTTATTATTTTGATTACCAAGGCGTTCGCTTCATTTCGCTGGACTCGCAGGGAGCCTTATTGGATTCTACCGTAATGGACGCACAGGCCGAATGGCTGGTGGGCGTATTGAGCAATAACCCTAACAAATGGACCGTGGCGGTGCATCACCACCCCATTTATTCAACGGCCAACGGACGCAACAACGACGAATGGCGCGTGAAAATGGAGCCGATCTATAAAAAATACAACGTCGATCTGGTCTTGCAGGGCCACGACCACACCTACGGACGGGGGCTGAATATGCCTTTGGGACAGAGCCGCAAATACCCCGACGGACCCATTTACGTGGTATCGGTGAGCGGGCCTAAAATGTACACGATCGGTTTGCAGGATTGGATGGACCGCGCCGCTTCCAACACGCAGTTGTACCAGATCATTTCCGTGGATGGCAACAAGCTTTCTTACAAATCATACACCGTGACGGGTGAATTGTACGATGTGTTTGACTTAACCAAAAATGCCAAGGGCCGCAATACGCTCACCGACAAATCGCCTACCTTGGCTCCCGAGCGACTGGCCTTGCCGGAAACCTACCTCAACCGATTTACGCCCGAGCAAATCAAGGAATACGAAAACCGATTTAAGGAATACAAAGCGCGGAAAGAAGGCAAGAAGTAAGTTTTATTTATTCAAGGCAAAAGCAATTGGGTAGACCAATTGCTTTTGCCTTTTTCGTTTTTTACTTTCGTAAAATTACCAGAATAAGGCATTTAGAGCGTTCATCCGTTGAGTTCAGAGCGAGAAAGTTCGGTCATTCAAGGTTGATTTTGCGGAGGAAAAACAATAGAACGACAGCAAACGGTTATAAGCGATAAAAAACTACTAAGTAGCGTATATACAGATGTTGGCGGTAATCTTAAAAAAATATGCACAGACTATTAACCTTGATATTATTTTTGTTTTTCACCTCAACTTATGGACAAGCTGTACATACTAACTTGACAATTAGTGGTAATTTAAAAGTAATTTTTGGGTTAAGTTTACAAGTACCAAATGAAGCGACAATCGAACTTTTGCCAAACCTTAAAATAGTAACTACCGACAGTTTAGGACATTTTCAATTTGGTGGACTTTCAAGCGGTACTTATAAACTTCGTGTACTTGATTACAACTTTAAACCAGAGGAATTTAGTTTTGAACTGAAATCTGAATCAATAACGGAACTGAAAATTATTGTTAACGCTGACTGTGAAGTCAATAAGAAAGTTGCAGAATCTGACATCAAAAACGGTAAACCAAGATTACTTTTATGCGGTGGAATAGCCCCAGTATTTTATTCTGACCAGTCAAAAACTGAGAAAAAGTATAAATTTGAGTATTTTGATTTTGGTTGTGTTTCACCTCCGACAGAATGTATAATTAAGTATAACGAAGTGATTTTTGACTATTTTGACAAAAAATATGGACGACAATGGCGAGGACAAGTAAGAAAGGACATTGTTGGATTGAAATAAAGACTACCGCCAACATCGGTTTGGCAATATGGCGGCTGAAGTGCTTCTATAAAACATTTGTACAAGGTTCAACGGCAGTAATTCTACTGAACATTTGTGCTAAAATCCGCCACATCGCCAAGCCGTTTCTCGTTAGCAGTCATGCTATGACGACAGTGCAAACCTTAAACTGACTGCAAGAAATGGACAACGACAGAATAGAAAATAATCCTTCTTACAAGAAATTCAAGAAAGACCTTGAAGGTGCAGAAGCAATTCATAATTTGGCAAAATTTTTATCATTCTTTGGACTTAAAAACAAAGAATTGAATGAAGCGTTTAGCACTCTTCCAGGCATGAAAAAACAATTAGAACTTCTATCAAAAAGCCCTGACAAGTTTAACGACCATTATGCACAAAGAGGTTGGATTGCACACGAATCAATGAACTCTGACTTAATGCTTACTTCAATTGAGTTGGCTGACAAAGGACTAATTGATGTAGCAGAGCAGGAACTAATCAACTACTATTCTTCTGACAAAATACAGTGGCTTATTCATCAGCTTAAAGGCGTTGAAGCTTTTTCAAACAGATATAATTTCTTCTTGCTTGCATACGAAGACACTTTAGCAGAACGCTATCATGCAGTTGTTCCTGTTTTATTGATGATGATTGACGGTGCAGTTAACGATATTGACAAAGGCAAAGGGTTCTTTGCCGACAAGACAAATTTAACAGCCTGGGACTCAATTGCAGCCCACAGCAGTGGATTGACGGCACTCAAAGAAGTATTTAGTGACGGTAGACATAAAACTACTAAAGAAGAAATTACACTTCCGTATAGACACGGTATCCTTCACGGTAGAGATTTGGGATATGCAAATAAAACTGTAACCGCTAAGTGTTGGGCTGCACTTTTTGCAATCAAAGATTGGGCGTATGCAGTAAAACAAGGAAAGAAAATTCCACCGCTACCCGAACCTGAATTATCATTTACTGAAAGTTTATCACAACTCAAAAACAGTTTGACTGACTATGCCGAAAGCAAAAAGCGTAACGACCTTGTAGGTAAGAAAGTCGAAGCATGGAAAGCACGACAACTAAATGTTGGCTCTGACATCCTTGAAAAAGGACTATCAACGGACTATAAAGATTTTACACCCGAACAAGAAGCAATAAGGTTTGCAGAGTATTGGACAAAAGGAAATTTTGGAGCAATCTCCAAACAAGTTCATCAGTTTTCAAAGACACCTGTAAACGAAAAAATAGAAGCAGGTAAGACAAGAAAAATTTTTGAAGGCAAAAAATTGCTTGATTATAAAATTGTAAAGGTTGTTGACTGTTCTCCAGCAATCACAGAAGTTACATTAGCAACGACAATAGAGCATGACAACAAACAACACAATAAAGAAATTACCCTGAGATTTATTTACGATGGACCAAAAGGTGAAATTCTAATCTTTGGCGACACAGGCGGACAATGGAGATTTATTGAAAACTTCTTTCATCAAATACAATACATTTATTAATCGGACAGCTAAAAATGAAAGTGTGTAACATAATCGAAAGAAAAGCACGAACCGCTAACAAGGGTTTTGCGTCAGGCGGGCTGAAGTGCAAAATTCAACGGCAGTTTTACAATTTAACATTAGTAATAATATCAGCTTTTGTGCTTCGAAATCCCGCCCGAACGCCAAGCCAAAAAACGTTGACAGCCATTCATTTATGACAAGACTAACTTTAATATTGATACTTATGACTTTTTTGACGAAAGGACAATCAACTCATGACGGACTTATTGGAGTTTATGAGTCAACTTCGAATGGATTTGAAAAATATTCAATTATAATTCTTGACAAGGACAATCGATTCGCATACAAAGCGGGACTTGGAGGTTGTCAAGTTGAAGTAAAAGGAACTTGGATAATTGAGAAGAAAAAACTCAAATTGACTAACGACAATGAGTTCCTGAACAAAGAGACAGTTTATTATCCAAATCTCGGACTAACAACCTGGACTATTACAAGGAATGGAATTAAACCTGACGGATTAGTTGACAGTGGATGTGTCAAGGACGATAAGTTGCACAGGAGAAGATGAACAGCTGCCAACAAAATGTACAAGAAATGTCCCCCAAGTTGTGCGTAGTCTTCCGTAGGGAGACTGCGAACCAAAAATAATCAGAGTGTTTGCAACACGGTGAGTGCGCCAAAAGCCACCAAATACCCTGTTAATCCCTAGTTGTACGTAGTCTTCCGGAGGGAGACTGCGTACAAAAAATAATCAGCCTGTTTGTAACACGGTGAGTACCCCAAAAGCGGCTAATTATTCTTCCAAAAACTGATTTCTTCACTCCAAGCTAGGGAGACTGCAAACGCCAAATAAATAGCCCGAACTAAAAACAATCCTGCTCTTAAACAAGTTGCAACCCTAAAAACCCTTCTCAGAGAAGAGCTATTGTTGGGAAGGTCACATACCTCAAATTTTAGAGAAACGTACTCCTGATCTATTAAAGCCTATAGGCTTTGCCCCAGAAGCAGGTGCTTTTTTTGCATCACCATGCCCGGGTAGTTAACAAAAAAAGATTTACTTTGGCATCCAAACAACTTTAAACAAAAATATGGCATCAGGCTTTTTTGCAATTTTAGACGACATAGCTGCTTTGATGGACGACGTGGCGGTTGCGGCCAAGCTCGCTACCAAAAAAACAGCCGGAATACTTGGTGATGACCTGGCCGTGAATGCCGAAAAATCAACCGGCTTTGTGTCATCCAGAGAAATCCCTGTGTTATGGGCCATTACCAAAGGATCCTTTATTAACAAGTTAATTATCATCCCAATAGCTTTATTGCTGAATATATTTTTACCGACTGCCATTATCGTCATACTCATACTGGGTGGTTTTTACCTCGCCTTTGAAGGTGTAGAAAAAATAGTAGAATACTTCTTTCATAAAAAACAACCTGCCCAACAAGCAGCCATTGGAGAAATGAAAGAGGATGCGGCTTTAGAAAAAACAAAAATAAAATCAGCCGTCACCACCGACTTTATCCTCTCTGTTGAAATCGTTATTATTGCCTTAAGTACGGTTTTAAACAGTAGCTTAATTATGCAAATTTTAACCTTATCGGTGGTTTCCATATTAGCTACTGTGGGTGTTTATGGCATTGTAGCGCTGGTGGTTCGCATGGATGATGTTGGATTTAAGCTGATTGAAAAATCGAAGAAAAAAGGCTTTTTAAACACCCTCGGTCTGTTATTGGTAAGAACGTTACCCGTTGTTATCAAAGTATTTTCGGTGGTAGGAACCATAGCGTTACTACTTGTATCGGGGGGGATATTTGCGCACAACATCGACTATTTACACCACATTTTACCCGAGTGGCCAACCCTCATAAAAGAATTTACTTTTGGTGTGATAGGCGGATTATTGGCTTTGGCTTTAGTGGCTGCTGCTAAAACAATCCTTTCGTTATTTAGAAAAAATACCTGATTCGAATGCCTGTTTTGCCTTTTGAAAATTAAAAACACGTTAAACCCTTATCATCAATAACCTCAATCAAATGAAAAAGAACAACTTATTCGAAGACAAGAGTCTCGAAGAACTCAAAGCGACCAAAGCGAAATACCAAAAAATAGCCGCGGCAGTAGCAGGTCTTATGACCGTAGCTATCATCTTTATTGTGTATGTAGCCATCAAAACTAAAAATTGGGGACAACTGGGTACCCTTGGGGTGATTGGAACATTATTACCTTTATTCATCAGTATCCAAAACTTGGATAAAGAGATCAAAAGAAGGGAACAAAATCTTTAAATGAATGTGCCCCGAAGCGGAGCACAAGCAGAGAGCAGTCAGTTTTTTTCGATATAATGCAAGGCATTATTACTTGATTTACAATCAGTTATCACCTGATCACAACTTTTGACCCTTACTGAAAAATGAAACCCGAAAAAGTAGCCGCTTTTACCGACAATGAGTTACTCAAGCGAAGAAAATTGCTGAAAAGCACCCATACTTTTATCGTAGCCACGGGCATTGTCGCATTATTGGTACTGTGCGTGCTGTTTGGCTATTCTGTTGGCAAAGACGCTGCTACCGGCGGAAAAGGCACTTTTTATTACAAACCATTGATCCCATTTCTTCTGTTTTTTATTATTGGCAACGGGGTTATTACGTCTGAACAAAAATCAATCCACGACGAAATCAAAAAAAGAAACCTAGAGTAACAACAAAAACGAGTACACGGAGAACGGGTAGCGGGTACATGGAGAACGGTTAACGGATAGACAGTTAACAGCCATATTTATTAAAAAAAATATAAAAAATAATTTTTATAACACAATTATTTCCCCATTTTTGGTCAAATCGGGTCCAGAGTGTGAAACTTTCACCTCGAAAAGAAGCCTAACGCCCTCCCAAAGGGCATGGTATGGTTGTTTTGATAAATAGAGCCAGAGAGACAATCTCTGAAAATGAACAAAGAGAAAGAGCGGCGAAATGGAAGAGCGGAATGTCTTACACATGGAAAAGAATCTTTCTCTTTGTTAAAATCAAATAACCATTTTTTTAACAAAACATCTTTTCGTTAAAATGGAAAACAACCAAAAAAGCGGAAATCAGAACCGAGATTCTGAGCAACGCAACAACCCTCAACAACAAGGTGACAAGTCGCAACAGGGACAAGGTCAAGGCCAAACCCAACGTCAAGACTCCGGCACTAAACAGCAGGAACAAAGACAACAAGGTGGGCAGACACAGCAGGGCGACCAAAGCCAACACCACCAACAGCGTAGCGGAGAAAGCGATGCTGATCGTGAGCTTCGTGAAGAGCAAAAACAACCTAATGATAGCCCAAGTCGCTAGCGATGGTTCATAGAAAAGGGGGGATTCCACGGAATTCCCCCTTTTCTATTTTTATCGTACCCTAAAAATCCGATATGAAGTATAGGTTTTGCCGAAGGCATCAGTCGTGCGAACAGTCAGTCGGTGCGTACCGGGTGGTAAATCTGTCGGTAATTTCCCCTGCCAAATGTGCGTCGAGACACTGGGCTTATCCATGCTCCAGCCAAAGATTTTGTCCAGTTTGGTGTCGTTGACGGTTGCTTCCAAATAGGCACTTTGTTGAAACATAAGCATATTTCCGGGGTCGCGCTGAGGAGTGAGCGCCAAAGGCGTCCAATTCGTTTGACCCGCCAATTGAAACTCTACCTTGGAGCGTGTCGAGCCCGCAAAAACATTGACCCGCAACTGCGTGGTATCTAGTTCTGTCTTGGACAGCTCATCGGACCAATAAATATTCATTTGATAGTCGTCTGGCCGACGAGCGGCTTTGAAGCGAATGGCATATTTGTTGCCGTCAAACGTCAAAATAGAATAGCCATTGGGCGTTCCGTCGTTCATCGTTGCGTGCGGAATACCCGTTTCATCTTTCAGGCCGCACCACCAACTTCCCGAAATCGTGGCATTGACAAAATGATGATGCGGAGCCGCGTTGGTCCAGCCGTATTTTTCATCCACCCAAAAATTAATCATGGTGTGTGTATGTCCCGACGTCGAAAACGTATGCGGGCGCTTTTCGATGAGCTGAAAGATTTCCTTTCGATTATCACAAATCACAATTGGAATGTGCATGAGCAAAACGACCAATTTGTCGTCGGGAACGTGGGCAAGGTAATTTTTAACAAACGCAATCTGCGCTTCCGTAAAATGGCCTTTGTATTTCCCGTCGGGGCCGAAATAAACGTTTTTGAGACCGATCAACGCCACTTGGCCTTCCTCAAAAGCGTAGGTGCTTGGGCCATAATAACGCTCGAATGTTTCATCACTGAACTGGTCATCAGAAGCCCCACGGTTAAAATCATGGTTACCGAAAATGTTGTACCAAGGCACCCCGATTTGCCCAATACTGCCGTTAATTTCCGCAAAAAGGTTGGGGTCATCAGCCACAATATCGCCCAATGAAATGCCAAAACGCGCCTTGGTTCCGATACATTCTTCGACCACGTCGCGCGTTACGTAATTGACCTCCGTCAAGCCTCTCGTTTGCGTGTCGCTGAACAACAGCACCGAAAATTGCGTTTCTAGCTTCTGCTTCCACAACGGAAAATCAATGGAAACGGGCAGCGCTCCCGTCGGCGCTACTCCCTCCGACTTGGTAGAGGGCGAGCCGTTGGGTTTATGCAAATAATAATGTTTCGGCAAGTTATCGCTCGTGAGCGGAATAGCATACTCGGCAGGTTTAATCACAAAAAAGCCCGTATCATCGCCCACGGGAAGCGCCCATTTACCGTTTTTATCGGTTTTTACCACTTCCTTCCCGTTGGAAACGCACACGTTGGCGATGCCCGGTTCGCCAGTCTCTTTTCGACTGTTTTTATTGAGGTCGTGGTAGACTGTGCCAGTGGCGGTGGTTTGGGCGAACGATTGGTGCGCCACAAACGCAAGCAGGAGGCTTAGAATAACGTTTTTCATTTTTAGATGCGTCAGAAATAGTAGGTAAAAGTGTTTTTTTAAGAATGCACTTTTGCCGTTTTATTTTTTCATCAACCAAATCTCCGTGACTTGTGAGCCGCGTTCTCCTTCGCCACAATTCCAAATAAATGTCACTTTTCCGTCGGCAGTAGCTTTTTGGGGAACGTCAAATTCGAAAATCGGCTGCTCGCCAGTTTGAAGAAAATCGTGGATAACAGACCCGTCGTCGGTGGTGAGTTTCATGCGTGAGCGAAAACGCCCCGTGTACGAAATCTTCATTCGGTACGACGACTGCGGGTCCAGTTCATTGTACGCGATTTTCAGCGGTTGGTCATAAAGGGTTTTTGCCTGCTTCATCCACACACGCGGCGTTATCTGTCCTTTAAAACCCGTGGCTTTGATTTCATCCACCCATTCTTCACCCACCAAACCTACCCCAAATCCAATGCGGGGAGATTGCAAACTGCCGGGGTCTTTTTCCCAAGATACCTCCGACACCACGCGGTGCCAGCTTTCGGGAGAACCAAAATGATCGTAAAAGCCCCCAAGCCCAGGGTCAGTACGGCGAAGCAATTGGTCAATTTTCTGCAATCGTTCGGTCTCATTGCCCAACTTTTCAATCTTTGATAATTGGTCTAAAAGGTAGGGCGCATCATTGAGAGGAATGTCGATATTATCCACAAAATTGCCCCGCCCCGACATGGCCCCGTGTTTAGAAATCGTCAACTGTGCCCCGATACTTCTATACAATGAATCCGCCAATGCAAAGCACTTGCGGCGGTAATCGGGCAGAATAGGCCATTTCCAGGCTTTTTCCAACGCCGTTTTTGCCCGCTGAATCGTGGCCAGTGAACTGCCAGATCGTACCCTTTCCAGAATATCTTTGGCTTCCTGCTCTACTTCAGTCTCGTACATCAGGCGACGGCGCGTGTAGGCATCGTAATACGCCCGAATCAGCCCCATCTGGAAGCGCGGATTTTGCAATAGTTCGGGCGAGGCGTTGTTTTCCATTGTCTGCCATTGCATCAGCGTTCGAGACACCGACTCATTGGTCATCAGGGGTCCTTTTAAATTGTTTTCCAACGCCACCAACCCCTGCGCCACGGGTTCTTGATATTCAGGCCCAAAAAACAGGCGGGCGTAGTCACGCAGTGTTTCAATGACGGGCATGTCTGGATTCCAGTCCTGATCGCTCCACACAAATTTATTGACGTCGTCGTTGGTGCCTTCCGAGTAGCTAATGCTCCCCACACCGTATTCGTCCAAGGCATTATGAATCATTTTTTCATCGTGCGGGCGCGGATTGATGCTCTCCCGCCCGAGCGTCATGGCGTAGGCCAAATCCCAGTGTGGAACGGGGTATTGTGCGCTGTAATTGTGGGTAATATCGGGATAATGGCGAATCGGAATCGCAGGATTGATTACTTTGCGAATCTCCGCTACGGGCATTTTAACCCAAGGCCCAAACACCACGCCCCCAAACCACGGATAGTTGCGATTGACATGCGAATAAAACGCATCAAACCATTTTTTGGTGGGTCGAAATACCTGCGGCGACACCCATATTTTAGCTTTGGGATGGTATTTTTTTAACACAACGGCCATTTTCCCCAGCCATGCAAACATCACGTCAGGCTCTAAGTCGCCAGGGTCACCGCCTGGTACAAATACGTTGTCGAGTTGAGAAACGGTAGAGAAAATCTCGTGCCGCTCTTTCAATTCTTTTTGGATTGAATCAGGATGGGTGTAATTGGAGCCCATGTTGGGGTACCACATCCACACGTCCAAGCCGTATTCTTTACAAATCCGGGCTTGTTCCGCAATCATCTTGATGGCGGGCAGTTTCATATGCCGACTCGTGGCGTCGTCGTCAGTGCGTGGTGGCAATATTTCGATGCTGTTGGCCCCAAAAAGCGCTAATTCTCGAATGTATTGATCAAACTGCTCCACCGTAAAAGCATCGTAAGCGTTGGTTTTGGGGCGGTAGCCCAACTGATGCCCGCGAACAGGGTACTTAGGACTCGTGGCCAACGCCAGCGTAGTCGGAACAGTAACCAGTGTATGGCTCATTTCCATTTTCCGCAAGAGCCGACCCACACCGTACAAAATTCCGCGTGCATCTTTGCCCACAATAAAAACCGCTTTGGTGTCTGGCATCACCAATAACTTAAACCCTTCAGCGGCAATGGCGGGCAGTTTGCGAATCTCGTCACGTACTTTGGTCGGAAACGCTGACAAATCACTTTCCAACGCAATACCCACGTATGGCTTCCCATCCGACGGGAGTTTATTCAAAAGGGGCCAATCCAAGCGGCTGCGTTTTTTTACTTCCTGTTGTAATATCTCAACACTTCGCCGCAACACCTGCTTATCAGAAATTGAAGTATAGATTCGTGCCTCAGAAATATCAATGGTTTGGGCAAAACCCGAAAGACAGAACAACAACAAAAAAACAAATAGTATTTTATTCATAATCAGATAGATATTAAAACAAATAGTCAAAACACGTAGGGGCGGGCCTTGCGTCCGCC
The DNA here is from genome assembly GCF_003325355.1 of Runella rosea. Classification (GTDB taxonomy): domain Bacteria; phylum Bacteroidota; class Bacteroidia; order Cytophagales; family Spirosomataceae; genus Runella; species Runella rosea. The sequence goes on from NZ_CP030850.1 coordinate 2,806,841, forward strand.
CCTGTTTTGCGTCCGCCCCTGTTTGCGTCCGCCCTTTTTCGATGCGGTTAGAAATCTTTCGCGGTTACTGGGCAGACGCAAGGCCTGCCCCTACGTTACATTTTACATTTATTATTTTAGGTTTTTCGGTTCATATACCAAAATATATTTGGGCGTCATACGCCGTTGCGGGCCTGCCCCTACGGTTTAAATTTTAGAATTCGTGCCCTGATTTCGGGGACTTCATATTCGTTATTCTGTACAGGGAAACCCACTTTTTCGGGAGCGGGGCCCACCCATTCCGATTTTTTTCCAGAAATAGAAATCGTTCCTTTTGTGGAGATTTCAATCACGGTATAGAGCGGGTCTTTGTAAGGCGCCGTATATTTGATCCATTTGAAGTCTTTGTCTATCTGCTCGCTGTACCGCACGTGGCCATACTCTTCACCCAGCCATTTGTACGACATGGAATTGATACAGACATACCAAATGCCATTGATGTTGTCGGCACGGTCGTAGTGAATGTGTCCGTAGAAATTGGCAATAATTTTATTCTTTTTGGCCTTCGCATTGTGCGCTTCTAGCATGGCCCGAATATCGGCCGAGTTGTCAACTCCGTCTTTCCCCAATCCTTGGTGCGAGAAAATAACAATAGGCGTTTTGGCTTTCGCTAATTCATCTTTCAGCCACGCCAATTGCTTCTCCCCTATGTATTGCTGATAGCCTTTTACGTCGGGCGTTTTTTTGTCGTTACCATCCAACACGATAAAGTAAAAACCATTTTGTTGGAATGAATAATAAGAAGAGGGCATACCACGATAGGCCAATGCCTGCTGTAGAGAAAATCCTCCGTCCATTTCGTGGTTGCCGATGACCTGATATTTTGGACCAGCGTACGACTTCCAAATCTCAAATCCGTAGGCATACTTGGGCGCGGGCGTTCCGAAATCACCGAGTTCAATGATAAAATCGGGTTTGGCGGTCTTCATGCTGTCCATAAAAGCCATGAGTCGCTCTTTCGCGTCGTGCATGGTGGGCACATGCACATCCGTAAACAGTCCAAACTTCACCTTTTGTGCCTTTTGGGCAAAGGAGGTGGTGGAAAGGAGCGAGCCGAAAAACAGAAAAATAATAAACAGGCAGGCGGCCCCGCGAAAAATGTAAAAATGGTTTTTCATACATCAACAAATTATTCGAATAAATCAGTGCTTGACAGTCAAGATGTTGTTACAACTTGATAAATATCTTCTTACGGTATAACCAATAAGCTGGAATAAAATTGACCGAAACAAAAAACAGCGCGTACAACAAACTGGCTAAATTGGGCGCAACGCCCGCATTGATTAAACCATTGACAACGTGCTGATTGAGCGAATTCTCGCCGAATTTTGCCCCGTAAAAAACGAGAGCTAACACATCTCCCAGTACGTATACTGCAATGGCATTTGCGCCAAAGATAATTCCGGGCTGGGTACCTTTGGTTTTTCCCAAAATATCGACCATAAAATATAAAGCTCCCAGCAGCAAGGCCGCAAAACCCGATGTCACGAGGACAAACGAACTCGTCCAAAGGTTTTCATTGACTGGAAAACCCAAGCCCCAAAAATACCCCAACGCCGCCGAAAACACACCCGCCGTCATGAGGTAATTGACTTTTTCGTTTGGCGTAAAATTACTTTGCAACAACCGCCCCGCCAGCATTCCCGTAATGCCCGACACGATAGACGGAAACGTACTCAGGATACTTTCGGGGTCCCATGTGCCCTGCCACATTTTGCCGGGCAGAAATTTACTGTCAAACCACGCCACCAGATTTACGCCTGGTTCTAGCATCACTTGCCCCACGCCCGGCGTAGGAATCAACGTCAATGCCAGCCAATAAACGACCAGTATGATGCTCCCAATCCAAGCCTGTTGTTTCCAATTTGTATTCAAAAACAAAATAGCACACCCCAAAAATACAAACGCAATGCGGTGCAGTGTACCCGTCCAACGAATATCGCTGAAATCAAACGTAGGCATCAGGTTCAAAAACATTCCAACCATGAATATCTTCAGTGAGCGAATGACGATTTTTTTGTAAAGTTCTCCTTTCGGACTGCCGTCCTGCTTGCGTTTGGAATACGCAAAAACAATCGAAACACCTACCACAAACAGAAAAAAAGGCGCTACTAAATCGGTAAAAGAAAGGCCGCTCCACTTGGTATGCCGCAGGGTAAAAAAGACATGCTCCTCACTGCCCGGGAAATTGACCATGAGCATGGCCGCAATGGTAAACCCTCTTAGCGCGTCTAGCGAAATGAGTCGGTTGTTTTGTGGTAGCATCAAAAGGAAGGGATTAAGTCAATATTAAAAATTACTTCAAACCTGAATGGTATTTTTAATACGTGCCACAGTATTATTAGGGCTATTTAACCCCGCAAATTATGCGTAATATTTTACATAGTGCGTTCCTCTTTACAACAATTCTTGCGATTATCAGCTGTAAATCAACCCAAAGCGGTGAGTTTGACCAAGCTGGCAAGGTGGCTATTTCGTGGGAATTGGTCAGTAATTTTGTGGGTCCAAAAGACACCTTTGAAGCCAAATTTTACCTAAAAAACAACGGAACGCTCACGTTAAACGATAGTGATTGGGCCTTATTTTTCAACATGGCTCCGCGCCCGCTCACGGGGCATCCGACTCCCCAACCCGCCACCCTCGAACACATCAATGGTGATTGGTACAAAATGACGCCCAACAAAGGCTTTCGTTTAGCCCCCGGCGACTCGCTAACGGTGAGCTATCGGGGAACGGAAGGCATCGTGAAAGAAACCGACGCGCCTTTGGGTCTGTATTTTGTATTTTATGACAAAGCAGGTAAAGAGACACAAATCGTACAACTTGACCCCTGTACTGTGCTGCCCTTCACCAAAAAAGAGCAATTGCTGCGCGGAAGCAACGACGAAGACCCGATTTTGACCCACGAGCAGCAATACAAGGAGAATTTGGGCGTCAGCCCAGTAAGCACCGACAAGTTGTTGAAGGTGATTCCGACGCCCGTGAAAGTAACGCTCGGAAAAGGAACATTTACCTTGACTGCCTCCACGCCCATTCATTACCAAAACGGACTGGAGAGCGAAGCCAAATTGCTCGCCCAACGTCTCAAGGAATTGACTGGCGGTGACTTTACGGTAAAAAATGCCGCCCCAGCCGCTAGCGCGATTTCATTAACAACGGGTAAAATAGTCGTCAACGGTATCAGTAAAGAAGCCTATCAACTGACTATCAACGACAAAGGCATTTCTATCGTCGGTAGCGATGCAGCGGGGGCTTTCTACGGCACTCAAAGTTTGGCGGCGCTGATTCCAGCCCAAGCGTTTGTCCAAAAAGCGGCTGCGGTCGGTTTAGATTACGTTCAAATCGAAGATGCTCCACGCTTTCATTTTCGTAGTATGCAGCTCGACGTGAGCCGCAATTTCCAAACCAAAGAGACCCTTTTGCGGCTGCTTGATGTATTGGCATTTTATAAGCTCAACCACTTTTTATTGTACACTACTGAAGACGAAGGCTGGCGATTGGAGATTGAAGGTTTGCCAGAATTAACGCAAGTAGGTGCACAACGTCAACACATTTCCTCGTACAAGAATGCCGCCCTGCACCCCGGCTACGGTTCTGGACCTGTGGCATACGAAAAAGGCAAACACGGCAGCGGTTTTTATACCAAAGCAGATTTTATTGAAATCCTTAAATACGCCGCTGCACGGCACATCAAAATCATTCCTGAAGTAAACCTGCCCGGACACGCCCACGCCGCCATCAAAGCCATGGAGGCGCGCTACGAGCGGTTGATGAAGGAAGGTAAAGAAAAAGAAGCCAACGAATACCGCCTCATTGACCCCGATGATAAATCAATATACCTGTCGGCGCAGGGCTACAAAGACAACGTAGTAGACGTAACGCGGGAATCTACGTATCATTTTTATGAAAAAGTCACCGATGAAATCATCAACATGTACAAAGAAGCGGGTCTAACGCTCGACCTTTTTCACATCGGTGGTGATGAAGTAGCCGCAGGCGCTTGGACTAAATCTCCTTTGGCACAGGAACTTCTCAAAAAAGACCCAAGTATTGGCAATGAGTACAATCTGCATCCGTATTTCATTCGTCGATTGTTGCCGAGACTCCAAAAACGTAACCTTCAGATACACGGGTGGGAAGAAGTTTCGATGATTAAGGACAAAGACGGTGCGTTGAAAGTAAATCCTGAGTTTGCGGGCAAAAATGTCGTTCCCTACGTTTGGAACAACGTGTATGACCCCGATATGGGGTATAGAATCGCCAATGCGGGCTATCCTGTGGTGCTCTGCAACGTGACCAATTTTTATTTTGATTTGGCCTACAACAACGACCCCAAAGAGCCGGGTCTCTATTGGGCGGGGTTTGTAGACACGCGCGACAATTACACCTTTGCGCCCTACGATATGTTCAAAACCACCTACACCACCGCAATGGGCAAACCCATGGTGTTTGATAAAGTGGAACGCCTCAAACCCGAAGCCCGCAAAAACATCATTGGCGTAGAATGTCAGCTCTGGAGCGAAACCGTCAAAGGCCGCGACATGATGGAATATTATACCCTACCCAAGCTGATGGGATTTGCTGAAAGTGCCTGGAGTGCCGAGCGCCCGTGGGAGAACATTGCTGATAAAACCACGCGTGAAAAAGTCATTCAAACAGGATGGAATGTGTTTGTAAATACGTTGGCGCAAAAAGAGTTACCGCGCCTGAGTTATCTCAACGGCGGGTACAATTATCGCGTACCGTTACCAGGAGCCATCGTTGAAAACGGCACCCTGAACGCTAACGTAGCTTTTCCAGGATTAACAATTCGGTACACTACCGATGGTAGCGAGCCCACCCAAAAATCAGCAGAATACAAAAATCCAATAAAAGTAAATGGTAACGTGAAGCTGAAAAGCTTTGATGCTTCTGGCAAAGGAAGTCGGACCGTGAGTGTGAATTGATTGAACTAAAAAACACGAAATAATCATCAGTAGACGGAATTTACTGTCCAAAATTCCGAGGGTCGGTATTGCTTAAACAGTCCACAACTATACGGTAAATAAATAGGTAACTAGCGGCAGGATATACCCTACCGCAGGAATGAAAAAAAGAAAACGATTAAAAAAGAGTGAACATGAAAATAGGTGTAGATTTAGGAGGAACAAAAATAAAGGCGGGCGTCGAAACAAACGGTTCGATTATTCGGCAGAACACCATATTCCTTCAACAAAAGGACTCGTTATCGGCTACTTTAACCCAATTAATTAATCTTATTAAACCCCTAACCGACTACCCAGCCACCAGCATTGGCATCGGTGTACCGTCGGTGGTGGATGTTGAACGCGGTATCGTGTACAACGTAGCGAATATTCCATCTTGGGAGAAAGTGGCCTTGCGGGATATTTTAGAAGAAGAGTTCAACCTGCCAGTATTTGTCAACAACGACGTCAATTGTTTTACCCTTGGAGAGCACCGTTTCGGAGTTGCCAAAAACTATAGTTCGGTTGTGGGGATGACCATCGGCACAGGCCTTGGCTCAGGATTAATTATTGATAATCAGCTATATGTAGGGCACAATTGCGGGGCGGGAGAAATAGGCCTGCTTCCTTATCGCGACCATAACCTTGAATACTACGCTTGCAGCAATTTCTTCGATGCTATCCACGGCACAACTGCCCTGGAAGCAAGCCAAGCGGCGCTTAATGGTAACAAAAAGGCCATCAACATGTGGTCGGAATTTGGGGTACATATCGGGTGTGCCATCAAGGCCGCTATGTATGTATTTGACCCAGAAGCCATTGTATTGGGCGGGTCGATTTCTAAAGCCTATCCTTTGTTTAAGGCAGGAATGTTGGAAACCCTCAACGATTTTGCCTATCCGCAGTCGCTCAAGCGCCTCAAATTGCTGCAATCTCAAGATGATGATATTTCAATGTTGGGAGCCGCTGCGTTGGTATCTCAAGATTTGAAGGTGAAAGTGTAATCTATCCACATTAAGAATTCGAAGATTTACCCGAAGTTTCCTAAAGAAGTCTACATTTCCTTTTATTACTTTGTGTTCTTAGTGGTAAAATCAAACCTCGCAAACCCAATTACATGAAAAGCAACACCTTTATTGTTATTCTGATTTTTTTGATATTTTTCGTCATTTCCTTTCTTAGCAACATTCTGGGACCCATTATCCCCGACATCGTTTCTGGTTTCGATTTGAGTATAGGACTTGCAGGTTTTTTACCATTTGCTTTTTTTGTGGCGTACGGGGTGGCTTCCATTCCTTCGGGGATTTTGGTTGAAAAATACCGAGAGAAAAAGGTGCTCTTGTGGGCTTTTATGATGGCTTTCGGGGGGGCATTGCTATTTGCTTTGGTACCTACATTTACGGTGGCGTTGGTCTCATTGTTCATCATTGGTATTGGCATGGCTATGTTGCAAGTGGTCATCAATCCATTGCTGCGGGTAGCGGGCGGCGAGGCCAATTTTGCCTTTAATTCGGTGATGGCGCAGCTTTTTTTCGGCGGTGCTTCGTTTCTGAGCCCGATGTTGTACAGCTATTTGGTCTTAAACGTACACGCTGGTACCGCACCCAATGCTTTCATCAGCACGCTCAATCAAATTGTACCCGCCGACCTGAAATGGGTATCGCTTTACTGGGTGTTTGCGGTGGTGGCTTTTCTGATGGTTGTCGTGGTTCGGTTCGTTAAATTTCCCGAAGTGGAACTCAAGGAAGATGAAAAAATTGATACCGAAAATGCCTTTAAAGACTTACTCAAAAACCGCTATGTATTCCTGTTTTTCATAGGTATTTTTTGTTATGTGGGCACCGAGCAGGGCATTGCCAACTGGACTTCCAAGTTTCTCCAAACCTACCACAACATCGACCCCGCCACCGAAGGCGCCTCGGTTATATCTTATTTTTGGGGCTTACTCACCATTGGTTGCGTTTTAGGTTTGGTATTGCTCAAAATCTTCGATAGCCGTCGGGTATTGATTTTATTCACCGTGGGCGCCATTGTTTCGGTGCTGGTGGGCCTGTTTGGTCCCGTTCAAGCGGCGCTGTATGCGTTTCCGTTAAGTGGATTCTGTGCATCGGTCATGTGGTCTATCATTGTGTCGTTGGCGCTCAACTCCGTGCCGTATCACCACGGTACATTTTCGGGAATTCTTTGCTCGGGCATTGCGGGCGGTGCGGTGGTGCCGCTTATTATCGGCGGATTGGCCGAATTGGTCGGTTTACGCTTGGCAATGTTGTTTTTGATGATTACCTTAGGATACATTTTGAGCATTGGTCTCTGGGCCAAACCCCTCGTGACCAATGCCACCGTCAAAAGTTGGAAAGAGCTTTTTGCGTAGTTTGATGTAGTTAACCGTTGTTTGTTATCTGTTTTAAAATTAAGCCCTTATCGGAGAGAATTTTCTTGCTCTCAATTGTGGTTAAATAACTCATTGGCAAATAAACGTATAACGGTTAAACAGATAACCCCATTCTGTAACTTATGTACAAAATCATTCTTCTCATCGACTTTGCCGAAGAATACAGCAAGGGACTGTTGAAAGGAATCTCTAAATATTCCAAAGAGCACGGGCCCTGGATTTTCTGTCGGATGCCGTTGTTTCAGCGCGAAACAATTGGTATTGACGGGATTTTGGAGTGGGCCCTCGAATGGGAAGCCGACGGCATCATCGGGCAGTTGTATAACGACCCCAAAATTAGTAAAATCGTAGAAGCGGGCATTCCCGTCATTGCGCAAGATTTTAAAGAGCGCTTCAAGGAGATTCCCAACATCACCGGCGACCACTACGAAGCGGGCAAAATGGGGGCCGAGTATTTTCTAAGAAAAGGTTTCAAAAACTTCGCATTCTACGGTTTCAAAGACATCGTTTGGTCGCGCGAGCGCGCCAATGGCTTCGAAGATAGGGTCAAAAAAGCGGGGCATCAAGTGCATTATTTTGAGCACATTATGGCGCGGTCGAGTGAGTTGTGGTATTACAAGCCCAGCCCGTTGAGTCAGTGGCTCAAATCCTTGCCCAAGCCTATCGCCCTCATGACCTGCGACGATAACCAGGGGCAGCATATCACCGAGGCTTGTCGTCAGTCCAACATCCGTATTCCCGAACACGTGGCGGTGCTGGGCGTTGACAACGACGAAATGATTTGTGAGTTTTCGGACCCACCGCTATCGAGCATTGGCCAAGACACCGAAAAGGGCGGTTACGATGCGGCCAAGCTACTCCACCACATGATTGAACACGGTACAGCCGACTATTACGACATCATCGTTAAACCCACGCAAATCATCACGCGGCAGTCGACCGACATTTACGCCACCAACGACCGATACATTGCTTCTTCGCTGAAGTTTATTCACCAAAATATCGACAAAAACCTGCAAGTGGAGGATATTGTCAAGCAAGTTCCGCTGTCGAGAAGAGCCTTAGAACAGCGTTTTCAGGACATTACAGGGTACCCGATCTACAAATACATTTTTAATCTCCGTATCGAAAAATTCACCCAAAAACTCATCGAAACCGACATGACGGTTTTTGAAATCGCGCTGGACATGGGTCTGGCCGATAGCAAAAACATTGCACGTCAATTCCGACAAATCAAAGGCTGTACGCCCATTGAGTACCGGAATCAGCACTTGGCGGGGAAGTAAATTTGTCCCTTTTGGGCTTCCTTAACACAAAAAATGGCGGTGCAAACACCGCCATTGGCCCAACAGCTTTCTTGCTCTTAAATCAATATTGATGAAACGCGTCGGAGACAAACGACAGCACCGTGGGCAACGCTTTGCGCCAATACGTCCAGGTATGCCCACCGTCGTGAATGCGGAATTCGTGCGGAATTTCTTTTTTACGCATCGCAATGTGTACCAACGAGTTGCCTTCAAACAGAAAATCATCATCGCCGCAATCAATGTACCAGCGCACCGCCTTTTTCTGGTCGTCGGGTACATTTTTGATTAACTCCAACACACTCTGACGCTTGTAATACGCCTCCATTTCGGCATCGGTGTATGTTACATCGGGCTTTGTTCGTTTTAACTGGGCTTTTACATCTTCTAGGGTAAGCGGCCCCGTGGCAGCGCTGAGCGGGCAGGCCGACGAAAACAACTCTGGATGATGCAACGCATAGGTAAACGAGCCACCGCCGCCCATAGATAAGCCCGCCACGGCTCTAAAGCGTTTTTCGGTTTTAATCCGGTAGGTTTTTTCCACGTAAGGCATCAATTCCTGAAAGAAAAAATCTTCGTAACGCCATTCATTTTTGGGGTCGTTGGCGTAGCCACGTGTACCCGTATTGGCATCGGGCATGACGATTATCATGGGCGTGGCGGTGCCATCGCTGAATGCTTTCTCGGCAATCTGCTGTACTTCACCAAATTGCACCCAACCCGTTTGGTCGTCGCCAGCACCGTGGAGCAAGTATAACACGGGATACGTACGTTGCGAAGTCTCATAATTGGGGGGCAAATAAATGGCGAATTTTCGGTCGCTTTTCAGGATTTTACTCGACACGCTCAGATTATCAAATACTTTACCCGATTGAGCCATCATTAGTTGGGTGACCAACAAAGATACCCCGACGGTAAGCGCTACACTTTTTTTCATTTTTAGGAGGATTTAAAGATATACTTATTGTAAAATAATTCAGTTTTTCAAGATATATATAAATGCAAATTTCACCTTTTTTACATTTTAGGTTACTTTTGAAACATAAGAAAAGCGTCGAAATCTCGACAACAGGTTGAGGGGAATGAGCTGTTATTATTAAATGAAAGAATCCTAAACCTCTTATTTAACCTACAAATGAAAAGTTTACTTTTAGTCGTATCATTTTTCACTTTTTGCAGTAGTTTACAAGCCCAATCTCTCCTGAAAGATATCAAAACCGACAACGGCTCATCGCACCCCCGGCAAGTAATTGACATCAACGGAACCATCTTTTTTTTGACCAAAACCAACAGCAACGAAACCGTAGAACTCTGGAAATCTGACGGCACCAACGCTGGAACTTCGCTCGTCAAGAACCCCTACGCTGGCGCTGCTGGGCCTTTTTTCCCCAATACAAGCACTTCTGTATTCTTTAAATTCAACGATAAACTGATTTTTACCGCTACCGATACACAGTCCAATCAGACGTTAGAACTATGGATTACGGATGGTACTGCGGCGGGCACCAAAATGCTCAAAGACATCAACCCAGGCAACTCAGGCTCAAATCCCAATACCTTTGTACAATTGGGCGCAAAGTTTTTGTTTAAAGCCTTTGCTCCCACCAGTGGCGAAGAACTTTGGGTGAGTGATGGCACCACCGACGGCACGCAGCTCTGTAAAGATATTTACAGCGGCAACAACCCCTCCTCCATCCGAGGATTTACCGTTTTTAACGAAAAGGCTTTCTTTTATGCCTCCGAACCAAACACAGGCACCGAACTATGGATGACCGACGGCACCACCGCAGGCACTGCTGTGGTGACAGATGCCCAACTCAATCCGGGCGGTGGGCTAAGCACGATTGACGCCACGATTCAACTCCCCGTAGCTACCTCTACCCACCTCTATTTCCCAGTTGCTAACAGTGTGTATGGCAAAGCCCTCTTTGGCTATTCCACCACGGGCTTGCTGGGATTAGCCTTTCAGAACGGATACGGAAATGCCATTCCTAAAGAGCTGACGCTGTTTAATGACCGGGTATATTTTACCGCCAACTTTAACAACATCGCGACTCAACGTAACCTTTTCAAGACCGACCCGAACGATTACGCACAGTATGCTTTGGGGGCATACGGCAACGACCCCAAAGACCTGACAGTTGCTAATGGAAAATTGTTTTTTACGGCCGATGATTTCAACTTACGACGTGAATTATTCAAAACGGATGGTATTACCGATATTACCGCCCCTACCCCAATCAAAGACATCAACCCCACCACCACCACCGGGGATGTGACCTTCCCGACCGAAGCCGCCAAACGAATCTTTATCGGAACCCCTACCCGACTTTATTTTTTTGCCAATAACGGCACAACAGGGTTTGAACTTTGGAGCTCTGACGGAACCTCTTCGGGCACCAACTTGGTCAAAGACTTTATCACGGGTACGGGTACCGCCAACTATTCTTATTTGCAGGCGTTTGAGAGTGAGTTGTTTTTCATTGCCAACGAAACATCCTTAGGGTACAAAGCTTGGAAAACCAACGGAACATTGGCGGGTACGCAGACCGTTGAATCCATCACCCCAGCGCTCAATATCACCAACGTGTACCCACTCCGAAATTCAGGCAGTACGTTTTTTCTAAGTGCTTTTTCGGCCACTACGGGCTATGAATTGTATAAACTGAGCGGTGGCGTGGTGTCGTTGGTCAAAGATATCAAGACGGTCTCACAAAACAACAACCAAAATTTTTCAAAGGTAAACGAGGGTATGGCGGGCATATTTTTTATCTATGACAACGGCAAAGACGGGATGGAATTATGGAAAACCGACGGTACGCAAAGCGGCACGCAGTTGTTTTATGATTTCTACTCGTATCCGCTGAGTACCCAGAATCCGTACCGCTCGTTTACTTCCTTCGATTTCTACAGCAATTCAAGTATGTTCAACTCGGAGTTTGTGTGGTACAACAACAAAATGTATTTCTTTGTTAATCAACAACTTTGGGTGACCGACGGCACCAACCCTCCTACTCTTTTCAAGAATACTCAAGGCAATGGCTCTAACAATGCATACTCCCTCGCCGTCTATCAGGGGGCATTGTATTTCAACATCGACAACAACCTTTGGAAAACGGACGGAACCGAAGCGGGAACCGTGCTCGTCAAAAGCCTAGACAATAGCCAAGGCCCACCGCTCAGCAATTTTGCAGTGGTCAACAACCTCTTGTTCTTTTCGGGATATACCTCCACCCACGGCGAAGAAATATGGCGGTCAGATGGTACAACTGCGGGTACATTTATGACCAAAGAACTCATCCCAGGCATTAATTACCCCGAACTTCCCAGCTCATTCAAGGTTAAGCCCATGGGTAATACGTTATTTTTTACCTTCTACGACTCCGTCATTGGACGCGAACTTTGGAAGTCAGACGGGACAGAAGCAGGAACTGTATTGGTCAAAGACATAGCTTCAGGGGAGGGAGTGGGGTCTTCGCCCGAATACATGACCAATTTCAACAATCAGTACCTAGTGTTTTCTGGAAATAACAGCGACTGGACCAATCCTAACGCCAACGGAAATGGAACTGAACTCTGGAAATCAGACGGTACTACGGCGGGTACGCAGATGATCAAAGACCTAAATCCTGCCCTTGGAGAAAGTTCCTACCCCATCAATCTCTACCAAAATAGTTTCGCCATTTTTAACAATAAAATCTATTTCTCAAGCACAGCTCCCGACGGACAGCGCCGACTGACGGTGTCTGATTTAACGCCTACGGGCACTTATCATCTCGACATGCTGGCGGGGGTTGAAGTGCGGGCCACCCATTATGGCTTAGCATTTGTGGGCTATGACACTATCTCAATCAGCAATGAACCGTACTTCTCAGACGGCACCACCAAAGTGCTGCTGAAAAATATCGCCCCCGCAACAAATTTTAGTTCCTCCCCCAACAGTTTCTACCACTCGCCATTACGAAAAATCATTCTTTTTCTGGCAAATGACGGCACAACAGGGCCCGAGATCCACGCCTTAAAAGATTGCCCCATTCAGTCAACCGTGGGCGGAACACTTTCGGGCACCAATCAGATTACGGCCCATCAATTCATCACGTCAACGGCCAAGCTATCAACAAACAGCACCACCACTTTTACGGCGGGTAACGCAATTTTGCTCGCACCCGGTTTTGAAACCACTGCCGTCAAATCCTTTTTGACCCAAATCAATGGGTGTACTTACAGCACCACTGGCCCCGCACCCGTGCCAGGCAACTAGCCTATTTGGGCATCGGGGTAGAGTGCATTTGGGTCAGCCACCAGCGGCGGTTTTTCTTAACCAAAATGGCGCTTTCTAGCCATTTGACGGTTCTTTTTTCGTTGGTCTCCGCGTGGGTTAGCGAGGCGGTGTTGTAATACCCCACCCACGCAATGTCTTTTTTGACGTTGATCCGGATGAAGTTAAAGGCGTTGGTTCTTACCCAAATACGCTTCTGCGCCTGCCGTTTGGCCACGAAGTTACGCAGGGTATCAGTTGTCCAGAGATACCCCACTTCGTAAAGTTCAAACTCGGGCGTACAGTTACGCTCCATGTATTTGAGGTCATTTTGGGAGAACAGCTCAAAAAAATCGGCAATGACATTTTTAATGGCCACGGTATCTTTGGCCAGTTCCTGAGCGAAGCTACTCAAGGGAGCATATCCTAAAAGGCAAACAAGGAGAATTTTTTTCATGGGTTTGTTGAAGTAAGGAGGCAATTAACTGATTTTGCCGCGTTTGGGCAAGAAAAAATAGCAAAACAGCTTAACGACCTTCTTGCTAATACAAACATCGGCTGCCCCGCATAGCAGAACAGCCGATGATTTGTATTAAAGTCAAACCTTACTGAGGCATGTACACTTTGATGACGCCGTCGTTCTCGCTGCTGACCACAAACAAACTCTTTTTAACGGGGCTGTTTTGAGCGGGAATAAACAGAACACCTTCGGGAGCATCACCGCTTTTCAGCATTTGTAAAAATATTGGTAAAGTGGGGTTAGTTACGTCGTAGATTGCCACCGCATCTGCTCTTTCCATTCCCACAAAAGCGATTTTACGACCGCCCACGGTACCAATCGCGATGCCTTCTGGTTCTACACCTTTGTCGTCGCTTCGACCGTCATCGTATACGCCCGCAGTTATGGCGCGTTTTTCGAGGTCGTTTTTACTATCGAATACCAAGTTACCATTGGCACCGTTCCAAACACTAAACGAACGGGCACCTAAAGAATACAGTGCTTCGAGTTCGGCATCCCCGTCGGTATTTCCGAGCGTTGTAGTGATGTTTAGGCGGCCCAATTGCGTCGCCTGTTTTAGTGTGGCAGCATTGGGAAATACGGCGGGGTCCAGCGTAACGGCATTGGCGCTTATCCGACGTATCTCCGAGAATCCGGTGTATTCGCGGGCATCTCCTTCATTGGCGGTGAATAAATAAGGGGTTCCGCCAGTTTCTACTACGGCAATGGCGTCGGGTTGATACATGCCAAATACGGGCCATTTCTTAAACGCAACGGCATTGTCCTGATCACTTACGTCGATGGCGTTTTCGTCCAAATTGTAATTTTTGAAGCCTAACGGAAAGATGTCAGTGATGGTTTTTGAAGTTAGGTTAATTTTGGCAATGGCATTGTTTTCCTGCAAGGTAACCCACGCCGTTTTGGAATCTTCAGAAACTGTAATATACTCAGGTTCAATATCTTTAACGATGTCGGCTCCTGGGCCGAATAGCCGAAAACCCTTGGCCGTCAAAGCGGCGAGTTGGGGAGCAAAAGAAGCAAAACCAAGCGTAACGACCGAATAGTTGTTATCTACTGAAAGGATAGAAACCGTACCAGCGGGGTCGACAGTATAAGCATCGTTTGGCTCACCTTCATTCGCAGTAAGAATAAAACGCCCGTCGGGCGAGTAAGTAATCATATCGGGCAATGCTCCCACGGGAATCACCTTTACTTCTTTATAATCAACGGTATTAAAGATGACCACTTTCCCGTTCTCTTGCTTATTTAGGGATTCAATGGCCGCCGCCAATTGGCCTTTGTATACACTTACGCTATTGACCGCACCTCCATAAGGGGCCATGCTGATGCTGCCTATCACTTTCATCGCCGCAGGATTGCTGAAATCAATCACGTCGATTTTATTGATTGGATTATTCCCCGTTACGTTATTGTTGACCACAAAAAGTCGACCCGTGACTGGGTCGTACGCGCTGATTTCAGCCGCGCCAATATCGCCAATGTCAATACTTCCTATTTCGGCAAAAGTGGGTGGGTTTTCGTTGGCTGGGTCAAGACGGTGATCGTCGCAACTGATGATGACGAATAGCAGCGAGAGAGAGAGTAGTATTTTTTGCATAGTGTTTTATTTGCAAAAGTACCCTCCCGGTATTACGCAGATATGAATAAACCATTAAGTGATAGTTAAATGTAAGAAGGACGTTTTGAGCCAATTTTCGAGAAAATTCAGGCCCTCAGCGAGCCCCGGAACCCTCGGGCGGCGTAGTAAGATTCGGCGCCGTTGTGATACAAAAATACCGTATCGTAGCGACGGTCACAAAAAAGGGCACCACCGCGCTTTCTAATTTCGGCGGGTGTTTGTACCCAACTTGAAGTTTTCAGGTCAAAATTCCCCAATTGCTGCAACTGTCGGTATTGTTCTTCCGTTAAAAGCGCAATGCCCATATCGGCCGCCATCTCAACGGCGCTGTTTACGGGTTTATTTTCTTTTCTTGCCTCTAGTGCCTCATGGTCGTAGCAAACACTTCTTCGACCTTTAGGACTTTCTGCGGCGCAATCATAAAAAATGTATTCATCAGTCTTGGCATCATACCCCACCACATCAGGTTCGCCACCGCTGATTTCCATTTCATCAAGCGACCACAGTTTTTCGGGATTGGCTTCCAGTCTTGCCAATACATTAGCCCATTCTATTCCTTGATGACGGTTTCGGTTTTTCTCAAAGCGTGCTTTCAATACGCTAAGCAGTTCTTTCTGTTGTTCCGAAGACAATTCCTTTTTAGTATTATTCATGTTGTTAGTTTTAAGTTATTTTAAGTTACTTACGATGTCCTGTATTCGATTGTGGGCCATATTGATACCTTGCGCAAAGGGTAACTTCAGCATTTGGTCTCGGTCGGCCACGGAGCGATAGACGATGTGCATGGTGAGTTTGCTGGTAGCTTCGGTGAGTTTTTCAAATTCCAGAAACTCCAACTGAATGGGAAAGCGGGTATTTTCCATTTCAAACGTCCGAGTGATTTTCTGGGTTGGCACAAACTCATGGATTACGCCGTTGAAACCGTGTTTGTTTCCCTTCGGGTCGGTGGTTTCAAACTGATAACTGCCGTGCTTTTTGTTTTCCAATTTCAGCACCTTGGTTCCCATCCATTGCTCTACAATGTTGGGCTCCTCGTAGGCTTTAAACAGTAACTCTAAGGGTAAATCAAACTCCCTTGTGATGATCAAGTCCTGTTTGCCGTCTTCGGCCTGGATTTTTGTTTTTTGTTCCATGCTGTTTTATTTTTCTGGTTTATAGTTTTTCATAATCGCTTCCAATTTGTTAAATCGATCGTCCCACATTTGGCGGAACGGCTCAATAAAATCATCTACTTCTTTCATTTTCAGCACATTGAGGTGGTAGTAGATTTCCCTGCCGTTTTGTTGTTGTTGCAGCAATTCACACTCGGTGAGTATTTGCAGGTGTTTAGAAACCGTCGGGCGGGCGGTGTCAAAGTTGGCCGCGATGGCCCCCGCCGTCATAGCTTGCGAAGCCACTAGCAGCAGAATAGCCCTCCGTGTGGGGTCGGCAATGGCTTGAAATACGTCTCGTCGTAAGTTCATCGTGTAGTCATTTGACTACAAATATATGTGTAGCTATTTGACTACACAACTTTTTCTACGATTTTTTTGGGGAGGGGGGAACTGTTTTATAAAGTCTTTCAACAATTGGGCAAAACTTAGTATCCAACGGCAAAACCCCACAAAAAAAGCGTCGGTTTCCCAACGCTTTTCTTATTTTTAAAACCAGTCACTACTTCGCTTCCTCCACTGGCGGCGGTACGCCAAAGCGCTTTTGGGCATTTTTCAGCTCGTCGTGGGAGTTGATGAGGATGAGCGTCAGGAGCGCAAAAACGACCAGCAAAATGCCGAAATTGATTCCCCATTTCTTGGGCGCAAGTCCTTTTGGTGTAAACTCGGGTTGAGTTTTACCAATCAACAGGGCCACGATGACCCAATTGACAATGTAGAGGTATTGCTCAATGCGGTAACCACTCATAAAAGCGCCCGTAATCAACAGACTAAATACCACATACAAGCCCCAATGACCCAGAAAAAGGGTATAAACTTCGTTGGGGCTGTAAGCAAGCGGATTAGGTTTGTTTTGGTAAAAACGCACCCACCAAAAAGACGTAAAAGCCACCACCAAACCTATCGAAGTCCATTGTACCCCCACCAACATGGGGCTGTCGGCGGCTACTTCTATCTTGCTGTAAATACCCTGAAGGCGTTCTAAGTCAAAGGATTGGTCCCACACAATAAACGGAATCACCAATACCGCCATCAGCAACGGAAACCAAACCTTAGATTTGGATTGGGTCTCGTCGGTCTTTTCCCACTGCGAGGTCAGCGTGCCGTAAGTCATGCCGAGTCCGCCGAAAAAGCCTAACGAATACTCCATTACGTTCCAGAAATTGAACTTGATACCCGAAATATGCCCGAGTACTTGCAGAAAATTTCCGAAACCAAAGCCAAAACCGCCACCCAATCCCGTAAACACCGCCACGCGCAAGGCGGCATAATGCTTATTTCGGACCAGATACCACGTTAGGGCCACGGCCGAACCAAAGCATGCCGCCCACATTTCGGAGCGCGGTGGGGTCATGCGCCATTCAAATTCTTCAATCATGAAGAAGTAAAAAACAATCGCCCCAACTACCATTTCAACGATTACTTCGTGCCATTTGACAGGCTTAGCGGCTGAATTTTCCAACGCTAAACCAAACAAACCACCTCCTACAAAACCGTACAATCCGCCAATGACAAACAACATCAGCAAGCCGTAATACACATTCACAAACTCAATTCCGCGCCCATAGCCCACCACAACTCCATAACTCGCCAAGCCCCCCAAGCCCCAGCCAATGGCCCCCGCAAGGGTAGCGGCAAAGACTTTGGCGTGCCAATCGGCACGTTTGGCCACGAGCAAAACGCTCAGCGAACCAATGGCCCCCGCCCAAGCAGCGCCGTGTTCGTGACCGAATTGTCCGCGAATGGCCCAGGCCGTCCCGAGCGCCATTCCGACCATGAGCATTGAAAAATAGAGTTGTTTGTTTTTCATCGTGAAATCAGATATTTTAAAGGTTTAGTGTCGTTTTTTGATATACAGTTTTATCGAGAAAAAGGGCTACTTTAGGTTGTTTTTTGGGTCACAGAGTTTTTCTCAGTCTAACTCTGTTTCTCTGTGGTTAATCAAAAGGCGCTGATTAAAAGAATAGCCCAAAACACTCCCTAAACAGTATTATATCTTATACTAAGAAACCCCCATTATAAAAAAGTGGAAACAGCTGAAAAAACGGTCAGGAAGACCTTTTCCTGGCCCATATTTGATGAAACCGAAGTAGAAGCCGTGGCCGATGTAGTACGAAGCGGCAAATGGGGCAACCCTGATTGCGGCGATTTGGTCGAGACTTTTGAGAAAGAATTTGCCGCGTATTGCGGCAGTAAGTACGCCGTTAGCTGCGTCAACGGCTCAGTGTCGTTGCGGTTGGCGCTGATTGCCTGTGGCGTAAAGCCCGGCGATGAGGTCATCGTACCGCCTTATACGTTCATTGCCACGGCCTCCACGGTCATTGAGGCCAACTGCGTGCCCGTGTTTGTGGATCTGGACCCCGATACGTACAACATTAGCCCCCAAGCCATCGAGGCCGCCATTACCCCACGCACCAAAGTTATCATTCCTGTGCATTTTGGTGGACAGTCTTGCGACATGGACGCCATCATGGACATTGCCAAACGCCACAATCTCCGCGTCATAGAAGATGCCGCCCACGCCCACGGAGCCGAATACAAAGGCAAAAAACTGGGCTCCATCGGCCATGTGGGCAGTTTTAGTTTTCAATCTTCCAAAAACCTCACAGCAGGCGAAGGCGGAATCGTGGTGACGGACGATGATGAACTCTACGCCATGATGAACTCCCTCCGTAACGTGGGCCGCATCGAAGGCGGGCAGTGGTACGACCATTATAATCCGGGCTGTAATTATCGCATTACGCAAATGCAGGCGGTATTGCTCTCGGCCCAGCTCAAACGGTTGGAGGCGCAGACCATTACACGGGACGAAAATGGTCTGTATTTGAACGCTTTGTTGGAACAAATCGACGGCATTACCCCGTTGAAACGCGACTTGGACATCACCCTGCATTGTTACCATATTTACATTTTCAAATACGACCAAACGTACTTTGGCGGACTGAGCAAAATCGAATTTGTGGAGCGTTTGGCGGCAGAAGGTGTGCCCTGTTTCCGAGGATACCCGCATCCGTTGTACAAACAGCCGTTGTTTCAAAACAAAAACTTTATGTGCTACGCCATTCCTGACGAGGTGGACTATACGCACGTAAATTGTCCCGTAGCCGAGCGCGCGTGCAGCGACGAAGCCGTTTGGATCTTGCAACACGCGATGTTGGGAACCAAGGAAGATATGGAGTCCTTTGCGGCTGCGATTCTTAAAGTACAAAGTGAAGTTTAAAAGTGAAGGTCACAAAGTTGCACAGAGTGCCACCACAGAGTTCCACAAAGAAACTCGGTGTAACTCTGTGTATAACTTTGTGAAACTCTGTGACCATTTTATTGAAAAGCAATGCAAAAAATAATCTTAAAATTCAATTTCATTGTAGTAACGGTACTTGCTCTCACAAGTTGTGGCTCCAAAATCACCATCGAAGACCGCGCTTTGCGCGACAGTTGGATGATTGCTTCTTCCAAAGAAGTGGCCGGTGATGCCAAAGCCCTTTCGGAGAAAATCAACGCTTCCGACAAATGGTACAAAGCCACGCTTCCGACCACCGTCTTGGGTGCCTTGGTAGACGCGGGCGAGTACAAGGATGTGTTTGTGGGCAAGAACCTGGAAAAAGTACCGCGGGCCCGTTTTGAAAACAATTGGTGGTTCAGAAATACCTTCACGGTCGATGACTTTGACGCCCAAAAAGAACAATTGCGATTGTTGGTGGAAGGTATCAACTACCGCGCCAATTTTTGGGTAAATGGAAAGCAAATCGCCACGCAGGATACCTTGTTCGGGGCGTTTCGGCAGTTTGATTTAGACATTACGCAAGCAGCCCAAAAGGGAGAAAATACGCTTTTGGTGGAGATTTTTCCGCCCAAAGTCCGTGATTTTTACATGGGCTACGTCGATTGGGCACCCACGCCTCCCGATCATTTTATGGGCATTTACCGTGACATTCGCCTCAAACGTTCGGGCAAAGTGTCGCTCAACGCGCCGTTTGTGGCTCCCGATGTCGATACCAAGGATTTGAGCAAAGCGAGCTTGACCGTCAGTACCGAGGTCGTTAACCACGGCAGCGAAGCCAAAACGGTGGAGGTTTCGGGAAAAATAGAAGACATTGCCTTTAAGAAAACGGTCAAATTGGCCCCCAATGAGCGGCAGGAAGTGAAGTTTACGCCGCAGGAATTTGCCCAATTGAACCTCAAAAACCCACGTCTTTGGTGGCCGAACGGCTTGGGAGAACCCGCGCTTTATACACTTGAATTGGAAGTCAACGACCAAGGAACGGTACAGGACAATCAAACCACGAAATTTGGTGTACGAAAAATCGAAACGGCACTCAACGACAAAGGCGTACGCGGTTACAAAGTCAACGGTCGCGATGTATTGATCAAAAGTGCCGGTTGGGTAGATGATCTGTTTTTGCGGTATATGCCCGAAAAAGACGCGGCGCAATTGCGTTATGTCAAAGAAATGAACCTCAACTCGCTGCGTTTTGAGGGGATTTGGGGCAACAATCACCATCTCTATGACCTTTGCGACGAAAACGGCATTTTACTCATGGTCGGCTGGAGCTGTCAGTGGGAATGGCCAGATTATCTGGGCATGGAACTGAAAATGAAGCCTGGCGACGAAAACTTACCTATCAATGAAGGCGTGGATCTGTACGCGGTAAAACTCACACCGCAGGAAGAGATTTTACTTTCCAACTACTTCCGCGACCAAGTCAAATGGCTGCGCAATCACCCGAGCATTTTCACGTGGGCGGGCGGCAGCGATGCCATGCCGAAGCCGTCGTTGGAAAAAATGTATCAGGAAACCCTAAAAAAATACGACCCCACGCGGGAGTTTTTGGTGTCGTCGGGGGCGTTTGTGAGCACTATTTCGGGCTCGTCGGGCATGAAAATGAACGGGCCGTACGAGTACGTGCCGCCGGTGTATTGGTACGAAGACAAAAAACTCGGTGGTGCCTACGGCTTCAATTCCGAGGTTGGCCCCGGCCCGCAAATCCCTCCCGTAGAAAGCATCAAAAAAATGATTCCCGAAGCGGATTTGTGGCCTGCTGATAATCCGATGTGGAATTATCATTCGGGAAGAAAAGACTTCAATACGATGGGTGTATACCTCAAAGCCCTCAACAACAAATACGGTACGCCCGCCAATTTGGACGACTTGGCCATGAAAGCGCAGTTGATGAACTATGAAGCGATTCGCCCGATGTTTGAAGCGCACGTCATCAATCGACCTACGTCTACGGGCGTGGTGCAGTGGATGCTCAATTCGCCTTGGCCCGAGTTTTACTGGCAGTTATACGATTATTACCTTATGCCGACGGGCGCGTATTACGGCACCAAAAAAGCCGGGCAACCGCTCAACGTGGTCTATGATTATTTTAACCGTACTCTTCACGTGAGCAACGATACCCGCACGGCCATCAAAGACTATCAGGCAGAAGTAAAGCTGCTGGACCAAAATTCAAAAGTAGTTTTCGAACAGAAACAAACGTTTGATGTGGTAGAAAATACCGTTCAAAAATGGCTACAACTACCTGCCTTACAAGGCAAAAACCAAGTATATTTCCTGTCGTTGAAACTCAAAAACGCTGCTGGCGAAGTCGTAGCGGATAACTTTTATTGGCTTCCTACGAAGACCGATGAACTGGATTGGAAACAATATTTCTGGTTTTACACGCCCCAAAAACAATACGCGGATTTCACGGCGTTGAATACGTTGCCCAAAGTAAAACTCCAAACCGAAAAGACCGTCAAAGAGCAGGGCGATGAATACGAAGTGGCCGTAAAACTGACCAATCCTTCGGATAAAGTGGCGTTTTTTATTGAACTGGAATTGGCCAAAGACGCCAAAGGCGCAGCAATTTTACCCGTTTTTTGGACGGACAATTATGTTTCATTATTACCGGGTGAAACCAAAACTGTCAGCGTAAAATGCTACAAAAAAGACGCGGATAACAAGGCCCCTGCGGTTCGGGTGAAGGGGTATAATTTGGAAGGGTCTTTGGCTTTGTAAGAGGCTTTGTCAAGTGCCGGACCCACCCCGCCCTAAAGGGCACCCCTCCCAAGAGGGGAATAAAGCGAATCCCCTCCTTGGAGGGGTCGCCGAAGGCGGGGGTGGGTCCAACACTTTAAATCACTTCGCATTCTTCACCCAATGATGAAACACCTGTACGTGTTAGACTTGGAAAGTTTCAAAAACTTTCCAAGTCTGCATGACAAAAATATCTACTTCGCACTCTCCACCCAATGATGAAACGCCTCTACGTTGGGAGCGCCTTCTTCGGCGAAATGCGTGATGCCTTCTCTTTTTACGATGGTATTAAATTTGAGATAGGTGCCATCTACCCGCGAAAACGTGGGGTTTTTGCGGCATTTTAAGTACAATAATGGCAAGGAAGCCATTTCAACACGACGTAAAATTTCGTCATTGTCCGCTACTTTTTCGGCTTCTTTGAAAAGTTTGGAGGCCTGTTGGACAAAATCTCCCGCGAAAATGACATCATCGGGTTTGAGGCCTAAATGAATGTGCGTATCAGGGGTGATTCGTCCCTGAAGCAAATCGTAATATTGGCGAATAAATTTACCCGCGCGACCGTAGTAGCCAACCATAAAATCATCCACCACTTCGTTGACGTTGCACTCCGGATTCCAGAGTAATTTGGAGATCAGGTACGCCTTCAACTCTGCAAATTCTCCCCCCCGACTTTGGTAAGCAGCCTGTTCCATGATACCGATGGCGTTGTTTTCCTGAAAGGTCTTGATGTTGGGTTGGAGCACCTTGAAATTAGGATAAGGCATGATGTAATGCCCGAAATTGACCACATAATCCCAGATGTACATGTGCGGAGCCAAGGTCGACCAACCTTTGAGGTCTTGCAGAAACGATTGATTTTCGGGGCAGGATTTGAAATCGTGCGCAAAACAGCACTCAATGCTGCACAATCGCACCACGACATTGTTGCGCGGACGGATGCTTTTGGGCGGCGTACGGGTGTATTGATACGCCAACGTTCCGATGAATTTATTCGGAAATTCTTTTTCCACAGCCTCGGCCACTTGATTCACAAACCAGATATTGATGCCCGATTCACCGCCTTCGCGCTGCACAATCGCCTGACATTTATCGCATTGGCAGGGATTGTACCAGTCGTTTTGTGACACATCATAGATCAGGTAATCGGGACTTTCGCGCATCCGTTTTTTGATGCGGTCGGTGATGATCTGCAATACTTCCGGATTGGAAAGACACAATTGTGCGCGGTCGTAGGTGCGTTTGCCTTCGATCAAACTATAATATTCAGGATGTTTACCGAAAAACTCTGCGGGAGGCATAAGCGGATAAAACGTATGCACCGACCAATATGCTTCCACGCCGCCGGGCTGTTGTCGCTGATTCATGGCACCATTCATCTTATTACGTGCCGCCCACGTCGGGTCAAAGGCTTCGTAATAAAAATCATTGCGCACCCTTACGCCGGGCGCTTCCGAATGGTCAAAATGATTGAAAATCAATTCGTCTCTTTTGGGAATGACCTGCACCGTCGGTGTATAAAACCGACAACCCAGTTCATTCTCCAAAAAAGCCATCACGCCGTACATCGTGCCGCGTTGACTGCCGCCGTAGATCAAAATATCCTGTCCTGCGTTGCAATACCGAAAGGATTCGTCGAGTTCGGCAGGTGGTGTGGCTTCTGTTTTTGTTTTGACAAACTCATTGAAACCTACCACAATTTGCGGGCCATCAAAGGGTTGATTTAAAGGTTGAATCGGCAATTCTGCCCCGCTGATTTCTTTTAGCCACCGCTGCAATTCCTGCGCGGACCATTGTTCGGAAGCGGAGGCTGTGGAGGCCAACGCAATGCGATAACCTGATTTTTTTTGAGCAAATAAGGTGTAATTAATGCGCTTTCCTGCCTCAAAAGGAATGAGTTGCGTTAATTTTTCTCCGTTTTTCAACAGTATGTCCACCTGCGCCGTGAAGGGCTGTAAATGGCTGATTTTTAGAGCAAGCGGATGGGCAAAGTCGCGGCTCCGTTGTTCGGTTAAGATACTCTTTTGTTGGTTATCACGGACAGAATACTGAATACTTTGGACCAATTCATTCAGCACGGTAGTCGATAACTCAGACGCTAACTCGGCTTCACCGCTTTCTTTGGTGGTCACTTTGAAAACGTCGCCGTTTGAGGTCAGTTTTTGGGTCGAAAAGGGAAACAGTCGAACGCAAAATTCCCATCGATTTCCGCGCTCTTCCACTTTGAGCAGTAGGGTATTCGTGCCTTTTCTGAGGGTAACGGGAATGACGTCATCGTCGACGGTCAGGCCGCGCGCGCCGGGTGCATCCCAAACTTCAGTGCCATTAACCCACAATCGTCCGCCGTCGTTGGTGCCCAACGCTACAAACCAAATCCCTGCTTCCGGGGCCTGTACTTCGGTGTAGGCGTAAGCACAAATATTGTCTTCCCGCGAGACGGTTTTGTTTAAGTCAATGATGGAATCAGGCGTGATATGCAGCATCCATTTAGCAGTTCCGGTGGCGTGTCTGACCGCGTCGCCCGCTTTGATTTGAGGGTTCTTTTCACCGCCGATTTTGATTAAAAAGTCATTGTTAAACCCTACTAAATGGTCCCATTGCTGAAAAGCATCTTTGGGTTTTTCCAATGAAAACGGCCCGCACAACAGCCACGTTTGGAGCCATTTTCCTGTCGTAATGGGTTGAGGGGCAATTTTTTGCGCATGGGTTTTCCCCGCAAAGAAGATTGTTAAAAAACAGAGGAACAGAATGCATTTTTTCATGGTACAAGGTTTGGAATCAGGTATATTCGTAGTACCTTTTTAAAAGTAAAAAAGGCTATCTAAAGCTACAGCTTTGTTACTGGCACCAGCCAGCGGGCTGAAAGGGTCTTATGTGTAGAATAGAGCTTTTTTTAGATGCATACAGCATGACAAACAACTGAGAGGAATAGCCCAAACCTCTGCTCGATAAGTATTACAGTGACATTCATTTGATTTACAAACCCATGTTTTCTAAAAATACTTTTTACAATCTCGTTTTCCTTCTTTGCGGCGTAATGACGCTGAACGCTCAACCCATCAGCCTTAAAAATGCAACGGTTATTGTTGCATCTTCGGTGCCTTCGCCCATGAAGGAAACTGCCGCGCGAATGTTGACGGAGGAGATTGCCAAACGTACAAATCTGACCTTAAAAACGGCTGCGAATTGGCCTAAAACCAATGTACTAACGATAGCACTCGTGCTTGCCAATGACCGTGAATTGTTGGAAAAAACCATTCCTGCACGAACCGAGAAAAGCAGCGCGGAGTACCAAGCCGAAGGTTTTCGGGTGGTAAGTGAGGCCAATGTACTTTGGATTATCGGAGCCGATGCGCGTGGGGTTTTATTTGGTACCGGTTGGTTATTACGGAAGCTTCAATTGTCGCCGGGAGTAGCGCAATTGGACACTAAAGTGGATTTTGCTTCCTCGCCGGCGTATCCCATTCGGGGGCATCAATTGGGGTATCGTCATACGGCCAACTCGTACGATGCGTGGACGGTAGCGCAGTATGAGCAGTATTTTAGGGAGTTAGCCATTTTTGGTACCAATGCCGTAGAAGGAATCCCGTTTCATGAAGATGAAAAACCCAATCCGCATTTTAAAATTCCTGCGTCCGAAATGC
Organism: Runella rosea; assembly: GCF_003325355.1. Lineage (GTDB taxonomy): Bacteria > Bacteroidota > Bacteroidia > Cytophagales > Spirosomataceae > Runella > Runella rosea. The sequence continues at coordinate 2,832,753 of NZ_CP030850.1, forward strand.
GCATTAAAATGGGCGCTTTGTGCCAATTGTACGACATGGATTACTGGGTTTGGACACCCGTGACGTTTGAGTTGACCGACAAAGAAAAACGGTCCGCCGAACTCAAACTGCACGAAGAATTTTATAAAAACTGTCCGCGCCTTGACCATATTTTTGTGCCCGGCGGTGACCCCGGCGACAATCATCCAAGCGAGGTAATGCCGTTTTTGAAAGATTTACACCAAATTCTCACCAAATACCATCCCAAAGCGAAGATCTGGATTTCGTTGCAGGGCTTCAGCGTGGAGCAAACGGATTATTTTTATCGGTATTTGGCCGAAAATAACCCCGATTGGTTACAGGGCGTAGTGTCCGGGCCGGGCAGCCCGCCGATGGCAGAAACACGGTTTCGTTTGCCAAAAAAATACCAACACCGCGAGTACCCTGACATTACGCACAACGTCCGTTGTGAGTTTCCCGTGCGCGGTTGGGATCAGGCTTATGCCCTGACATTGGGGCGTGAAGCGTCCAATCCGCGTCCGTATGCCTTTGCTGAAATCCACCAAACCTACGCGCCTTTTACTGATGGTTTTGTCTCCTATTCCGACGGTTGCCACGACGATATCAACAAGGTGATTTGGAGTATGCGCGGCTGGAATCCGCAATTGGACGTCCGCGAGATTTTGACTGATTATACTAATTTCTTTTTTGGAAAAACCGTTAATGAATCAGCCGCCGACGGTATCGCGGCGCTTGAAAATAACTGGAAAGGACCGCTTGTTCAAAACGGCGGCGTAGAAGCAACGTTTGCTTTTTGGAAAAACTTAGAAACGGCCAATCCGACCTTAAAAGGTAACTGGCGTTGGCAGATGCTTTTGTTGCGGGCCTATTATGATACGTACACAAAACGCAGATTAACCTATGAACAACCCCTTGAAAAACAGGCGAATGCGCTTTTGTCAGAAGCTCCAAAAACGGGTGCAGAGAAAGCCATGGAAGCAGCGTTGGAGACCGTAAACAAAGCCGATAAAGTAAACATCGCTCCCGATTTACGTCAGAAAATTGAGCAGCTGTGTGCCGATTTATATGCTTCGATTGGCCTGCAAACGAGCGTGCCTAAGCACAAGGCCAAAGGCTACGAGCGCGGCGCTGTGCTGGATTTGGTGGATTATCCGCTCAATAACCGTTGGTGGTTGGCCGATGAATTTAAGAAAATTAGCGCCTTGCCTTCCAACGAAGCTAAATTACAACGACTGAAAACCATCAGTACATGGGAAAACCCCGGCCCGGGAAGTTTTTACGACGATGTTTCCAGCGTAGCCAAAGGCCCGCGCGTCAAGACGTTCTCCGACGATGCAACCGACGTGGCGTGGTGGCAGGACGGTTTCAGTCGGGCGCGGCTTTCGTCGCAATTGTTTCAGAAATGTCCTGAATTGGTCTATGATAATCTTCAACCGGGTGCGCGCTACATTCTTCGGGTGGTAGGCGAAGGCGAAGCTTTGTTACGGGTAGATAACCATCGTTTACAGCCAACCGTTTATAACCGTGAAACCGAATCGGTGAAAGAATGGATTGTGCCGCTTTCGCTGACGCAGGATGGAAAATTGCACGTCACGTTTGATGAGCCGGAAGAATCGCATTTGAATTGGCGCAAGCAGTCTAAAATTTCGGATGTTTGGTTGTTGAAACAGTAAAAACCAATGAAAGAACTCTTGCCGGTTTCGGGCATCATTACCGTTTTGAATACGCCTTTTGATGGGCAAGGTCGGGTCGATGAAGCTTCGTTGAGAAGAAATGTGCAGTATGCTTTGGCGTCGGGCGTAGCGGGGTTTTTGGTGCCCGCGATGGCTTCGGAGGTGTATTCGTTGGAAATAGCGGAGCGCTTGCGTATGGTGGAAATCGTGACGGAAGAAGTGGCTGGGCGCATTCCGATCTTTGCAGGTGCGGGTGAACGCAACGCTGCCCGACAGCAGGAAATGGTGCGGCACTACGTGCAAATGGGCTGCCGACAGGTGTTGTTTCAAATTCCGTTTGAGAACGAAACCCAATTCAAAAAGCAGTTTTATGACTTAGCCGCCATCGGTCCCGAAATCATCATGTTGCAGGATTGGGATGCCAACGGTGTGGGGCTTTCAGATGCGCTCATTTTAGAGCTTTTCAGGGAAGTAGACGCCTTTCGCAGCCTGAAGATAGAAACCGTTCCTGCGGGTGTGAAATACAGCCGAATTTTGGCATTGACCGACGGAAAACTTCATTTGAGCGGCGGCTGGGCCGTGACGCAAATGATAGAAGGCTTGAAGCGAGGCGTTCACGCGTTTATGCCCACGGGAATGCACCTGATTTATACGACCATTTACAATTACTTCAAAATGGGAGAAATCGAAAAAGCGGAAGCGCTGTTTTATCGGTTACTCCCCGTGTTGAGTTTCTCCAACCAACACCTCGATATTTCGATTCATTTCTTCAAACGCCTTCTGCACCGTCAGGGGATTTACAGCACGCCTACTACGCGCGCGGCACTTTTGCCGTTTGATGCCGTTCATGAGCAAATCGCAGAGGCGCTGATTGAGCGAGTGACGGCGATGGAAGCGGAGTTACAAAAAGGATAAATGGCTTTCTATGCCTTTGGCGGTGCCCTTACCCCCAAGTTTGAAGGAGTTGAAGATGGAAAAACATCCTCAATGGCAAAACCGAAACATCTTACGCCGGGCGAGTCTTATTTTTAATAGCTTTCAATTGCTCAATGTCTTTCAAATCTTTTTCTCGGCCTAACATCTGTTTCTCTGCTATCAAATCATCCAAGCTGATGATCGAAAATTCAACGCCATTTCTGGTAACTTTTTCCCTTCTTAGATAAGCTTCACGGAATTTTGTGGAGGTAGTGACTCCCGGCAAGAAGTCGAGAGTACATGCTTCTAAATTAAATCGAAAGATGGATTTATCAGGTCGGGGAGATTGTTCAGCCCTATATTTGCCGACATCAAATCCCATTTCTTCCAAGGCGTTAAGCAAATTGAAGTAGTTTGAAATGCTGGGACTATACCAAATGTCCAAATCAGGCTTATCTACGACCAATCCATCATGCGTTGTTGATTTTCTGATATATCCATGAAAACCGACAGCCGTCCCACCGATTATCATGCATAATACTTTATATTTATTTAAGGCAGTGAAGATTTCTGTGAAGGTCTCAACGTAACTCATAAGGTATTCGGTATTCTATTCTCAGGCGTATGATTTGCCAATGATGGTTTGTCGTCATCACCTCTTAAGTAATGAATAAAGCTTGCAAATTCGCGATGACGCTCTTCAACCACGGCAGCACTGACCTTTTGGTCCGTTGTAGCGGCTTTCAGCTCCTGAACGGTGTTGTATTTCTCCAGCTTTTTCATGTTTGTTGATCAGAACTTTTTATTCCGGATACCTCAATCAAGCTAATACTTGTACTGATAACACATTTTCTGTTTTAACTATCCATACAAATATAGGTAATTATAGGGCAGTTATGTGGTATCCCTCTTACAAAAAAGTTGAGGGTATTTTTTAACCTTAACGGCGCTATTGGCATTTGAAAAGAACTTTTTTGTTATTTTTGGTAAAGAATAAACTAAAAGAAGTATGTCAACTTTAGAATTGAAAGCGGAGATTCATAAGAAAATAGATGCCTTAGATAATGTTTCCGAACTGATTGATCTCAATCTGTCTTTAGACTGGTTTATGCAGGAAAAGTTAACGGATGAGGAAAAAACAGTCTTGGAAAGATTAAATCAGGCCAAAAAAAGCGCGGATGAAGGGACTGGAATGCTGCATGATGACGTAATGAAAGAAGCAAAACAATGGCTAAAAAGGTAATTTGGCAATCCGACGCAAAAGAGGATTTTAGAGAGATTGTCAATTATCTGCTGGATACATGGCATTTTAAGCATTTGAAGGTGTTTTCATCGCCAAGTGCGTAAAATCAACAAAAAAGGAGTTGAGGATGAAAACACCCTCAACGACACAGATTAATCAATACTTAGTTTTAAAAATTGGCTATAAAGAATTTTTGTGGGTTCTTTATAGTTTTTAAATTGTTTGGGATATTTAACCTTAAGCAATGGTATTTTACTTTTATTGGGCAAATAAATAACACGTAATAAATAATTCCCTTTACCAAAAAAACTCTTTATTGCACTTTCTGATATTATTGTTAAAGGAATAGAACAATTTTGTTGTTCAGACAGTACAACAGAACCTTTCAAAATTTCCACCAAATCTCGTTTATCGAAACCATCCATTAGGGTCTGAGTGCCGATAAAATCGGCCATTGCTTCAAATAAACTATCTTTTTTTTGATTCTCGTAGTAACAACTAAAGAGATATTTTTTTTTATCTTCTTTAGTTAAATCACAGGGAAGGTCATCCTTAGATATTATTTTTCCGAAACTCATATTTTTTTTTGTTTTTCCATGTGCGATTTTATAAAAATCATATTTTATATTTTGGAAAAAAATCATAGTAGGCTCTTTATCTAAATCAACACATTCTAACTCCAACCAAACTTCATCTGATGGAAAGCTACATTTGTGTTTCAAAAGCCTAAGTTCTACATTTTGAGCGTATCCAAGTATGGTAAATAAGAGTAAGACAACTACCTTCATAAGATTAAATTATGGTTTAAATTTCATGCCTTTGGCAGTTTCCTCTCTGCCAAGTTACTCTTGCAAAAAAACGTTGAGGGTGGAAAACACCCTCAACGGCATTAACGGCGTCGAGAACCTCTCACCCTACAATTTAACACCCACACTTTTACCCGCATAGACTCCCTGCGGCAAGTCTACCACCAATAAAGTAGTATTTTGCTTGCTGTCTGGTACGGAAAAATAGCCTTCTCCTTTGGCTGTGTAAATACCCGGTACGGTGACGCTTATTCGGCTCAATTTTCGGGAAGGGTCGGCGAGGGTGAGTTCTTTCAGTCGGTTGCCGTTTAGTTTGAGCATCGCCATGCCTTGGCTGTCCATTCTCAGTTTTGCTCCCTTGGCGATTTCCACTTCGCCGTTCTTATAAAAAGCCAACTGAATGATTCCTAAGTTAGTGTGCTTTACGGCCTGTAAATCAGACGTGTTGGAAAGGATTTCGATGGAACGGTTCGCACTGCCAGCCAATTGCTGCTCCGACACATTGGGCACGATAATGTATTGGTAAGAAGCGCCGTTGGGTTTATTTCCGTGATTGAACCAAAGTGTAAACACGTCTTCTTTGACCTCTTCTTTGCTGATGTTTTTCTGGTCCGTGATGTCCGACCAACGCCCCGTTTCCGGCTGATTGGACAGGTTGATGGTGGTGGGTTCGGGGAAAATGTACCCTACTTTGTCGTGGTACACCCATTTCACCCTTTCAGCCACTCGGTTGCCTTGCGGGAGGGTCTTTTTCGTGCCGTCCTGCATGACGGTTACGTCGCTTCGCATCAATACTTGATTGATGGTGGTGGCGACGGGCAGATCGGGCTTGGATTTAATGTCGGTGCCGAGACACACGTATTCTTCGTCAAAAAAGAACCACGATTTTTTGGCTTCGGTCAGATCGTGCGGGCTTTTGAAATCAAAGGCCACGGCTCCGTACAAACCATCGGTTACGGCCCCCACAAATCCCGTCAGTCCTTCTTTCTGAATGTCTTCCGGGCCGTACAATTTGGGCTTTTGCATAATGGTGGTTCCCGATATTTTTTGCCAGTCGTACACCGCCCAAATGTTGTGGTATTCGTCGCCTTTGAGCATCAGGTAGTTGGTGCCGTCGGCGCGGTGGTGAGTGGTCTTGCCGGGGCCGTTGTAAGGCTCTTCCATGTTGCGGTTGCGGGTAGAAAACATCCGAACGGTAGTATAAAACCCGGGCCGCTGAAACACAAAATGCTCGGTTTGCCAGAAGAATTTGGCGAACGATTGAGAAGGTTTGGCTTCCCCTTTTCGGAGCCGAATGATTTCTTCCATCTCCTTTTTACGGTAATAGGTGCTGACCAAAACCCGTTCGATTTCGAGTGTGCTTTGTGGTTGAAAATCAGCCACTTTCTGCGAAATACTACGGTTTTTAACGCTGATATCTTCGTACACTCCATACACCATTTGTTTGTAGATACCGTCCAAATAATAGTCTACGAGTTGGTTTGTTTTTTCTTTGGAAAAAGCATATCGTGTGCCGGCCACGTAATACAACCACTCGCCGTACGCGTTGGCGTATTTGTCGTGTCCATAGGAGGTGGTATTATTGACGCGGTCCAGTCGGTGGTGAAAACTGTAATCATGTTGAATACCAGGTTCGCCCGTCGCAAATTTCATTTCTCCTTCAATGATTTTGATGATGTTGTCAAACTCCTTTGCATCGCCTCGGAAGAGTAAATTTTTGGCCAAAATCCCCGCAATCACGATTCGGTCGCCGCTTTGACGGGCACCCGACGCACTCATGTTGGCGCGGCCGATCATGGGTTGGGCTTTTTCTACCAAGTCTTTGGGCAATTCATCCCCGATGACCAGCATCAGATTTCCCAAATTGGTGGGCGTGGTGATTTGATTATCGTGCCAGTTGTCACCCACAAAATCATGTTTTACCCAGAAGTCCAATCCTTTCGTTATCAGGTCTTTTACCTTTTTGTTTTGATAAAAAGTCGACGTTTTGCTTTTATAGGCTTTAGCCAAATACACCAGATCGCGGGTGTGGCCTCTGTGTGGAAAGCTTGCGGTTCGGCTGAGGTCGGTGTAGTTGATTCCCTGAAAACTGCCGTCTTCGTTCATCTTAGCCATGATGGCTTCTATGGCCTTATCACTGACATTACTGCTCATCAATTCGGTAACGATTCGCCCTTTGATGGTTTCTAAATCTTTATTTTGGGCGTGGCAGAAAATGGTAAACACGCTACCAAACAGGGCCATCAATAATGCCTTGATACTTCGTTTCATGGTGGATAAACTAGAGGATTAGGGTTTCCTTGGCCGTAAGAAATCAGACCTATCGGATAAAAAGAAGACTTGATAACAAACTTACTTGACCACCTTATAAACCTTTGATGCACTTCCATTCAATTGGATAAAATAGCTCCCCGAGCTCCATGAAGCGGCATCTATGATGTGATAATTTTTGGGCGTCGCAATTCGCAGTATTTCTCGTCCCGTCAGGTCATAAATGATGACACTTTGCGGAGTGAGGGTTTTTATAGTCAATTGGTTAAAAAACGGATTGGGATAGATGGAAACGTTTTCGTTCAAAGGCTCATTTTCTAAACCCGTTATGCTTACCATGACAACATTAGAAGTAATGGTTTTTTGCCCCTGTTGACGCACCCGAAAGTACGCCGTTGTTCCCATAGGTAACGTATACGCTAACGTTTTTTGATAGGAAGAAATGCCCGCTGAGGGAAATGTGTCAATCGTAGCCCACATTTTTTGGGCATCTAGACTGTGCTCAATCACAAATGAATCTCCTAAAACATCGTAGTTGGTTTGCCACGCCATTGCCAGACTGTCTTTCTTTAGCTCATACCTTAAGTTGATGACCGCACATTGAGCTAGCAACTTTTGGGTTTCCAACCGGTCTAATGTTCCATTAATGGTTTCTTTGCTTTTGGGGCTCCAACTAGCAGCTCCGTATTGAGAAAACATCACATAACCCGAAAATTCGTCGTGGCCTGCCCCAAAAGCATGGCCTAATTCGTGCGCCAACAGCCACCTTGTTTGAGCGGCATTTGGAAAGTTTTTCAGCACTACCGTTCCCATCCCGAACTCATTCTGCCCCCCGCCTCCGTAACCCCATGTGTTGAGTTCATTGGGGGTAGTTCCATAGTTTATCCCAGTGACGCCAGTCACAATAAGCGATTTATACTTTTTCCATGAGGCGGGTTTTGTCCATGAATTATTCAGCTCTCCCCAAACCATACCTAGCGATTTGCGACTGTCAGTGGTCCAAGGGGGATCCATTTCGTTGGTCTGAATCACCTGACCGATTACAATGAACGAAATGTTGGCGTTAAATACATAGGGGCCCCATATTTCTTGGGCTGCGGCCAATTTCAGAAGATTATCCGCCTCTAATTCAGCGCGGTTTTGATTCAAAAAACGATAGTGGGCGTAGTCACTTACAAAACCCACTGGAAATTCATAACAACCACTCAAAAGCGCCGCCCCAACTCGGGCGAACGCGGAGGTTTTGGCCACTGGTTGGTGGTCGTGGTTACAGAAATAAGCTAACGCTCCGTTTGGGCTAATTTTTTGGTAAGAATACAGCGAGTCATTCGATTTTTCCAAACTGACCAAATCACCGTCTTCGACCATCAATAACCCATAAAATTGGCGGTCAATAGCCGCAACATAGTATTTTTGGTCATGATCGATTGCTTCAAAAAAATTCACCTTGCTTGGTTCTTCCCCTTCCGACGTCAAAATCGTATCATACTGCTTGAGCCGACTGGGACTCAGGATTAAGTTGAGCGTTTTTTGGGGTAATTCAATACGTAGTTTTTGGGTAAACCCCTGTCCAGTTTGTTCAATTCTACCACGGCCCAAGGGTTGTTCAGTGCCGTTTTTCAACGTATTTTCAGGTACAAACCGAACCGTCGTTTGAGCGTTGGCAAATGTTCCAACCCACAAAAAAGCTGATGTTATTAAAGTGACAATTTTCATAGATTTAACCCCTCACGTTCGACGTCATAAAACGGCGGATTACGCACCAAGCACAACATCCATACACCAACTGAAAGACCTAGGCTGGGTATATCTAATCTGTAATTACCTTTTCTTTGCTATTGCATAAATACCCTTATCGCCATACTTGCTGGCTTCTTTTAGCTTGATTTCCAACTCCTTGATTTTATCTGGGTCGTTTTTCTGGACATACACATTGAGCATCGCATGATAAACGTAGACACTGTTGGGGAATCGTTTGAGCAGTGCATTATAGGCGTCAAGGGCTTTATCCCATTGGCCTGCTTTTTCGTGCGTCCGGGCGAGGCTCACGGCCACGGGTCGCGCATACAGTGGAGGTTCGCCGTAGCCTAATTCTAACTCCTGTTTTTGGGCTTTTTCCAGCAATTTTATCGCCTGTGCATAATTGCCCTCCTCACTTTTGATGCAACCTTGGAGTTCCAAAGAGGCCGTATTCAGCGGATTTTGTAGCCATTTGCTCAGGGTACTGTCTTTTCCCGCTTGTTTTTCGTTACGCCACAAAAAAGCGTCTAAATTGTTGGAGAGCTGTGTAGCTTCATTGAGTTTGCCTTTTGCAAGGGCGTCCATACCTTTACAAAAGAGCAACAAGCCATTTTTAAAATCCATGTTTGACACACTATACACGGTGTCTTTGTCGAGAATTTTCTCCAACTGAACTACGGCTTTGTCCCAATACCCAAACGCCATTTCCATTTTGGCGGGGGCCAGTGTGCCTTGCTGAAAAAACGTACCGTCGTAGGCTTTTTTACGCTCTTTGGTCACGGGCATACTTTTTAGTTTTTCGGCATAATACAGCCCCTCGTTGTGCCTACCGTCGTGCACGCAGTTGTTGATTAAGTAATTGATATTGTGGATATAATTCCAGTTGTCTACCTCCTGAACACCTTCTTTTTTCATGTAAGCAGAATCTACTTTTACAGCCGCCACAAACGAATCGTGGGCTTTTTTGTAATCTCCCACTCGGTTGTAAATGTGCCCCGGCATGTGCACGATGTGGCCCGAGGTGGGGGCGAGTGAGGTCAATAAATCGGCACTTTGAAGGGCTTTTTCGGGGCAACAATGCTCCATCTGGTGAATCCAATAGTGATGAAAGGCGTGGTTGTTGGGGTCGGCTCGTTGTATATCTCGTAGCAGGTATTCACTGTAAATCATGCCATCGTTGGGGTTTAAATCGGTATCAAAACCACTCATTTTTCCTAAGGCAAGCATTAGTTTAGCATCAATATCATCAGGAAATTTATGGACAATGAGTTCGTATTTTTTGACGATTTCAGGATAGGCCTTTTCTTTGAGGGAGTCACTCAAAAGCGCCATTTCGGCATACAGTTTCTCGTGCTCATTGGCCGTCTTTACCAACACTTTCAGTTGTTTTATGGCGCGTTGTTTCACACTTTTATAGACGCTATCTTCTTCGGGACCAGCGGTTTGAATCAGTCCCCAATACGGCATCACGGCGGTAGAATCCTGCCGAATGGCTTCTTTGAAGGCGCGGTATGCCTCAAAATCCCAAAAATCGTGCAATAGGTTTAGTCCTTGATTGAAATACTGCTGCGCTTTTTCTGACTTGGTTTCAATCTTCATTTTAGACTGACCAATGCCCGTCATCAATTTGGGAGGCGGTAAGGTATGAATGTAAAAAGTTTGCGCCCGCGACGCCTGCATGTGGGCTAGGTGGTCATGATTTTTCTTATTATCATCTACATGGTGGTCATGCTGGGCATATGTGTTTGTGTTGACTGTGAGGATACAGCCAACGGCGAATAGACAAAAAAGCAGGGTAGGGTTTCTCATGTTAGATTTAGTTTAAAATAAACGCTAATGCATTCTTTATCAATGGATTTTAATAGATAATGTCACTAAAAACGTCGTTTTTGATAGTTCTCCATAAAACCCAAAGTATCTTTTAATTTTTCAAATCTAGAACTACCTTTTAAGCCATATTCTAATGCTATTTGCTATGGTAATTTCGTATTTTAAGCTATCAATTAATTTTGTATTTTGGCCAAAACCAAAGCTACTTATGAGGGCGAGAGGGATGGTCAGGATTTTCACCATCCATTGGTTTTAAGAGATAATTTAATAGTGAATCCCCCCCCTCATTAAATCGATCTAAACCACTCACAGAATGATTGCCAGAAAGGGTATTGATAAAAATTAAGTACTGAAAAATGGTAGAACAGTAAGACAAGCAGGGCAAGGGGAAAGACATTCCACCGTTTATTAGAACGTACATCCCAAATACATAAACCCAACAGTAGCACGTCGGCCATTAGAAACCCGATGACGGGAACAACGGGCATTCTGTCAATGGTGGGGACATAGGCAACTAACGAAGGAATGTAATTGCCAATGATGCGGTCGGTGATGGGGGTAAACATCGGAAACGCCGTACAAATCATGTAGCGGGCGTGGATGTTAGCTTTGCGTTTATGATAAATGGCCAATCCATAAAATATCAAATACGCGATTAACGCATTGACCACCAATGCAACGAAAAAGTAGCCAGTGTTTCCAAGTTGTTCAACCTTAGATAAACTGTATTTGAGTAAGTCCAGGGTGGTAATTACCAATATCGGTACCAGCAGATACGAGAATTTTCCGAGTGTTCTATGAAGTCGCACTTTTTTAGTCCGTATCAAATACGGCTGAATGATGAGCATAACAAGCCACAGAATAAGGGCCATGCCGTGGGTGTGCATACGGTAGTTTTCTTGGTCAAAAATTCTGGTAAAATAGGAGTTCCAGAAACCCACAATCGCACACAAAAAGAAGACGATAAAGAAAATAATGATGTAGCGGTAATTAATGGATTGCGTTGGTTTCATTGTTCGTGATTTCTAAGATTTAGGCATCATAATCCATTGCATAAACCTCGGCCAGAAGTTGATTTATTTTACTCTGTTATACTTTTTCAATACATCAATCACAGTTTTATGCGGCAGGGCATAGGCTTTATTTCCGTTGATGCCTTCCATTGTTTCAGCGGCAACCATGGCGTTGATGATGGCTTCTTCGGTAGCCTGCACGGTGGCTTCAAATAAAGGATTAATTAAATCGTTGGGCAATTGGTCTACTTTTGTAAAATTCTCACGCTGAAATGCTGCGGGATTGGCGGTCGAAAACGCAATAAAAATATCGCCCGAACCATTTTCGCCCCGGCCCCCTACTTTGCCTATGCCAATAGGAACCCGCGCCGAGATTCTTTTTAACTGATGCGGTAGCAGTGGCGCATCAGTTGCCACCACAACAATGATGGAGCCATCGCCAGGTTGGTAGGAAGGAGGCGCTTTGAACTCGTAGTTTAGAGTGTCTTTCAACTCCTGTCCTATGGATACTCCCGCAATGGTGAAGTTTTTTTTGCCACCAAAGTTGGATTGAACCAATACGCCTACCGTATAAGTAGAGTCTTTAATTTTGACAATTCTGGAAGAGCTACCTGTTCCGCCTTTAAAACCCAGACACATCATACCCGTACCACCGCCTACATTGCCTTCTTGTATTACGCCTGATTTGGCGATATTTAAGGCTTCGAAGACATGTTTTTCTTCGACATGAAATCCGTAAATATCATTTAAAAAACCATCATAAGTTTCGGCCACGACGGGATACGTGTACCAAAAATCTTCTTTGTACCAACCCGTTTTTACATACCATTTCAAGACCGCGTCCCGCACTACACCCACGCTATTCGTATTGGTTATCATTATCGGCCCTTCTAAAAAACCTGATTCAGTGATCCAAGTAGTACCGGTCATTTCACCGTTGCCATTCAATGAGTACCAGTTGGCAAATACGGGTTTATTATTTCGTCCTCTTGGCAATATAGCCGTAACGCCCGTTCTGATAGGTCCTTTGCCGCGTATATTCTTACCTTGACCAGAAATAATGGTGCTATAGCCCACCTCCACGCCTTTTACATCCGTGATGGCATTGAATTTTCCCGTTGTACCTTCAAAAGGAATTCCGATTTCTCTCGCGCGGGGTTTTTGGGCGTAGCTGAAGGATTGGCTCAATAAGGAGACTATGAAGAACAAAATAATTTTCATGATTTATGATTCAATATATAGAAGGATTATTTGTAATTAGGCATTGGGCACCAAAACAATTCAAGAATCTGACAATAAAAAAACCAAGCATCTTTTTTGGCTCTAGAACTGCTTTGCGTTTGTCGAAATTGAAAAAAGGTTTGCGAATACTTATTCCTTTTGATTTATTCTGTACACTTACGGGTAGTTATAGACCTATTCTGTTTATTTATCTCATAAAAACCTTTAAATAAATCAATGAGACGATTATAATGCTTTTTTGGTATATTAGCAAATCATAAACCTAAACTACAAAAGCATGAAAAAACTACTAGTACTTTCAATGGTGTCGCTCTTTTTTTTGGTAGGATGCGAAAGAGAATCCTCCATCAATGTTACTGAAAACAACACCATGCAGGGAGCTAATTTAACATTAGCAAAAGAAAGATTAAATGCATTAATTAAAGAAGGCAAATTGGTCCCTAAGTTTGGTTCGGCCTTAGGAAAAACCACTCAGGGATCTTCCAATGCGCGGGTTGGGGTTCAATCATCTATTTGGTCAAAAACCCCTGATTACAGTTATTACCAATCTCTGGTCCAAAGGGCAATCAATCCTGGTGACTATGAGTGCGGGCCGACTGAAATTGATGGATACATTCCACCGCTTATTGTGGGTTGGACAAGTAGTGACTTTTTCTATTACAATTACTTCGGTGATTTTGCTTTTTTGGAAGCTTATTTTTTAGACAATACGGATGGCGGAGACTCTTTTGGTACAACTGGGCAGTTTACCAACGTGACCAACCGTGTTTTTAAAGATTTAAAGCGATTCTGGAACATACCCACTGATATTCAGATTGCGGACGCCCACGGAACCATTTATAACAATGTGCCTCTAGTAGTAGCAATGGTTAAGGAATTTTTTACGTATGGTGGAGGGCCTGTTCCTGACGATATCGCCTTAGACTTGGCATTGACATTGCAAGAGGTATTTGGCTCACCCCAATTTCATTATTTTAACAATCCTCTGTTAACGTTTAATGCCTTTGCTTCAACTGCTGATCCAGCTTACGGTCTTCCCAAAAAAATTGTAATGGGCGATGGTATTCAACAAGCGTATGCTGATCTGGGCTACAGTGATGTGGCCACACAGGCTATATTGGCTCACGAGTATGGCCACCATGTGCAGTTTGCTCAAAATGTGGATTTTGGCAATAGCCCTGAAGGCACCAGAAGAACGGAATTAATGGCCGATGCCCTTTCTGCTTATTTCCTCACCCATAAACGCGGAGCCGCTTTAAATTGGAAAAGAGTTCAGGAGTTTTTGGGTGTTTTTTATTCAATAGGAGACTGTGCATTTGACAATGATGGACATCATGGTACGCCAAACCAAAGAATGAAAGCGGCTGAATTTGGTTATCAACTTGCCAATCAGGCTCAAAAACAAGGCCAGATATTAACAAGTGAAGCGTTTATTGCTCTATTTGATGCCGAACTTCCCGTTCTTATTGCACCTGATGCCGATTAATTAATCCCTTCTATCCTTCAGAGCAGATTCCAAAATCCGCTCTGAAGGATAATTAATATAGGCAGTATTTCGGTGATTTAATTATCCTATCTGCCAAACTGAGAAGTTAAAGGGAATTTTATGGTTTCGTTTAATAAAACATCTCCGCCCAACAAATACTCCAAAGCCAGCCAAGCCCCTGAATAGAGAGCATCATAGACGAAAATGGAGGTGCGTCCAATTCAAAGTTTTTGGAATACTTGGTCATCGCTCCACCGTATAAAACCCACTCGGTGCAGTGCGGGGCATGGTTTCTCTGTTGCCCGATTTTGAGGCCGCCGAGATATAATACTCAATGATTTCATGGGTCACTTTTGTGGGAATAGTAGCATAAAAATGAGTGTCATTACCTGCAGATTTCAGCGGTTCTTCTTTCCAGTTTTGTTCTCCTTTCACGCGCCAATATACTCTTTGGGCTTGCGCTTCCAACCCTTTTTTGCTATAATCAATGATGGTAGCATATACAGTCAAAGGCTCGTTGGGTGCTATTTTTGCTGGCAACCTTTTGACCGTGAGGTAAAGCATCTGACTGTCCCATATCGCACGGGTGCGGCAATGTAGCGCATCGCCATAGTTCCAACCGTAGCCTGATTTATAGTGCTGTTGCATGGCCTTCGAGACAATGGGCTCGTCTTTCAAAGCATAAGTAAATCCTTTTACTACATAGCCTGGCATGGCTTTTTGCCACGTTTTAATCGCCTCGCTATCTTCTTTGATTTGAAACAACGGCACATAGATGGTTTTGTTGACAATAATCGAATTGGTATAAGCCGCCAATTGTTCTTTGTCGTAGCGGCCCGTTTTTATTCTGATGATTTGATAAGGGCGACCATAGACGGTTTTTAGTTTTTTCAGTTCATCCTCAACGATGTTTTCATAAACGGCATACAGCTCATGGTCGGTGGGTGGTTCGGCTACGAGTATGCGCTCTTCGTCGAGGAGTTTCATCAAACAGTCAAGATGCTGAATACCCCGTTTTTCAAAGTTGGGAAGAATGTGGTACTTACCAAATCCAGCTAATTCTTTGTTAAGACGAAAGAAGTTTTCTTTAGAAACACCATAAAATTGGTTCTCATTCAGCAAGATACAAGACGAAAACGCCGTACCGAGTCCATCGGTCAGGACATTGCCGCCCGTGGTGATAAAAGGCAAGTCCAATACTTCGATATTCAGCCCTTTAGCCAGTGGTAAGGTGGCGTTGTCGTCGGTTTCGGTCTTGATGATTCGGTTTGCTTTGTCTTTGTAGATAAATTCTAAAGAATCATCACAACCCATTTTGGTGTTGGGGGTGGCAAAAATGTACTTGCCGTCGCCGAGTTTCATGGTGCCATCGGGCATAAAAATGGCACTTGGTCCCCAGTCTCTCGTCCACCAAGCATCAATTCCCTGCGGAGCTTGCACAAACGTAACCCTTGCCGCATCAATGCCCCATTGGGTGTACCATTTTTGGGCTTCGATTTTAGAAGAATCGTTTGCGACTAACGTATACAGGTGATTGTCTTTGGCCAGTTCTACCACCAATTTGTACGGCACACACAAAGGCCACACTATCATAGTTCCTTTGGCGGGTTCCCATTCGGCGGCGGTTCGGTTGGTGTTGGTTTGGGTATAGTAATTAACATCCAGACTCAATTGGCCATGCTTTTGCTGGCTTGTACAGGCTGCCAAAAGGCATAAAAACAGTAAATGAGTAGATTGAAATTTCATAGTCTTGTATTGTTTTAACCTCTACAGAAACCACCTCAAAACTCAATGTTTGGATGTTTTATAGTGTTGGTGCAAAATATCCTCGCCAAAATCATTACCTTTTTCCCGAAGAATGGCGTGAATATGATTGCCATCGTTCTGAAAGCCTACGTTGTCATATTCAATCAAAAAGTCAGGCCCATGGATAATGTAGTAATGCGGTTTATCGTTTTCGAGGCTGCCTATCCAAGCAAAATACACCTTTTCGATGCCCGATTTCATGATTTTTTCCATCAACTGATGCGCTTTCACGTGTTCAAAATTATGGGTATATTCTTGAATCAACAGTTTGAAAAGGGTCATTTGGGTTTCGTTCAACTCTTTGGCTGCAATGCCATAATACCCCTCAATACGCTGCTTGGCCTGTGGCGAAGTAATGATGTCTTTGGGAACGTCTTGTTTCAAAATAGCAACCGCTTTTTGGGCATCCGTAAGTGAGTTTATGAACATAAATCCATAATCTTCTTCTTTGCTCAACACCCGCAAACCCGAATATTTTCCAAACTTAACTTCGGAAGGGTCGGTGCCAATAAAGTAGGGCGACATGGTGATGTTCTTGCCGTCGGAAGTGAGGCTCAATGCCATGTGATGGCCCCCAAAATTGAGCCCCCAAGGTGCGTTGGTGTCGGGCTTTCCCCAAACAGAAACGAAATAATTTCCGTAAGCCCATTTAAAATCTTGCATCCGTTTTAAGAGCTTTTGGTCAATTTTTCCTTCATCAAAAGATTGTTGATAAAGTGAATTTAAGATGTCGTCCAAGGCCATAATACTGGTTGTTTTCAAATATCCCTGCGAACTGAGCATCGCCGAAAGCACCCGATGAAAAGCCAATCTACTTTTGTCAGAAAGAGAGCCGTAGGCAATTCCAGACCGAGGCACCAGGCCCACGGGCAGGTTGGTCCATTTGTAGCGGAGGCTATCGTTGAAATCATAGACCGTCTTTTTCAATTCCTCTTGATTGAGCGTATTGAGAAAAGAGTTTACGGTTTGTACAAGGGGTTGATTGACTTGAGCAAAACCTGTTGACGCCATAATAAGGCTCAAAATGAGGATTCTAAGGAGGGTTTTCATTTAGGTAAAGATTTAGAAATACTTCTTACATTATTTGATAATGCAATATCAAATAATGTAAGAAGTATTAGAAATTTATTCAAGATAATGACGGAAGTAATGTTTTCAAACCTTCACCACCTCCACTCTCGCTTCTTGGAGGGCGGCGCTTCCGCCCATGTCGGTCAGTAGGTCATGCGTGAGTGCGTTGGCCGACGAGCCGCCTTTCATCAACGACGACCAAAAACCTTGGGGCATACAAACTACGCCTTTTCTTACTTTGTTTTTGATGCGGGCGGTCAGGTACACTTCGCCTCTTTGATTGAATACTTTGAGCTCATCGCCCTCTGCGATGTTTCTCGTTTTAGCATCGGCTTCGTGGATGTCCAAATAAGGCTTCCCTTCCTTTTTAGTGTGTTTTTCGTGGTTGGCACGGGTGCTGTTCAAGAAGTTTTTGGTGGATTTGACGGTCAATAAATGCAACGGGTATTTTGTCAAATCTTCTGCTGAATAAGAAAAAGGGACATAGTCGGCAATAGGCGGGTTTTGGTCAGCATCGTACAACTTGCATTTACCGCCCAGTTTACCAAAATTCCCTTCGGCGTGGGGCGTCCATTTTTCGGTCACATTCAATTTGGCCCAACCTGTTTTCCGGAGCGATTCAAATGTGATTCCTTTCAAATAAGGCTTGTCGCTGTCCAAAAGGCTTTTCACGATGTCCAAATCGGCATGATACAGGTACTTTTCTGTGAAACCCATCGCTTTGGAAAGTAGCCTAAAAAACTCAGTATTGGATTTTGATTGACCCAAAGGTTCAATGGCTGGTTCGTTGAAAGTCAAGTAAGGCGTTCCATAAGAGGTCAGCAAATCCCAGTTTTCGAGGGCGGTGGTGGCGGGAAACACATAGTCGGCATAACGAGCCGTGTCGGTCAGGAAGTGTTCCAAAACGATGGTTAATAAATCTTCTCTTTCTAAGCCCTTCACCACTAAGTTTTGATTGGGCATGGTGACGGCGGGGTTGGCATTAAACACCAAAAAGGCATGAATAGCTGGTTTTAATTCTTTACTGGTGAGCGCTTTGCCCAGTTGTACCATGTTTACCTTTCTGGTCTTTTTGTTTTTCAGCACTTCGGGCGTATCAAGAAGTTGGTAGTTGAGGGCATCGCCAAAAAGTTCATAGGTCATGTTCATCAACCCACCGCCTAGCTGTTTCCATGCGCCTGTGAGTGCGGGCAACATGGCGATGGCTCGGGCCGCACTGGCGCCGTTGGCTTGGTGCTCAAGGCCAATCAAGACCCTGATAAGCGACGGACTTCCTTTGGCGTATTCACGGGCTAATTGGGTGATGTCAGTTTCATTGAGGCCCGTTATTTGGGCTACCGCCCAGGGCGAATAGCGTTCTACGTGCTTGGTCAGCTCTTCAATGCCCGTGGTGTACTTATCAATATAATCTTGGTCTTGCAGTTTCTCATTTAAGATAACGTGAACAAGCCCCAACGCTAGTGCCGTATCGGTACCTGGCAAGGGTTGAATGTGCCAATCGGCCTGCACGGCCGTTTGTGATTGGAACGGGTCAATGACCACCAATTTTGCGCCTTTTGTACGCACTTTTTCAATAATTGTCCACAAGTGCTGATTGGAATGGACGGGGTTTGTGCCCCACAAAACAATGTATCGGCTATGAATGATGTCTTCGGGTAGTACGCCCGTGGTTTGCCCGTTGGTCGCCATGATACCCGCCTCAACAGCTCCGCCGCAGATGCTCCGCTCCAATTGTGTAGCCCCGATTTGGGCAAAGAAATTGTCGCCTGCGTTGATTTGCACTTTGCCTTCGTTGCCTCCGTAACTAAACGGCAAAATGGCCTCTCCCCCTTTTTCTTTGATGATGGTTTGCAGTTGGGCACTGATTTCCGAAATCGCTTTTTCCCACGTGATTTCTTCAAACTTGCCTTCGCCTTTTTTACCGATTCTTTTCAACGGATTCAGTAATCGCTTGGGGGAGTAGGTGACGTCGGTGGGATAATTGGCCATTTTATCGCAAAGCTTTCCTGCCGTAAAAGGGTGCTCGGCAGGGGCTTTGAAATCGGTGACTTGGTTGTTGGCAACGGTCACCTGCCAACTGCACGAGTCGGGGCAGTCCAAACAACAAGCCCCATTGACAGTTTTGGACGCATTGGCCTCCGAACAAGACGAGGCGATGAGCGGCATCAAACTAAGCCCAACGGCGCCCTGCGTGCTCATTTCAAGAAAGTTACGGCGGGTTATTTCTTTGGAGGCAGCCATGTTTTTAAGGGTTTAGGAAGATTTAATAACGAATTTTGATTGAAAACTAACGGCTATTTTTTTGCCCCACTTTTATCCACGTATTCCCAGGTATCGCTCACCCAGCTACGGTTTTCACCCTCGGTGATTGTTTGGCAACGGGTGCTGACTTTGGCTTTGCCGTTTTCAAAAGGATAGGCGCAGTCAAACTTTGGCTCGATGACGATTTCATAAGTTTTGGCATCGGCATAGCCGATTTTGCCGTTTTTTACTATTCTAATTAGCCCCTCCGACGGGTAATCGGGGCCATTGTCGTAAACGAATACTGCGTAGAGCGCCATTTTTTTGCTGTCCATGATGACCCATTTGCCTTCGGTGGTTTGTACCATCGCCAATGAGTCGGTGGGAGCCTGCTTTTCTTCATTATCAGTACCTGAAGTACAAGAAGCACCAGTGAGTAATCCGCCAACAAGGAGCAGCAACAGGATTTGATGAAGGGTTGTTTTCATTGTTTGATTTGTTGTTTTAAAAAGGAAATGATTACTTCAACGCATCCCATTCTTCTCGGGTAGCTTTGGATTTCTGGTATTCCATCAGACATACCCACTTGTCGCCTTGCTTTACCAACAATGCTTCTAAATGGGTATAGCTCTCGGCAATGAGCTTGCCCGTGCTATCGTGGGAGGTGAAATAAAAAATCCCCGTTTCGTGTGCCGTCGTTTCGTCACCTATTCTTTGTGAAAACCGAAACGAGACATTGTCCATCTGCTTACCTTGTTTGGTATCAAGAAACCCCTGTTTCCAGCGAGCAAGGGCAGAAGTCATAGATACTGAATACTTATTTTGTCCTGAGGTAGTCACTAAGACCGCATTTTCGTGGCAAGTGGCTTTGTAGCCTTCAAAATCACCTTCTTTCACTGTTCGGGATATCTGAGACCAATAGCTTTTATCTATCTCAGCTATGCGAGTCAGATCTGCTGCTGATTGACTTATTGCTTTTGTTGGCTCGCCAACGCCCATTTTCGCCAACATATCCACGGCATTGGTATTGGCGGGATTGAGTTCAAGTGATTTTTTGTAGTTGACGATGGCGGCTTCTTTTTGTCCATCTTTCATCAATGCCTCGGCGTAGCTGTCATAAGCATTAAAAGATTTGGGGAACTCATCTACGTTTATTTTAAAGACAGCAAGTGCTTCTGCTTTTTTACCTGCCTCAAAGTAGTTAATTCCAAGTTTATTGATGGCGTTCCCATCAAATTCATAAGATGCTTTGTCCTTTTTCAATTCATCATAGACTTTCAATGCGGCGTCTAAACCCTTTGTTTCCAGGGTTTCTTTAATAACTGCTACGGCTGATTTTTTGACTGCTATCAACTTAGCTGTTGAGTTGAGTAAACGAAAGCCAATGTCATCGGCCCCCTTATCGGAGTTTGTCAGTACCACTACGCCTTTGCCCGTTTCTTTCACAAATCCAGCGAAGGTGCGGTAGCCGCCCGTACCGCCATTGTGCCAAATGACATCGCCCTCGGTGCCTTTTGAGATATGCCAACCGAGGCCAACCCGAGTGCCACTGCCCGCTTTATCATGACGAACTTGATGCGTCAGTTGCATAGCTGGGTATAGTTCACTTTTTTGAAGTCCCATATTGGCGGCAACATAACGCAACATGTTGTGAAGAGAACTTCGGATTGCTCCCGCACCTGCCAGCGTGGGAATGTCCCAATTGGACACCTGAACGCCGTTGCTGTGGCCCATGGCCAGATTTTGCTTCATTTGTTGGTCAAAGGTGATTTTGGTTGTTTTCATGCCCAACGGCGAGGCAATTTTGCTGACCATCAACTTTTCATAAGATGTTCCTGCTTTGAGGGAAAGAATATGCCCCAGCAAACCTGCCGCCAAATTGGAATATTCATACGCCGAGCCTATGTCTCGGGGCAAGGTATAGCCATTTAAAAAGGCATACATCTGTTCCACCGTATAATCGGCATATGGATTCGCTTGATTTTTAGGTGCCATGTTTGACGGCAGGCGGGGTATGCTCGATGTATGGTCGGACAAATGCCCCAAGGTGATTTGCTTATTGTCTCGCATGGGCAATTTTAAAGAGGCAGGAAGATAGTTTTGGGCGGCATCGTCGGTGTTCAACTTTCCTTCCTGCACCATTTGAGCCAGTAGAATGGCCGTAAAGGTTTTGGAGATGGAGCCGATTTCATAAATCGTATGTTCATTGGCGGGCTGACCGCCGATGGTTTTAGTGCCAAAGGCGTAATAATGAGGGCCATCTTTGTCAATGATGCCCACTACATAACTCGGTGAATGGCCATACTCGATGCGTTTTTTGATGCTTTCTACAATGTCTTCGGGCAGTTTTTGCTGGGCAAAAACAAGATTTGCCAAGAGGCTAAGGGCAAAGAATATGATTGTTTTTTTCATTTTGAAAATTGATTTTGGATTGAAAAATAGTTATTACCTCTCAAACCCCACTTGACCCAACATCATCAAGTCGCGCGCCGTGGCAGCCTTGTCGTTTTTACCGCCAAAATAGACATCATACTTACCCGTTTGTGGCTTTATCGGGGTGGTGTATTTGAGTAGCAAACCCATCAGTTTTGGCACAATTGATTTTTTGTGGTAGTATCGGGCGTGGGCTACCCGATAGTTCTCTCCCTCACTTCCCTTTCACCGATACAGTCGTCTCCTTTTCTCCTTTCTCATTTGTAAAATTTTCCACCATTTTTACTGCACCAGAAGGCATAACTTCAAAAACAAAAGATAATTGATACTTGGGTGGCACCCCCGATATTGTGAAAGTGTTGTTAGTGATGTATTCTAAATTCATCCCGAAAGGCATACCATTTGCTTTATCGCCTTTTATCCATAATTGTTTGTCTTTTTTGATAAGTTCGGTTTTTTTATTCGCATCTTTTTCATTCACATAAATGCCAATCAAACGGTCAAGTGCAGCAGGTTCTGCGGCGAGTTTTTTAGCCATGCTGATGTCAAAAGATACTTTTTTGCTTCCATCTTTCAGATTTTGGACTTCCAGAATCCTTCTTTTGGCGGTTGGAGAAGCCGAACTACTATCCTTTTGAAGCCAAGGGTCGCCCGTGAAATAAAGTTGAGTCACTAATGGCTGATAGCCTTCGGCAGAAATCATCATGTGAAAATGCGCTGGTCGGTAGTTGTCGCCCTCACCGTAAGGAACTGGCAAAATGGTTTTGAAAGAGTAATTACCTTCATTATCGGAATAGAGCGTACCTCGATATTTAAAATCAGCCGATTCGTTGTCATATACGCCGTTGCCGTTGCAATGCCAAAGTTCTATTTTGGCGTTTTTGTAAGGTGTGATGCAATCGTCGTGTTTGATTTTACCGAACAATTCAATCGGGGCGCCTTTTTCGCCTTTAATGACGAGGCTGCTCCGAACTGGGCTATCGGGGCGGTAAAATGGGCCTAAAATATCGGAGGTTGTTTCGCAGTCGCCCACGTAGCGGTCGCCTTCTAAACGTACAAAGCCAGTAGCCGATACGGCAATAGCTGATAAAGCCGAGGTTCTCAAAAATGTTCTTCTTTTCATTGTTGTCAATTGTTTTATCGTTAAAAAATGGAGAAAACTTTAAGCGATTTTTACTTTTAAACGGCTGTATTTTCCAATAGGTCAAGCTCCGCCAGAGCCATTTCACAGGGCCATAATTAAAATTTTCTACCAGTTTGAACAATTCCTGTTAAATTGACCAAGAACGAAGTCTGATTCAAATCACTCAAGATTGGGTTTGTATTCATTACTTAGTCAACCCATTTTGCGAATTCCAATTCCTGCAAATGACATTTCTGTACTTGCCAAATTTGAGATTACGGTGATATTTATTGTTCCACTCGACGATGAAGTAATTATCTTGCCAAAGCTTAGCAGAGGAGTTGGTGAAGAAACCTGATCATTAACCAACAAAATATTTGAATCAGCATTTTGAGTAAATGAAACCGGATTGCCGCTCCCTTCAATCGTTACGCGTTGATTCATTGGGCCGAAAACTCCCACTCCAAAAACAAATACAACATATTTTGTATTCGCCTGCAATCCACTCCAATTAAAAGTAGCAGTTCCTCTTGCATAAGTTACTCCTGTTAGACCTGAAAGCGACCGGGCATGTTGGGGTAAACTAAATGTACTTGATGTAAAACCACAACCGCCAATCCCACAATTAGTTGCATTCGTAGAGAGGTCAATATCTGTCGGAGTACCATCATCCAAAGGGATATTTGTCAGTGTCTGGTTTCGTATGTCGGAAATTCTAACCCAATTGGTAGGTGAAGTTGTCGAACTTGTTGCATCAAAATCAATCCCGATAATAGGGGGGATTTGGGCATCTGCCACACTGACTGAAACCGGTTGTCCGGTCATCCCGAGCGGATAATTTACTAAATCATCACTTGCAGAAATAAAATGTTGAATGAGTCCACTGTGCGTTCCTTCAGAAAGATGGTCAGATTTCCCTCTTACAATGATGGTTCGAGGGGTTGTATTGTTTAAAACAATGGTTCGACTTGAACTGAAATTTGTACCATCCAAACTGATTTCTGTTTGATTATCAGCCGTAAGATTTAGTAAAACCGCACCTGAGGGGGGGGTGAGAAGCCTAACTGAGTAGGTATCGGTTTGTCCATTTTCGCTGACTAAAGTATTTTCAGCGGTAACAGAAATGCTAATTCCGGCGATACCTGTATTAGGGTTAATCGTAAAATTAGAACTGTTGATGGCGAAAAAATAATTATCAACCGCTTCAACCTTAATTCTGGCTTGGGTTGTATTGATATTTGGTATTGTTACGACCTGAGAGCCATCATTTGCGGTACGATTTGTTATGACTATCGGATAGGTAAAACCACCATCAGCAGAAAGGCTGATTTTTACGTTGGAAGTATTTATGGGGGCTACATTTGTTCCGCTTACATTCCAAGTGATGGTTTGATTAGTCCCGCCGGTATAAGCAACCGCTGTATTTTGACTGGTTATGGTAAAAGGTCCTCCATTGTTCACAACCGTAATTTTTATATCATCTGAGTTGGTACCGCTTTGATTTACCATCGTACCGTTATAATTAAATTGATGACTATCGTTTACCGTTAATCTAAAATTCAAATCCCTTGCCAAAGTAGGCATATCCTCTTCAGTAGTAGAGAAGTTATTGGCGATTATGCTGCTTATTTTTGGATACGTTCTTGAAGGGATTAAAGAAGGCACTAATCTCGAAAACAAGGCTCCTTGCGTTTTTGTCCGTGCGGGGAGGCTTTGCATCGTACTGCCATCTAATTGATCCCAGACGTAAGTTAAAACATCCCCAACATCAGGATCAGAAGCAGTGGCAAAAAGGGTAAAAGGGGTATTGACAGGGATCGCTCGATCTGGGCCCGCATTCACGGTCGGTACTGTATTTCCAGTTGGTATGCTGTTGCCTACAGTAGGTACGGTATTCAATAAATGCTTGGCTAACTGATGATAAGAATTAGAATGTGCATAGGGGTCGGTGTTTCCACCATGAACTGACCTACCTGCATTTTCTGGTTCATAGTTTGTTGAATTTCTATTATTGATTGTATGTGCCTGCGAAAACTGATGCCCGATTTCATGCCGCGAAACGGGAATATCAAACCCACTTGAATAGCCTGATTTAAACCCTCCTGCACAACCACCCCCATAACTACTGCTGAGAATAACATGACTTATGTCGTAATTGGAAGCCCCGATGGCATTATCAATAACTGATGCCTGACTAGTTAAGATATTTGAGGCATTGGTACATCCTCCCCCCGACATAGGTGGCCAAGGGTCTGTTGCGGCGTTGGGATAGATGATTGATAATAAGAGATTATCAGGCACAAGTTCGAAGCGAACACTGTATTCTCTTCCGTACATACTATTAATATCAGCAATCCAACGTTTCATTATACGTAAAACTTCTGCTTTTTTTTCGGTATCATTTGCACCGGGGACTGATTGGGTAAATTCTCCAGTGACAGAAACGGCCAGTCTTAGTACACGTAAGCTACCGCCTCTTGGTAAATTTGTTCCAATGAACGGAGAAGGGACATTTTGAGCAGTCAGAACTATTGGAATGAGGAGTACTAAAAGCGCAAGTTTGGTTTTCATAGAAATGAAACTTTTAAATTACTGAAGATAAGGGCTTTAAATCGGCTTTTTGGCACTCATTTTTCAATTGGAAAACAGAGGGAGTTTAGCTTACCGCTTCATCGGCTGCATTTTCCAATACGTCAGGCTACGCCAGAGCCATTCGAGCGGGCCGAAACGGAAATACTTCAGCCAAATCGGGGAGGCAATTAACTGAAAAGTCCAAATACCGATAACGATGTAATACAACTCATAGCGCTGCAATTTGCCGTACATCGAAAAACCATAACCTAAGAAAATGAAATTGCAAATGATGGAATGCGTGATGTAATTGGTAAAGGCCATTTGCCCCACTGCCGCCAACGATTTTTGTAAAAAAGGCAGAAAGCCCGATTTGACGAAAAGCATGATAAGGGCAATATGCCCGCAGGTGGTGGGGATTCTGCCGAGGTCGTAAGTCAAAAAAGATTGATTGATTGATAAAATGGAGAAGTTGTTGGATACTTGGAGTAAACCCTCATAATAATTGATTGAGATGCCGATACCATAACCGATTAAGGCCATCAGTAAATAGAATCGTTTTGATTTGGCGGCCGCATCGGCGGTTCGATTCAGAATGCCCAATTTAAAAAATGCCATTCCCCATAACATCATGGCTAAAGTATCCAGAAAATTGTAGCGATAAATAAATACGGTTTCCGCCATCATGTTTCCTGGGGCTTTGTGCATCACAATACTCCAATAGCCTTTGCTTCTGGCACTCATCTCTTCCTTCAATTGTTCAGGAGTGGCTTTGTCTTCTTTATTTTTTTCTGTCCATTTTTCAATTGCCTTAACTTCTTCTTTCGTTAGTTTCTGACCTTTGGCTTTTTTTATAATTGCTGCAGTTGAAGTCTCAAAAGTATTTTTTAGCTGAAAATAATCTTTTGCAGTCCAGGCAAATGCAAGGAGTAATATCACAACTGCGCCAATAATAAGTTGCTTAGGCAGCAGATGTCTAAAACTAAAAGCAAACATACCTACAAGTGCATAACAATATAATATTTCGCCATCCCACAGTAAGAGGTAACAATGGATGATACCAAAAAGCAGCATCCACATCAATCGGCGGAAAAAGAGATCGGTTACGACTGTGCCTGGCGTGTTCTCAACTGAACGGCCAGTAAACAATAGAATACCTGCGCCAAATAGCATCGAAAACATCCCGCGCATGGTACCTTCAAAAAACAATGTATTCATCCACCAAACCGTAAGATTCCAGCCCGTGGCACCTCCGTTGTTGGTCGGGTCAAAATAGGCTTTGTATAAGCCAAAACCGATAATATTCATCAATAAAATACCGAATAGGGAAATGCCCCGGATGGTGTCCATTGCTGAAATCCGCTCGGATTTGGTGGTAGGTTGTAGGGTTTCTTGGGTTTGCATAAGTACTAAGATTTTTGATATAGGTTATTGGTACTTACTGTTTTAAGTTTTATTTTTTGAAAGGCTGCAACTTCCAATACGTCAAGCTCCGCCACAGCCATTCGAGCGGCCCAAACAAAAAATACTTTAGCCATATTGGACTGATAATCAACTGAAAAACCCAAATCGCGAAGGCTACGAAGTAAATTTGATAGAATTCCAGTTCGGCAAAGTAGTTGAGACCGTAGCCAAAGAAAAACAGCGTACATATCACCGAGTGTGAAATGTAATTGGTAAAAGCCATGCGGCCTACGGCCACCAAGCGGTTCATCAAGCCCTGCACCACGCCCGATTTATAGAGCAAAATCAGCGAAGCGGCATGGCCCATCACCAACAGAATACGCTGAAAAGGATAAATCAAATTGACCCAGTTGATGGGCACTTGTTCCATACGGGCAAGGTTGGCTTCGAGCGTGGAGAAATGATAAAAAGCGTAATAATTGGCGTAAATCACCAGCGGCAAGCCAAGGCCATATCCGATTTTGATAACCGTCCAATAATCTTTGTTTGACCATGCGCCCGTCAGAAAACCCCATTTGAAAAGTGCCAGCCCCAACAGCATCAATGCCAACGAATCCCAAACTTCAAAGGGCAGGTATTTGGTCTGAATGTCAAAAGCA
Organism: Runella rosea; assembly: GCF_003325355.1. Lineage (GTDB taxonomy): Bacteria > Bacteroidota > Bacteroidia > Cytophagales > Spirosomataceae > Runella > Runella rosea. The sequence continues at coordinate 2,860,280 of NZ_CP030850.1, forward strand.
ATGGGGCGCAAATAACTAGCCACGGTGCTATAATCCGACTTCATCTTTTTGGTATTGGCCTTGGCATCTTCACGGTTAGGAATCATGGTTTTTTCTATTTCCCGCCATTCGGTCAATGCCTTGTTTTGGGCGGCAGTCAGGGTTTGATTTTGACTTTTGGCTTTGGTGGCTTCCACATAAGCAATTCGTTTTTCACGGATGTCTTGGTACTGAATAGTGCCCGCCACAAAACTAACTACGGCTACGATGGGTACCGCCCACACCAAGTATTTGGGCGGAACATTACGAAAAAGATACAAAATCATACCGCAAACAGCGTAGAGATAAAGAATCTCCCCAATCCAAAGAATCAGATGAGAGTGTATCAGGCCAAACAGCAGCAGCCAAAACATACGTCGATAGTATAAGGCATGAACTGACGTACCTTTTGTGCCTTTATTGGCAATAAACAACAACACGCCAGCCCCGAACACCATGCCAAACATGGCCCGCATTTTGCCTTCAAAGAAAATACCGATGAATTGATAGAGCCAAAAGTTTGGGTTGTCTGGGTCATTTTTGAAGACTTCAAACGAATAATCTGCCATTGAAAACCCCGGTATATTCATTAATAAAATGCCGAGTAGCGCAAAGCCTCGCAGCATATCAATGATGGCAATGCGGCTGGATTCCGCAACGGGTGCAACGGCGGTTGTTTCAGAAGAAATGAGTTGTTCCATTGGTTTTTGAGAGGGTTTAAGTAGGGTAATGCAATCAGGGCAAATACGCGAGATTACGATAACCCAACCCTGATACAGCTTCTTTTAGGATCTGTTTAGAGGGCTACTTTACGGGTTACCAAACACAGCAAAGATAAAAATCAGGTTTCTGAAAGACTGCTCGTATTGTTCCAAAAACTTAGTTTATTGTTCCAAAACCAGAAAAACTAAGTGTATTGTTGCATAGCATCAATAAGACACCGAGCGCACCCGCATTTTCTCATTTTTTTAAAAAACACCAAAACTTTTACTCTACTACTTAACACGCCCCTAGCGGTGGTTATGATGAATAAATCAAATCTTAATTCTATCCCTAAAATCGGCGTTTTATCCCTAAAATTTTGAGGCTTTTGCATGCCAATTTAGCTTTGGTGCATAATCAAAAGTAGGAAGCCGAAAATGCTATTTAGAGTAGGCAACAAATAGTTAATATCACTAAATCTTTACCCAAATGAAAACTTTTAAAACCCTTGTAATGATTCTGGTCATTGGCCTTACACTAACATCCTATGCTCAAGAGCGGGGGCGTTCTTTTAGCCCTAATTATCAAGGCTATTATTATTTACGGACCGCATTCACGGGCGATGCACTATCTCTTGAAAGCAATGGTTCAGCAAGTAATGTTATGAGTGGGGCATCGTTTATGTCTTCTCAAAAAGGTGCAACTGGAACAATGTGGAAATTGGTGCCCGATACTAAAAATAAAGGTTGGTATCGCTTAAAATCGAGTGACCAGGGCGATGGCAGATGCTTGGAGGCTAATACTGCCGGGGGAGAGAAAGATGGCAGGTCTTTTATGGATAATTGCCAAGATGTAACAGGTCAACTATGGCGATTAGATTTAGTGAGTGCCAACAACGGCGACCACCTCTATAGATTACGTACAATGCTACATGGCAACAACTTTTCTTTGGAAGGAAATAAGCCTGAAAATAAGTCTGTATATTCTGGCAATGCGTTTATGGATAAAACTCAAAATGTTTCGGGCCAAATGTGGAGACTTGTGCCCGTACAATAAAACCATAATTATAGTATTGAGACATGATATTCTGAACGTAAAGTAGTATAAAATGATCAGTTATTTATGTCTCAATACTATTATCTAAAAACTGCATATAGGCTATTATTAAATTGAAAATTTTAACCTTTTATCAACCAATCAAATTTCCAGCAAATCCACACATTTTATTATGAACAAATCATCCATTATTTCAGTCGTTTTATCAGTACTTGTTGTGTTCAGTAGTTTATTGTTTACCAGTTGTGAAGGCCCAGCAGGGGCAGTCGGTCCAGCAGGACCCGCAGGCCCGACAGGAGCGGTAGGCCAAGTAGGGCCTGTAGGGCCAGATGGACCGGCAGGACCAGCAGGACCGACTGGCAATGCCAATGTGATACAGTTCACATATGGGGCGAACAATTTTCCATTAGGAAAAGGTGCAGGTTATAACTTTAACTTACCATCTGATATCACGCCTGCAATACTAACTAGTAGCGCTGTATTAGTCTATCTGGCCGAAGCTATACCCAACAGTACAGCCCCCTTAAATTGGTTTTCTGTACCTGGTGTTATTGTAGCCGGAGGAGTTGAGCATGAATTCTACATGAATTATGGTACTAGCAGTGGTGGAACCGGCGCAAGAGTCTCTGTTCTAAGA